>JAKEER010000085.1 GCA_022616615.1 Acidobacteriota bacterium
GGAAGCTCCGCAAGGGGCAGGCCGCAAGCGAACGGGCTACGCATGTAGTCTTCTGGTGGCAAGGCTTTTCGGACGGGGGTTCGACTCCCCCCGCCTCCAAAATATATCCTGTGTATGTTCAATCGCTTAGAGACAGGTCAAACGCCGCGTTCCACAGGCGTTCCAGTTTGTGGTATCCTGCCCTCCGTGCTGAACCTCTGGCGAAGGCATATGAAATCGTGTCCGCACCGCTTGCGGACCCACAGGAAGTGCGGATGCCCGATCTGGGTGCAAGGTACCCTACACGGCAGGTGGATGAAGAAATCCCTTGGCCTCAGGAATTGGGAAGCGGCTCAGAAACTAGTAAGGGACTGGGAAGGCGGGAATTCAGCAGGCCTTGAACATACCTCCGTCGCTGACGCATGCACAGCGTTCATCAGAGATTGTGAAGCTAGGAAGCTCACTCCTCCTTCCATTGGGAAGTACACCCTTCTGACCGACGAGCTTAAGGAAGAGTTCACCGGCCGAGAGCTCGCGTCATTGTCAGTTGACGAAGTTCGAAGGTATCGCGAGAAGTGGAAACTTGCCCCGATTTCGTCCCGCAAGAAACTCGAACGGCTCCGAACATTCTTTAGGTTCTGTCAGGAGTCGGGGTGGATCCAGATCAACCCGGCGAAAGCCTTAAAACACCCCATCACACGTCCTGCGCCAACGCTTCCATTTTCCGATTCTGAGATCGAGAAAATCCTCTGGGCTACCGAGGTTTATTCAACCCAGGGGATCTACGGTGAGAAGAATCGTATTCGGATGCGGGCATTTGTGAATCTGCTGAGGTTTTCAGGTCTCCGAATCCAGGATGCAGTCACGCTCTCTAGGGACCGGCTTACAGGAAACAAGCTTCTGATGTATACGCAAAAGACTGGAACCCCAGTTTACCTTCCACTGCCTGAGAGTGTCTTGAAGGAGATGAATGAAGTCAGCCCGGTTGGAAGGCATTTCTTTTGGTCGGGGAATGGTACCCCCAAATCGGCGGTCGCCGATTGGCAAAGATCGTTAGCAAAGCTTCTGAAGCTCGCTGATGTCAAAGGCCATGCCCACCGATTCAGAGACACTTTTTCCGTGAATCTTCTCCAATCCGGAGTGCCACTTGAGACGGTGTCAATCCTTCTCGGTCACACTTCAATCAGGACAACTGAACGCCATTACGCTCCGTGGGTGAAGTCTCGACAATTGAAGTTGGAAGAATCCATTGAGAAGGCGTGGAAACTAACCTGAATTGATTTGTACTGCTTTGAAGGTTCGCAGAAGCCTTCCATTCTTTTCTACCGCTCCGCAGCCTTCCTTGACAAACGTGCATGAACCCGTTCGACGACAGATTGCGGGATGCGCAAAGTGACGTAACGGCGCTTGCGGTACGAGGTCCGTTGGCCAATAAGCAGCACGCCTGGCTCGCCTTCAAAAAGAGCACGCACCTTGTCGGCGCTTAAGTTCCACATCTCGGCAATTTCCATAACGGCGTAGTGCCTTTCGACAGAGGCAGCATCCTGGATTTGCGGTAATGAGGCCATGGGTTGTGGTCTGAAATCACTCGGCCTGACGCTCGACAGGAAACATACACCGAGCTCAGACGAGGCGCATGTCCTAGCGGCGGGACATACCCTGAGCAGAAGCTCCAAACCCCGCAGAGCTACTAAACAAACCCAATGTTTGCAGCCCATTCGGAGGCGCGACACTTCCACTCTGAACATTTCTCGCTAATCGCAGAGCTTGTGGCTACCAGTTCTAGCGGGCATTCCCCTGCGGAAGAGAGCATGGTCGGCGGCCTTTTTCCACCGATTGCAACATTCATGACTAACAGCCGGCCCCTCCACGCTGGCGTCCCCGCTTGGATCCGCGCGCCGCGGATTTGGCGCCCTTTCTCTTGGCTGATAGCTCCGCCTTCACAGTAGCGGTGATCTTCGCCGAGTCCACCTTGTATCGGGAGGCAGCCTCCGCGAGATTCGAATCCTTCGAGAGCACATCATCGCCACCATACCCTCCGTAGTAGAGGTCCGAGATAAGGGCGGAGGTCACAATGAAGCGATTGAGATCGGCCGCCGTCATCGAACGAATCTGTTCCTGCGCCAGCTTCTCATGTTCAACGGAAAACCCGCCCCAGGAGGTCTTGCTCTTCTTCTCCTCCCACCCGTAGACTTGGAATAGGCGGTGATGGTTGTCGTGACCGAGTCGCCTGAAGTAATCAAGCGCAACCATTTCGAAGTCCGGGCGGCTCAGAGTGCCGGGCAGTTCCTGTCGCACAGCCTGGAGAATGCGGAGGCGCACTTCTTTCTGAATCCGCGCAGCAAGCGCGATATTCCTGCGCTGCTCCCTCTCCTGCGGTGAGACTTCATAGCGCGAAGCTCGTCCGTGGGTCTTGCACTTCTCGCTGGTGCAGATGTGGAGGACCGTTCCGGCCTTGCGGCCATCCACGACAACGGCAACTTGCGTGTCGGCGCAGTCTCCTTCGCGCTCTGCTCGCCGGTACTGCCCCTCGTAGAGGGTGTTCGGCGCCTTGGTGTGGGTTTGCCAGTACGGAACCTCAGAAACTTGAAGGGGCTTGCGTCCCTGCTCAATCAACGGAGTGACCCGCAGTTTGACGAGGGCTTCAACCTTGGCCTTGTAGCACCCGGGATCCGTGCATAAGGATTTGTTGCGAATCTCGGGAAAGAGTAGTGGGTTGTTGCCCGTTCGTTTCGGGCAGGCCGTGCACGGGCCGGCTGCGGGCAGCAGATTGCCGTCTGCGGCATCGAACGGAGAATTCTTCAAGTCCAGGTGAATTTCGCGTTCGATCCACTCCCGAAGCTCTCGCACACTCACCGCCTCAGCCTTGCGGTCTTTGAGAATGGACTTGATGCTCCGGTGGCCCGGAAAGCACTCTGCGAGAGCGCGTTCCTGATCCCTCGGCTGCAGGCGCGCGATTTCGCGCGCGTGCGCGACAGTGAGCCTCCCTTCGTAGAAGGCCGTTTGCACTGCCGGGATCAAATCCACCAGTTTCATGCGGCCATAGATGTATTTGGCGGTCTTGCCTATCTTGGCCGCGATCGTTTCCACCGTGTAAAGCTCTGGATTGAGGTCCCGTAGCGCCCGGTAGCCCAGCGCCTCGTCCAGCTCGTGAATGTCTGCGCGCTGGAGATTCTCAATGAGTTGGATTTCACGGCACTCGGCGTCATTGAGTTCCCGCACGGTCGCGGGAATTGTCTGCTTGCCGGCGAGCTTCGATGCACGAAAGCGGCGCGCGCCCGCGACGAGTTCATACGCGCCTTCCGGACCTTCGGGCAAAGGACGCACGAGGACTGGCTGCAGAACGCCATGTGCCTTGATGTTTTCCGCCAGCTCTAGCAACTTGGCTTCATCGAAGAACCGCCGCGGGTTGTCTTTAGATTCTTGGATGCGGTCCAGAGAAACTGCCCGGACTTCCATCGGAACGGGCTGGGTCGAAACGCTTTCACCTATGCTCAATGGAGTTTCTCCTTTCCATCTGAGACTAGTCAGGCATGTCCGGACGAGCGCCTCTGTCAGGCTTCTGTAAAGGCCAAACCTTGACAGATGTGCGTTTCACGCGTATCAAAAACCTTATGAGTTGGGCATGTCCTCGGTGCGATCGGACCTTTCGTCAGGTGAATCAACGTCACGCGTGCGGGGTCGGCAGCGCCGCGACCTTACTCAAAAATAGGCCACCGGAACTCACCGATCTCTACCGGAAACTCGAGACCACCGTGAGGGGCTTTGGTGAGGTGGAGGTAGTGACACGTGACCGGTACGCGCTGTTCCGGACGACACGCATCTTTGCGGACCTGACGGTAACGCGGGATGCGCTTCGCGTGGTGGTTCACCTCGGCCGCAAGGTGAGCGCACCGTACTTCATCAAAATCGGGCCAAGCGGCAACCGCGTCTCACACGTCGCCCTTGTCCGGACCGCCGGGGAACTGCGTACGGTCATGCCGTTTTTGCGTGAAGCGTTCGACCTCGCCGTGAGTGAAAAGTCATAAAATTACGAGCCGAATGACTCTTTGTCTGGCTTCACAATGTTCGCCGGCTCGTGATTCGCTGGGAGTATCACGCTGTGAACTTTTCCGGCTTGTTACGCCTAGGTCGCGTGCAGATTCTGTTCAGATATTTATGAGACCGGTTCTAGTGCTTGTCTCGCAAGACGTGGGAGTTGACAGCCCGATGGGCGTCAGAGGAATAGTTTGGATTCTTTTCGGTCCCGCTTTGGGGTCTACCAGACAGCCCAAACTCGCGTATCCAGGCTATTAAGGCGCGATTTCCGGGAAATTGGCTACCCGGGAAGAAAAGGGCGAAAGCTATGGCCGCGTTAGACCGAGATGCGGCCGGTCGTCCCGTCTCTGCTTCAGAACTCCACTCTCGAAAACCAGTAACTCAACGAGCCCCCGGCCGTCGATGAGCTCGAAGCTGACCCATTTCTCTGAAGCGTAGATGGAGGTGTTTGCAAACCAGAGTTCGTCGATCTTTGCAAGGTCGGGATACGTCGCCTGACGCACCGCCACTTCATCGTATATTTCGCCGTCGCCTGGAAACATTTGATCGCGTTCGAAGAGGAGTATCCGCTTCGTTGCGGCGGTCTTCACGAGTTTCGGCAGTTTCGTTCTTAGAGCTTTCTCCACAATGCTGCCTAGATTCTGTGGTACTTGGTCGCGAGAGATAAGGCAGTGGCCCCGGGAGCCAGGAACATTGGTGATTCGAATTCCGACATGGAGTGCCAACGGCCCGTTCTTCGACGACTCCCCGACCGAGATTCTGTGCTCGGAGCGCCCCTCGGGCAGAGTCGCATGATTCGCTATCAGCCACGACAAGACCTCGTCGCCGACCACACCCCACGGGCAGCCTACGGGCAGAGCCCCAACAGGGATGACCACATCCAAACTGCGCGCAGGTACCGTGAGCGCCGGATTCTTCTCGATTCGTGAAAAAGCTCTCAGGAAGCGCTCCGAGTCGGACTTCTCACCCACAAACGGTTGGATCAGCGTATGTTCGAGCGCGAGCGTGGTTCCGTCCGGCTTTTTCGCGATGACCTCGACGGCACCGTCTTGTTTGTCCTCCAGCCAATCGATTGCGCAATTCTTCCAGCCGTCGTTCTCGTAGGCCGACAGAAAGAGTTCGATCAGTGGACGTTCCTTCCGTACCGATTTCACTGGCATCGTCCCATTTTAGGGGAAACCGCCGATAACCGCACCCAGGCGTCTGCAAACAAGGAACGCGTAACGCGCTTCTCGCAAACTGTCCAATATCGAGAAACGAATCGGCTGACGTTGCTCAACTCTAAGGGCATTTGGGCCTTTACCAGCGACCCCCGAGCCGCGCACGGCACCTGTTATGCCGCTGCAACCTCCTCTTCTTCCGCCTCCGCGCGACGAGGCAACTTTACTTCGGGCACTTCGCGGCCCTTCAACACGACCAGATCCAGGAACCAGGTTTGGTCCACTTTGCCGAGGTTGATCTCCTGCGGATGGTTCTTGATGAAGTTCAAGATGTCCTGCTCGCGAATGCGGTGAATATCGTTCCCATTTCCACCGTGGCGCCGTGTGCCCTGAAGGCGGTCTTGGAGCCAGCCGTTTGCGATCCAGACGGAAATCTTGTGGTGGTCTTCGCCTAGGCACAACTCCAGCTCGCGCATGGTGTAGCCGTCCCGCACGCGCCGGGAATTGCCCATCCGCTTCAGTTGTGTGGTGTCCTTGATTATGTGGCCTCCAGCGCGGGAGAGCCGATTTGAGTTGGCAAAACGCGAACTGGACATCACATAATCGGTTTGGCAAATCTTCCAGGACTAAGGTGGCACCGAGGACTTAATCCGTGGCCAAACTCAAAAGGGATCCCGTGCGAGAGGAGCGAATTCACAACGAAGCTGTGGTGGACGCCTA
>JAKEER010000628.1 GCA_022616615.1 Acidobacteriota bacterium
ATGGTGCAGCACTTGGCGCTCATCTGCGACCTTATGCGGGCGATCCACGACAGTGGCCTCGGCGATATCATAGGGATTAGCGTCCTTCGGCACGACTTCCTGAACGGGTCTGAAGAAGGCGAACGTCTGATCGAAGAGAACTTCGATGGCCTCAGCGTCGTGGTCGTCCGCAAACCAGCGGCTGACGAGGAAGGTGTTCTCATCCCGACGACCTGGTTCTTGCAAACGCCCGCTGGTTGCAAGCCCGCATGCAAGTGCCAACCGTACTCGATCAATGAGTGCCGCCACCATACCAGAGTTCACATATACAAGGTCTGTGTTCCGGCGTGCGTCCGAATCGGGCCGCCGACGACTGAGGAGACGACCCGATGAAAGCGATAGAACACTCTAGATGGAAGCCCGCGTTCATCCTGGCCGTCGTGCTGTTTCCCTCAGTAGCCATCGCCCAGGTACAAGGAAGTTGCTGCGGCAAGACGGTCACCCTCAGCAAAACGGGCGTCGGACTGGATCGCTGCTTCAAATGCAAAGACGTGATGCAGGGTCAGGCATGGCCACCCGAAGATGCGAAGTCTGTCGGTTACATGCTGCGCTGTGGGGCGAGGTACGAGGGAACGACAGAAGGAGACATCCGGGAAAGCATTCGCGCACAGTTGAGGGAGATGGGTGTCACCACGCGTTTTTCTACGTAGGCCTCAAGGATTGCTCGCAACACAGTTTCCGTGTGACGGACGACCTCCTCCGAGTCCAGCGGCTTTTCTCCGAATCCCTTAAGGTACTGAATCGTGATGCAGACGCGCACCTTGTTGTTTGCCCGGTCTTCAAAGTCCGCCTCGAAGGCGTCTTGCTTGTCTTTTCTTTTCGGTCCGTATGTTGTCTTCCAGCCCGGTGCCCAACTCTTTGCCTGGCTCATCCTTTGTTGCCCCCTCCGCTCATATCCTGTCGGCTAGCGCGGCATTCTATCTCCAAACGAGTTCCTGGCTCTATCGCCCGAATTCTCCAACGAGAAAAGAGCCAGCAGGTGTGCTGGCTCTTGGTTTTGTGTGGGTTGTTACGCTGCGAACGAGTTGGGCTCGTCTTTTTCTTCCGTTTTCTCGCCGCTTGTCATGCAGAAGAGTCTGCCCACGGCCTGAACGAGCCGACCTGAAGATTTAAGTGCTTTATATTCATTCGACTAACTGCTTGGTATTCTGGGGGTTCCTTGACACGCTCTTAGCCTGACCGGTATACTTCGTATGTAGACATATGCCAGAAAAGCGTACAACTACACACAGAATAGACCGAAGGGAGGGGGGCGGAATGTTGAGTCCGAGTCGGGTTTCGATAGCAAGAATAGCCCGGGCCTCCTGCGGGGGTTTGATCGGCGTCGACGCCGCCGCAAAAACGCTCAGCATTCCACGGCGGGCGGCAGCAGTGAAGCTTGCTGCTCTCGCCCGTCGCGGCTGGGTGACGCGTGTCCGACGCGGCCTGTATATGGTTCTTCCGCTTGAGACGGAGCCTGACCGTCCCACGGCCCCGAACGATCCTTGGGTTCTCGCGCGGGAGGCGTTTTCACCCTGCTACATCGGTGGGTGGAGCGCAGCCGAGCATTGGGGACTTACGGAGCAGCTCTTCCGCTCGACACTGGTCCTTACCGCGGCGCATGTGCGCTCCCGGTCTCTACGTCTGCTGAATCACGAATTCCGGCTCTTTCGAGTCCCACGCTCCCGCATCACAGGTGTCACCCTCGTTTGGCGAGGCGCTGAGCGTGTTTCCGTTTCAGGACGCGAGCGAACAATCGTGGATGGCCTGCGTTCCCCGGAGATTTGCGGAGGAATGCGGCACCTCGCGGACATCATGCGAGAATACGGGGCAAGCAAGGATTGCGACTTCCGAAGGCTTGCTGCCGTTGCCAAGGAAGCGGCGAATGGCGCCGCGTGGAAGCGCTTGGGCTACTTGGCCGAGCTCCTCTGGCCCAAGGAGAAAGCGCTGCTCGATGAGGCACGAACGCGCCTTACTGCCGGCACGGTGAGGCTCGATCCCGCGGTCCGCCGTCGGGGGAAACTGGTTCGCCGCTGGAGAGTGTGGACGAACGTTGCGATTAACGCCTGGACCGGAACAGCATGATTACCGTCCAGGACATCCGCGACCGCGCGGCCGAATGGCAGTTGCGGGTCGACATCGTTGAGAAGGACTATGTGCTCGGGTGGTTGCTTGCCGGTATTGCTTCGCATCCAGTTACAGGTGCCAACTGGATCTTCAAGGGCGGCACCTGCCTCAAGAAGTGCTTCGTTGAGACGTACCGCTTCTCCGAGGACCTTGATTTTTCGCTCCTGCCGGAAAGTTCCTACACTGAGCAGGAGTTGCGGCGCATTCTTCGAGAGGTGGCGGGGTCAGCAGCGGAACAGAGCGGCATCGAGTTCCCCGAAGATCGCATTGAGGTCCGGTCGCGTGTAGATCGGCAGGGACGGGGAACGTTTGAGGGCAGAGTGTCCTACCGCGGCCCGCTTAGTGTTCCCTCGTATCCCAGGGTCATCTTCGACATCACCCAGCACGAACCGGTTCTCGATGCCCCGAGCAATTCCGGAGTATTTCATCCGTATCCCGACGCGTTGCCCGAGAGACTACAGGTCCGCACGTATTCACTTGACGAGCTACTGGCTGAGAAGACCCGCGCGCTCTACGAGCGTACGCGCCCCCGCGACCTCTACGATGTCGTCTATCTCCTCGAGAACAAGCCGGACGCGTTTCAATTGCCGCGGGTCCGCGACCTTCTTGCACGGAAATGCGGAGCCAAGGGATTGAAAGCTCCATCGTCCGCTGAGCTTCTTGGCGTCATACGCAATGCCGAAGAACTGCGATCGGAATGGGCGAATATGCTTGCGCACCAGCTTCCTGTCCTCCCGGAGCTCGATAGCTTGCTCGGCCGATTGCCTGGTCTACTGCAATGGATCGATGAGCCGACCCGTGTTCTCCCGGAGGCAAGACTCGCGCCTGCCCCCGTTTCTCGTGGGCAGTCACTCGTGGCTCCCGCAGGGATTCAATACTGGGGCGGCGGGGCTTCGCTTGAGGCAATTCGGTTCGCGGGCGCGAATCGTCTGATGCTTGAGTTCACGTATGACGGAAAGCAACGACGCGTGGAGCCGTACTCGCTGCGGCGAGCGGAGACCGGCAATCTACTACTTTACGCATGGGAGGAGGGGTCGACGCACATCAAGGCTTTCAACACAGCGAACATGTCTCAGGTGCGCGCTACGGGCATGACGTTTCAGCCTCGATATCGTATAGAACTCACTTCCCAGGGACCCTTGAGCGCTCCTTCGACGGCATCGCTGAGGGAAT
The DNA here is from genome assembly GCA_022616615.1 of Acidobacteriota bacterium. Classification (GTDB taxonomy): domain Bacteria; phylum Acidobacteriota; class Terriglobia; order Versatilivoradales; family Versatilivoraceae; genus VFZK01. The sequence goes on from JAKEER010000628.1 coordinate 3,319, forward strand.
CGGCCTTTTCCGGCCCTCGTCCTCCACGCTCGACTTCCCGAGTCCGCCCGTCCACCCCGTACGGACCGAGGTACGTTTTCCAATGCCCCTACTGCCAGAAGAAATTCACGCATTCGAAGAACGATTCGACGCTCCGCAAGCACAAGGCCCAGGATGGGCATTGGGATTGCCCAGGACGCCAAGGCTTTCTTGTGGCGATCACGTGAGGAGAAAAAAGCCAGCGAGAGTGCTGGCTTGGTGTTTTTCCTTGTTCGGTGGTGAAAGAACTGACTTCCCTTCGCTTCTACGTTGCGTCGATCTCGCTTCCGCTTGTCATCCCGAAGAGTTTGCCGACCGCCTGAATTGCTGGCAGGCGTTTTCAGTGTTCCTACTCAATCCCAAAAGTTCTGCGCGTTGTAGCCACATAGCCCGCTGGGTCGATGAACATGGCTCCTAATCTTTCCGCTTGGTGCCAGAGTCTCCTTTGGTGGGCCAACTTATGCAAATCAGAAATTATGTCTTCAGCGCCTTTCCTGTCGCCGTTCAGAAGCAGGGCCTGCGCCAGTTTCCTCTTAACTGGAACTAGCCATGCGCTGTGCTGTGGGCCCTGTATCTCCGAGCTTGCTTCCTCCAAGAGCCTGATGCCCGTCCGACGGCCCCCAGGAAAACCGCGCCGGTAAGCATGAAGGAAAATGTTTAGGCCAAGTCCTGCCAACGCGTCGGCATGCCCCATGTCGGAGTTTTTTCTAGCTCGCTCAACCTGCCTGAAAGCTTTGATGGCATCGTTGTTCTTTCCCATGACGGTACAAAGGTGGGCCCTTTGTCGGAGGCCGGAAGCACCCCTGCCCCGAGGAGTCGTGCTGTACCGCTCATTTAGAGTCAGAGCTCGCCTAAGGATTTGCTTGCGCTGATCTCTGAGCTGGCTTGGGAACGGCGCGAACTGGATGTCGACCTCCATGAGACTCGCTGAGACAAACAGACAATTCACGAGTAAGCCGAGCGATTCGTTCTTAATCTGAGGCTGCCCCACGGATTGATGTTCGCCGGCGGATGCGGTGTACCCGCCCATGTTGGATGTAAAATGCAGGGGCGATGGGAACTGTCGTGAACGCAAGAGAGCTTGTTCGCTACAAGCGATTGCTGCTTGAGAAGCAGCAGGAGTTGTCTAGCGCCAGGGCCGGAACTGAGGTGCTTGTACCAGGAGCTGGGGATCCTGGCGGAGATTTCATCGACCAAGCCAATGCCGATTTTGAGGCGGAGCTTCAGATTCGCTTACATCAGACCGACGGGCCGCTCCTGCGCGCAATCCAAGAGGCACTGGCCCGGATCAAGGACGGCAGGTTTGGCACCTGCCAGGGTTGCGGCCATCGCATCTCGAAAGCGCGCTTGGGGGCCGTGCCCTGGACGCGGCGCTGCCGGGAGTGTAAGGAGCGAGAGGCTGCCTAACCGCAAGAAAGAGAGAAAGACATGAGAGCTTACATCCTTGTGAACGCACGAATGGGAAAGGTTCGGGATGTCGCGCGGGAAATCGCCAGTTTGCCTGGCATTAAGTTGGCCAATGCGTGCTGGGGAGTGCCCGACATTTTCGTTGTGGTTGAAACTGCAAACGCGGATGAGCTGAACAAGCTGGTGATCGACAGGATTCAGGCAATTGGCGGCGTAGAGAGAACCGAGACGCACATTGCTATTGAATAGCTGGTCTGACTGCCTTTTCCTCTCAATGAGCGGCGCGATGGTTGAAAAGGAGAGTAGACGGTTCCGATATCGTGTCAAGGGGTGTCCGGGTGGGATGAGCCGTGCCTCTCCGTTGCCACCAACCACTGTCAGCAATGCGGAGGATGGTTTTGTCGTGGGCATTTCTTAGACCCGGAGTGGCATCCATGCGTGGAGGAACTGAAATGAAGCGCGAGAAGCGAAAGTCCGAGCTCTGGCATGTTCAGACGCCATTCTAGCACCTCGCAGCAAACCCTCGGAGCCTGACCGGCTTAGAAGAGAAAAGAGGCCATGCGGGATGGCCTCGGGGTTGCTTGAGTGAGGGGGGAAGGTTGCGGACCGAGGGAGCCCGGCAGCCTAGGCAAATTGGTTGGGCAAATGATAGTTCGTGGCCATCTGGATCGTACATGTGAAAGTACCGCTCACCCCAGGCTGCATCTCGTGGCCTCTCTGGGTTGAATTCTTTTTCTTTCAGGTAAGCCCAAAACCTATCTACGTCTTCGACGTAGAAAATTATCCGTCCCCAGTCACGGGCCACAGGCCCATGCTCAAGGTTCAGTACAGTATCTCTTGCGGCGGGCGTCTGCAGGGAAGAAAAATGAGCGTTTTCACCGCCATAGAGAATCTTCATGCCCAGGAGCTTCGTATAGAAATGCACGGATTTTGCCATATCGCTCACTTTGATCGTGATTGCGGAGATTCTTCCTACGTTCATATCTCCCTCCTCGCGCCATCTTGCATACATAGCAGTGGGGTTATACTAATCGAAGGAGGAAGGGCAAGATGGCATACATTATTGCCGAGCCCTGCATCGGAACTAAGGACACCACCTGCGTGGATGTGTGCCCGGTGGATTGTATCCATCCGGCGAAGGGCCGAACCTATGACGATGGCCGGCCGACATTCGATGAGGTGCCGCAACTCTACATCGATCCCACCGAATGCATTGACTGCGGGGCCTGTGTCCCAGTCTGCCCGGTGACGGCCATCTTCGCATTGGAAGACCTGCCGGAGAAGTGGAACACGTTTATTGAGATCAACAAGAATTACGTTGACGGCGGTAAGTTTCAGCCCGACAAGTTTCAAAAGGACGCTTGGCCTACTCCAACCAAGTAATCGCTGCCAAAACACCAAAAGACTTACCATCTAAGCCTCTCGGGGTACAAAATCCAGCCGAAGTTTGGGGCGGCGCGAGAGGTCGGCTGCGAAGAGTTTGAGCAGCTACTTTAGAGCGTGAATCCTCCCTGGTCCTCTACTCTGGTGTGCGGCGGTCAGAGGTGCTTCTGCGGTCGTGGCCGGCCCGCCGTTCAGGAGAAGCGAGCATCCAGTTTGTCAGGGTGCGACAGGTGGGGCAGTGCTTTTGGATGGGGTTTTCCCCTTGGGGGTCTGGCGGTTCACCTTCGTGGACGAGGAATGGCCTCTGGCCGCCGCAGCCTTCGCACTTGAATACGTAGGTTGGCATCGCAAGCGTGATTGTAGCACTGGCTTGGGGTCTCGGATTTTGGCGGGTTGGGTCTCGAATTCTGTCACGGAGGGACTCGGATTTTGCGTGAGATGCGGGTCTCGGAAAGTGGCAAAGCGGGCGTCAGTTTTTGGCGCGAGCGTGTGGGATTCGGGGCATGGGGTGGCGTTGCGGACGCGGGGTTTCCGTGGGTGTAAAATGCCGGGCCGTAGCCAAGCACGGGACCCTTAGCATCGTGGACGGAAAGACGCGCTTCGAGCCGCGGTAGTACGCCTGGTTTTCCCTTCCCCAGAAAAGCAATCAATCAGAAGAGGCGCCTGCCGCTCTTGCTTGTGTTTCCTTCAGCCGAATGCGGAATGAGCGCTTCTCTGGCGTAATCACAATCTTGTCCTCCCGGGCAAGCCAACCGAGCGCCCAATCAAAGATGGGGTCCTTTCCTTTCACGGCTTTCTTTAACTGTGCGAGCGACGACTCACCTTTGGTATTGAGTGCTTCCCAAATGGCGCCTGCTGTCGTGCCGATTTCTTCTTGCATGGCTGTTCCCCCTGCTTGAGAGAATCCTCATGCCAAGAGTACACGCGCCCCTTTTGGCTGGGCGCTGGCTCCAAGCAAACGGAATGGGAGCAGGCTTGACCCCGCTCCCGTGAGACAGATTGGAAAGTTCTCCGACGTCTAAGGCTTTGCAGCGGCGGCTGCAGCTTGTTCGAGGAGGGATGCCGCCTTTGTGACTTCCGTGACACCGAAGAAAACAAGTGGGGCATTCGTTTCGGGCTCCAAGCCGCAGTACGCGTAGTTGATATTGATGTTGGCCTCCCCCAGGCGCGATGCTACCCGCACGATCTCGCCAGGCCGATGTGGAAGTTTGACTTGGACGACTTCTGCCTCGATGCAGGTGAGCCGCTCGGTATCAAGGGCTGCCTTAGCAGCCGTGGGATTGTCAACGACCAAGCGGGTTACAGCCTTCCCCCCAATGGGGAACGAATGCAGCCCGAGGATGTTCACATTATGGTCGGCGAGCGCTCGGCAGACCTTTCCGAGCGTACCGGGTTGATCCTCCATTAACACGGTGAATTCTTTGGTGGCGGGCATAGCGGAGACCTCCTTTGTCTGTACCAGGAACGCAGGGTGCGTTCCCGCGAAACCGAAGAGCTCGGTTTTGACTTGGTGGCAAGATGATACGCTCCCTTTCCCGGATGTTCAAGATTGGCTGACCAGAAGGCAGTTTGGGTCGCGGGTTTTGCCGGGTTAGGTCTCGAGTTTTGCGTGGGTTAGGACGCGAATTTTGCAGGAGGGGTGGGACGCGGGTTTTGCGGATGGTGTGGCTAGCATTGGCTCAGGCAGGCGGGTTTTTGGAGGTGGGGGCTGCCACTGACGAGCCGGACGCGCATGCGGAAACAGGGAGCTACTGGATACCGGGTTGGACGATTTATTCTGTCTCCAGCCAGCAGCTAATCCAGTACCAGCGGCAACTCTTCTGACGGAAAAAGATGGGATCCAACTGCGGAGTTGTACGACCCGATGATTCACCTGTGAACACCCCATAAAACGTGTTTTTGGCAGCGGTCAGGCCTTCGTAGTCACCCCAGAGAAACCCGCTGGCAGCATTGGCCAGCGGACCGGGGTCCATACTTTGCAGAATACGATCACTCCACGTCTGTCCACGGTCGAAGCTGCGGGCAAAGCGGTGGCGGAAGAGCGTTGCGGCTCCCGAATCGTCATAATCAACGTACAGGACGCCGACAACGCCGCGCTTGGTGACGGCAATTTCGGGGTAGGCCGAATTATGAGTACCGCCGGTCACGCGACTTGAGGTCCAGGTTGCTCCCTCATCGGTTGAACGTGCGACATAAACTTGCGCGAATCCTGAGGCGGCGCGACTCACATACGCAACGTATACGTCGCCGTTTGCCGGGTCGGCGGCGATCCACGCGTCGCTGCTGCGCGCCCGTGCGACTTTCCCCTTGGCGGAATTGCCGAAACTCGTCGTGAAGTAGGTCTGGACCTGCGGGGAGCCATGGACGGAAATGCCGTTCGCGCCCAGGCCGCTCCAAGTGGCGCCTCCATCATCGGAACGGTTCACAGTAAAGTGCACATTCTCAAAACCCGCTGGCGCCCCGGCGGTGCCCTCCCGGATTTTATACACGATGTATATCTTGCCGTTCGGAGTGATGCTAATGCGCGTCGTGCGGTTCGAGAACGTTGCGTTGTTCCCGGCCCCCACCGAGTTCATGTTTGCGCCCTGGTCCGCTGACCAGGAGACGCTAGAGCGTTGCCGCGGCTGGCTGAAGTCGAGCCATGGAGAATAGAGCTGCCCCTTGCGGGGACTTGCCGAGTAGCCGTCCACTGCGAGGTGGGGTTGGTCGTCGCCGTAGGACATGCCCGGAGCCAGCGAGTCGTCGGCTCCGGCGGGCTGCCGGTACACGTAATCGAACAGACCGCCTCCCGAGGCCAGCTCCGCGATATAGAGTCTTCCGTCAGCGTCAAAATCAATCTTCTGATCGTTGGGCCCCGCCTGGCCGGCGGCCGGCTGGACTATCTGGAAAACCTTGCGCCAGGTGTTGCCACGGTCGTCCGATTTCCAGACCGGAGCACCGGCCATGGAGTTCCAGTTCTCCGAGAAAGCCACAATCGTGATTTCCCGTGTGTTCTCGGGATTTACGGCGATGCTGGGCTCGGTGTCCGCGCGGTTGTTGGGATCCAGGGCGTCGGTGGCGATGTCTTTCTGCGTCAGCCGGCCGCAACCCGCGCCGGCCAGGAGTCCCAGCACGATCAGCCCCACCGCGATTCGCTGAAAGGGAACACGCCCCGGAGAGGATCTCATGGCTTGGCCTCCCGCTTGGTGATTGTTCGAACTAACGGAAACTCACGAAGACCTGTGCGCCGGCCGCGCGCACATCCAGCACTACCCGGTCCACAATCCCGGGGAACGGCGCCAAGTCGGACTCCACAAACCTGACGGCTCCGTTCGCGTAGTGATGCACGGTGAGAACCGCGGGTCGGCGGTCCCCCTGCGAGTGCACCACTTCGGTGGTGGTTTTCTCTGGCTGGCCGTACGCGTCGAGCACCGAACGCACTTTCACATCTTTCTTGAGGAACTCGCCGGCAGGCGGCTGCCAGACCACCCGATAAGAATCGTCCTCAAGAAACCGTGCCACCTGGGCTCGGAACGCGGACGGCCGGGCCAGCGCCTCGCGATACTGAGCGGAAAACTCCGGGCGCAGTTTCGGACGAGCGCGCTTGACCAGGGCGTTGATCCGGGAAGCACCCGCCTCGGCCGCGGCTGCCGCCTCGAACGGCGTGCCTCCAGAAACACGGTCTGGATAGATGGAAATCGTGGATTCGCCCGCCTCGCTCCACATGTCCAGCGACCCGAACAAACGGAAAGCGTCATCGCCCCACAGCCGCCGGTCGGTCAGAACCCTGCCCAGCACAGAGGACTCCGCTGCCTGGTTTTCGGGGAGCGGAGTGCCCGAAAAGCCCGCGTAGACGAGGGCCAGCGCACAGGCGCCGCCACACAGCAACAGTGACAGGATGCCAACAGTTATGAGGCGCATCGGCTCAGCCTCCCTCTACTTCTAGATGAGGTCCCCCCGTGTCGGCGATGTATGCAGTGCGGATGTCATGGTGATTCCCGCCGCTGAAATCGGCCGAGGAATCCGCCTCGTGCGCGGCGGGAACGTCCGCAAAACCCAGGGTGCTTACCAGCCTAAGTACGTTCCTCAGACGGACGCAATTCTCCTCGCGGGGACTCCCAGTGTCAAGAAATCAATTCGCAGAACCGCGATAGCTACAGACGACGCCAGGCGACTTGGCGTGAACTCGATAATGAGAAGTGAGGGTCTCTTGCGCGAAGAACTCAATCAGGTTGCTAAATGGTCTTCGGAAGGCCAGTGAAGTCTGCCGGCTTTACCTTGCTCCGAAACAATCGCGATTGACAGGCCAAGAAGGACAGCTTGCAGAACAAACGCGCAATCAGGTAGGCCTGCCCAAGAGCAAATGCCATCACGAGCGTAAACCACGACGCCTGCTCGGGGCCGGGGGCAGCCAGTGCGTACAGAAGCATGACAAGCCCCGAGGCAAGCAGGAGGACCAAGTACAATAAAACGGTGTTGATCGGATGCTTTAGTACAAATCGGACGCTATGAATGCACGAGCCTAGAACGCTTCGCCGATCCTCAGCCACTATTATTATCTTTGCGTAGTCAAAGAGAATTCCACACAGAATCAAGAGACCACCCGCGAGCACATAGATTCCAAAGACCTGGAACATCACAGCTGTTTCTGAAGTGATCTCTTTTGCGCCCTCGTCGATCCAGTCGTGCAGTGGCGAAGCAACGTAGTTTAGAACAAGGTAGTACGTAGCCACAGAGATCAAAAGAAGCTTCAACAAGCGAAAAAAATAGCGCTCGCAACTGGACACGAACCGACCGCGGATCCGAGAGTCCTCGGGGTTCAAATAGCGGTCGAGTATTCCCCCATTCACAAAAGTGGAGGGTGTCCCACCAATAGTTGAAGGTTGAGACGGCGGTTCGGCTCGATTCGGTAGAATCGGGCCTGCCAATTCCTTTTGAGAGGAGAACCGCCGTGAAGAGAAGCTACCACGTTGTTTCCTGCAACAGAAGAGGAGCGGCACGAGCCCTGGCGGCGTTTTGCCGGGCCAACGGGCAGGTGTTGCTGCCGCTGGTGGAGTTGGTCACCCAGGCGCGGCTGGCGGTGGACACGGTGATCGAGCAGATCAGCCAGCAGACGCTGGAAACGATTCTGGACTTGAGCGCCGAGCAACTCGCGGGCGTGCGCACCCCCGGAAAGCCGAGTGGCCCGATCCGCTGGCATGGCCGGCAGACCGGGCGGGTGAGTCTGGCGGATCGGCAGTTGGCGGTGAATCGGCCGCGCCTGCGGCGGAAAGAGAACGGTCCAGGCGGCGAGGTGGCGGTGCCGGCCTACGAAGCGCTGCGCACCAATCCAGAGTTGGGCAGACGCATGTTTGGGGCACTGCTGCGCGGGGTGTCCACCCGCCAGTATCGTGACGTGCTGCCGCAGATGGCTCAGACCGTGGGGGTATCGAAGTCGGCGGTAAGCCGCGAAGCGATCGAAGCCAGCACGGCGCAGCTCACCACGTTGCTGGAGCGTCGCTGGGACGACGTGGACCTGCTGGTGATCTACATCGACGGCCAGCAGCACGGCGAACATCACATGATCAGCGCCGTCGGCGTGGATGCCAGCGGAAAGAAACACGTGCTGGGCCTCCAGGAAGGCGCAACGGAAAATGCCACGACGGCGAAAGCGCTGCTCATTCATCTGCGCGAGCACGGCGTGGATACGGAGAAGAAGTATCTGTTCGTGATCGATGGTGCGAAATCGTTGCGCGCGGCCCTCCGCGAAGTGTTCGGCGCGGGGCAGCCGGTGCAGCGCTGCCGGACGCACAAGATGCGCAACGTGCTGGACGAACTGCCCAAAGAGCAGCACGCCCAGGTACGCACGCTGATGCGGGCCGCCTACAAGCAGGAGAACGCCGCAGAAGGCCTAGCGCGGATGGAGAAGCTGGCGCGGTTCATCGAACGCGAGTGGCCCGCCGCCGCGGCCAGTCTGCGCGAAGGATTGGAAGAGACGTTCACCCTCAACCGGCTGGGCCTGCCGCCGTCGCTGCACCGCTGCCTGGCGACCACCAACCTCATCGAGAGCCCGCAGTCGGGCGTGCGCAAACGAACCGGCAACGTCTGCCGCTGGCGCGATGCCGATATGGTGTTGCGCTGGGTGGCCGGCGCCTACCTGGCCACGGAGAAGAATTTTCGCAGGATCCAAGGCTACCAGGACCTGTGGGTGCTGGCCGCGGCTCTCGGCCGCGCGAATAAATCTGCCACTCCGCAGGAGAAGGTGGCGTAAGATGAGCACTGCCCGCCGCCTCCACCTTCAACTAAACGCGGGACACCCTCCTGCAGCCGGCATCCCATTCCACTCGCTCAACATGTGGGTTGTTCCGGCGGCGGAGATTGGTGTCGGTGCACTCTTCATCTTTGGGTTTCTGTCGCGACTCGCTAGTCTCCTCGCGATTGTGATGATGGTGGTCGCGACCTACGTCCACCTTGTCGTGGATGACCCTGCGCCGTTTCCTTTGCAGCCCGAGGCACTGATCATCCCACCACTGCCATTGCCCTTTGCCTCTATCTTTTGTGGGTCGGGGGCGGGTCCTGAAGCCTTGACCTTCGCGCTAAGCCCAGCCGATAGGAGGCAGCCCAGGCGAGACACTACCACCTAAAAATGGGTACCGTCAGAGAATGACCGCCAAGAGCGGCTGCTCTCGACGCGGCGTGATGGATGCGGTCGCCGATGAGCACGGCGCGGATGCAAAGGTTGATAGAAGTCGAGTTTTGTTTCGTGGTATGGAATCGAGGTCGGCAGGAGGGGAGCTAGCGCCGTGCCATCAGTCAAAAGGGCCCCACTACCTGAGGGGAAGCCAGAGCGTATACTAACATCGCCTGCCAGCCGACTCCTCTACCGAACTGGCCGGTTAGTAAGTTCGCTGCCGGTTAAGGAACGCTCTTGGCTGACATTATTGTAGGAAGCGCGCTAGGGCTTCTCATAGGTGTCGTAAGCGGGACAGTTGCGCTTGTTCTGCTGAAGACGGTCAACACCGCCAAGCTGAAAGATGTCTCGTCGCTCGTGACGTTGACCTCCGAAATGCTCGCCATCCCGACCTTCTGGTTCGGAGGACCGTGGGTATCCGCTACTCTCCTTAAGTTGGTGTCCTTGGAGAGGATCATCAATCCGTACATCATCGCCGTAGCGATAAGTTTTACGCTCATCGTGAGCTATCCAGTCTTTCGGTGGATCGTACATCTCGGGGCGGAGTTGGGCCGAGGCGGCGAGGAGAAGAATGCTTAAGTCTCTGACCATAGCGATTCTCGTCGGCGCGTCCGGCCTCTTAGCCGGGCTGTTCGTCCCTGGTTTCGTGGCTTACTCGGTTCTCTTCTTCCGCAAGCACGGGCCCACTCTCAAGACAGGGTTGCGGCTTTCTGGCAGGCTGCTCTTAGCGTTTTTCATTTTTGGACTATCGCTGGCAGCCTTCCAAGAACTCACACAATTGCTTGGAGGCTCGGAGGGACTAGCATCTGACGTCGAAGGCAATTCGTTGCTTATCGGGGCTAACATCGGATTCTGGGGTGCGGTGGCAGGCCTTGTCGTTGGGGCCCGAAGAGCGCGTCGGCACCATGCCACGCGGTCGCAGTAGCTGCATACGCACTTAGTTTTGACTTGGCGTGAACATTTCTTCTTGCGTCTTCGCCACCCACGTTACAACCACTTTCTCCACGTCGGCTTTTTTGGTGGGAAACGGACCGAGCATCACCGTCGCTCCGCGCGTCGGCAATACGACCTCGGTGTGCGTAAGCAGCAGCGGCTCGGGCAAACCCTCCGCTTTCTCTCGATAAAAGACGCGGATGATGGCATAGTCCGCATCGGTTTTCGACGTGAACTGAACCAGGAAGCCTGGCTCACTATCCTGACAAATTACGTCGGCGTGCGTGCCTAAAACAACGACCGCGCCCTCATTCGGATTACGCAGCGCGGTTTGACCTTGAAGCAGTGCAACCAACAGTAGCCACGAAAGTTTGTACACGCTTCGGCTCCTTTCCCCAAGAGGAGGGCGTGGATTATCTCACGATTTCGATGCTGGCAAAGGTTCGCCTTTTTGAGCGAAAGGGAGAATGACAATTCGTCAAGGTGTCTTGCCCTCACGTTCTTGCCTTCCCTTACACCTCGAGCAGGCGGTGTAGCCCTTTTTCTTCGCATCCTTAAGCGACATGGCTATTTTGCTCGACGAGAGGTAGGAACAACTCTCCCCGTGAAACTTCTTGCCGGTCTTTGTCACGTATACGGTGCGCTCTTCAGTGTCCTCTTCGCGTGAGTTTTCTTGCGGCTTCTGGCGCGCGCTGAGAGCCTTGAGAGCGTCGGCCTTCGATCCGAAACTCCTTCCCGCAAGATCACCACGGTGACAGTGGTAGCCTCCGCGCTTCCGGTCGTGGTGACAGCCGAGAGAGTCGAGGCCGCCGCCGTGCGAGAGGACTGATGCGGCAAGAACGCTGAGGGCGAGAAGCGAAAAGGCGATGCTGCGAGGTTTCAAGGTGGCCTCCCCCGGGATAGTCGACAAAAGTGACTTTCTTATATCATGCCGATAACGAGTTGTGGTATACGGATGCCAATTCCGAGAGTGTCCTGAATTCCGTTGGAGGTGAGCGGCGGTCGGAAACATTTTACGCCACCTGCCTGACTGGCTGAGCCTGTGAAGTGCTACTTCCCTGCAAGG
>JAKEER010000629.1 GCA_022616615.1 Acidobacteriota bacterium
CACCGAAACCACTCGCCTTCCGGGTTCTTGACGCCGTTGAGCCGGAGCATCCGGTGTACGTCATGGTCGGTGAACACCGTTCCATCATTCCGCATGGCGGGTTCTTCCAGGACGATCCGGTAGGGCGGCTTGCCGGGGCGCAACGTCGGGTACTGCTGGGCAACGCGACTCTGCACATCCACGGTCGTATAGCCGACTTTCAGCAAGCTCGCATACTGCGGGTTTGTATCCTCGTAGGCGTAAATAGTAGGCCGCGATTCAGGGCGAGGAGGAAAGAAGTCGTTACTCATCGCTCCCCTCCATCGGGCGGACAACCTTCTCGATGAACGCGATCTCACTGGCCGAGATGCCATATTTCGCGTAGAGGGCCTCGTCCGTCCACCGCCTTGTCCACTTCTGGGTTGGCACGAAGGTGTAGACCTTTCGCGTTGTGTCCTGCGACGGTTTGTGCAGAAGAATCAACAGGCGAGTCAGCCGACAGGAGAGGTAGGACAGAACGCTCTCGGCCTCAGCCCGGGAATCAAACGGACCGATGCAGAGATACGTCTCCGAAGAGATGCTCCCTGGCTCCCCGACGAATGGCGTGCTGATGATCCTGTGCGGGTAGGTGTCCCTGTTGCCGGTTCCCGGAGCGGCCCGGCCCACATAGACCTTCCACTTGTCGATGAGGTCAATCCCAGCGGTGATAGAGCGTCTCGGCGTGTATCCCTTGCCGCCGTTCTGATAGACCATGACATCACTGGCTCGTTTGGCTACTTTGCCCTCGAAAGTTGTATCTAGCCCGAATGGCTTTCTGGAGCTGACCATTTGGTCGAAACGCTTGCTTTCAGGTAGAGAAAGCGAGCCGCGTTTTCCGTTCTCAACGGCAACGACCTTCTTGAGGATCGAGAGGCCCTCATTGAAACGGATGAATACGTCAACGCCCTTTTCAAGAAGCGGACGGCTGGCCGTCGAGACAGGCCAGTCCTTGTAATGAGTCGTAACTTGGCAGGGTCCGGGATTGTCGCGGTCCCAGAGGAAGTAGCAAACGCCACCCTTGAGACCCACGCCCGGAAAGACATCCGAAGCGCTGAGATAGTCGTCAATCGAGCGCAACCGGTCATCAGCGAGCATCGACTCTCGGAACTCATCTAAACCCTTTCCGCCCGCAAACCAACGGGAGGGAATAATCATGGTCAGGAATCGCGGGTTCAGTTTCTTTGCCTGTTCAACGAACAGGTGGTAGATGGGACGGGCGCTCTCTCCAAAACCAGCATCGCTCAACTGGTAAGGGGGGTTGCCAATAATGACATCAAATTTCATGTTGAATATCTCCTCTGGCTCGTCTGTATGAATGAAGGCGTAGGCATGACTTTCGAGTTCGCCGCCCCTTTCGTAGTTCTCCTTGCTGGCTCCGCAGTTCAGACAACGCCCGTCCTCCCATGCATGCTCCACGCGCCCGAATCGGATGTTGCCTTCCGGGCTGTTGAATGACTCACAGACGGAATATTTCCCGTTGGCCGTCTTGGAGCAGTACACGGACCGGCGCGATAGCAGGGCGGTCAATTCAGTGATGGCGAGTCCGTAAAGTTGGTTTTTGAAGATGTGGGTCAGCCGCTTGTGGCGATTTGGGATTTGCTTCTGCAGCCCCTTATCGAGGCGCTTGACAATCTCCCGGAGGAACACGCCTGACTTACAGCCCGGATCGAGAAACGTGGTTTTCTTGTCGCCCCAGAGGTCTGCAGGGAGCATGTCGAGAATCCGGTTCACCAGTTGCGGCGGGGTGAAGACCTCGTCGCTGCTCAGGTTCGCAATGCAGCTCAAGACGTCGGGGTTGTAGTTATTCTCCGACACGGGCTATCTCCATGAAATGGACCGGGGCATATTCCCTTACCGGAGTGGGGATGAACACCCCCTCGCCAAGATCGGAGAAGAGCGGCAACTGCTCCTCGTTTTCCAAACCAGGGAATAGAGGGACTTGCATGGCTTCCTCATGCCGAAGCAATTCGCTAAACGTGAAGTCCCTCCTCTTCAGCATGCTCCCGTTGACCGGCGACCATTCCGAAAAAACGATGTGGTCGGGCTTCTCACCCACCGTGTTGAGCGTCAAGGCATCGCCCCAGATGATGTTCCGCTCAAGGATGAACCGTACCGCCTCGCGGCACCCCTCCTTTGCGGCGGCCTTGAAGAGGCGCGTGTAGTCTGCGTCGAATATCTCAAAGAGCCTTCGTCGGCATTCATGGACATTGTCAGCCAGAATATCAATCCCATAGATCGAGGAGACGGCTAGAACGGCATAGCGTTCAAAGTCCAGCTGCGACTTGCCGTAGCGCTTCTCCACAACGGCCAACTTGCGTTCCAGAATCACGGTCAGGAAGTTCCCGTCGCCGCACGCGGGTTCGAGGAAACGGGAGTCGATCCGCTCCGTCTCCTGCTTCACCAGATCTAGCATGGCGTTGACCTCGCGCTTCCCGGTCAACACCTCGCCATGATCTGCGACCCGCTCCTTCGTTCTGACCTGCGACACTTCCATTGATGTTCTAGCCCAGTTGATTGGGGCTAACGGCCAAGCGCAAATTATAATACCGCTGACAGAGTAGCGAGGAAACCGAAGAGTTGAGGATTTACAACAGGGGGCAATACTTGAGGAACAAAGACTCAGGTGCGGAGGAGATAGTTCGCCTCCAGGTTCAGCGGGAAGTGACTGCGCTAGCCGGGTGGGCCCGGTTGGTCTGGACCGATGGCGGAGAGGATGCGGCTCGCGGTCTGTTGGATACGGTCGAGGCTCTCGGTGAGGAGCTTCGCGTCGCCTTCGTAAAGCTGTATATAGTCCTGAGCAGCGGTGCCGGTTTCAAGGCCGATGGCGTTGCACACGACGAACGAGACGGCCTCGGCTTCCGTCTCGCGGACGCTCTTTGAAGTGCTGTTGCGCCGCTCGTCCCGGTGCAGCATTTCGTGGGCGAGCTCGTGAACGAGCGTGGCGAACTCTTCAGCGGTCGTTTGCCCCGGTAGCAAAGTAATCTTGCCGCCAGCCGAAGTGCCGCGAGCTGGTGCTATGTCCTCGGCGTACTCCAAGGTGATGCTCTGGTCTGCAATGAGGGCCTTGAGCCGTTCAAGGCTGGTGCTCGGGTCGCCTTGCACACTGGCGATTTCGGGCAGTGGCTGACCGTCGGTCTGGCTGATGTCGAACACGTAAGCGCCGCGAAAGGCTACAACGGAGCAATCATCGGCGGTTTCAGGCTCCTGGGGATCGCGGGTTTCTTTGCGACGGACAATCGGCGCAATGATGAGGATTCCCTTTTCGCCTTTTTTCACGAAGCGACCGAATTTGTGCCAAGCGTGAAAGCCTGCCACGTGTGTAGCTGTGGGCTTCTGCATCGCAATGAGCATGACATTGCGGAAACTGTAGCGATGGAATTGGGCCATCGCCGAAAGGTAGGCAGTAAGTGTTTCACTGCGACCTTCATTCAGCGCGGCGACTAGCTGCTCGATGGCCTTGCTGGTGATTTCCTTGATTTTTTCGTTTTTCATCTGCGTTCTCCTGTGAGGTGATTTGGTTCCTTCACCCAAGGCAGAGGAACCAATCACCGAGGCCACAGGGGAACGCAGAGGGTCCGTTCTAAACGACTGAAGCGGATCGCAACGGGGCGTGACAGGAGCGCGGTTTACCTGGCGCGAGCCTGTGCTAGCAGAAGCCAAGAATGGACCAAGATTGGCAGAGAATGTTTGGAATTGCTCGGACAGGAGTCGAGGGGGCGCGAAGACGTCGGGACTGTGAATGTGGTCAGCTAAAGCAGTTTCTGGGAAGTGACGAAGCGATTGAAGGAATCGGTCACTGAGTTTCTTCGCCGGAGAGCCAAGACCATACTTGTCTATAGTCAGCGCCGGACATTGTGGCTCCAGAGGGAACTACGTTCTGCCAATCTGCAAGGCCGAGTGATTTTATGAATCGTCGTACTTGCCGGGGACTGTCTGGTTCGTCGACTCGACCGCCATGTTTAACAAAAACTTCACCCAGTGGTTCGGCAATACTCCGAGGGACGGACTCCATGCGCATGAGGATTGCTGAGTTGGTTCTTACACCGTAGTAGACCATTGCCGCTAAGTTGTTGATACGCTTGCGCTCGTCATCAGTCATCTTTTCAAAGTCCAGTCCCGATGTAGGCATTTTTGCGAGTGAGGCTAGGCCCCACGAACCATAGTTTGTGAGAGTACGATAGATAGCTACGCACGCCCGAGAAATGGCTTGTGTGAATTTTTCTCGTCTGTCCGGAGTCGCACCGAAGTATGCCCGAGCGATCTGTTCGATGGAAGCACCTGTAACCCAGGAGTAAGTAATTTCGGCAATCCGCCGCTGCTGCCCACTGTGGCCGCCGAGGTCACGCAGCTGTTTTTCAAGCTGCGGAATACGCATCATGACGCCTACAAGGTCGCGCAACGCGGATTGACCGCCGGCCCCAAAGAGACTGTCGGGTCGCCAATCGCTAAGTGACAACTTGTTTTCCAGTCCTCTTAGCCCGAGGATCGCCGCTCTCA
>JAKEER010000630.1 GCA_022616615.1 Acidobacteriota bacterium
GACTGACGACTGCCCGGTGGCCGCTCGCCTCAAGTTGTCCTGTGCTTGCGTAACGTACATACTTCAAGAAAAATACAACAAAAAATTTCAGCGTCGGGCGAACCCAGAGTCCTGTGTGGGCCCCGCCCCGCGCTGTGACTGCTGCCCTTCGATTCTATTCTCAGACACTGTTGGGTGATCCCCACTGGCGGGCACCATGGGTTGCCGTTCGATTTGTCACTGCATAAGGGCTATCATCAAGCCATGCCCACGCGGCGGAAAAAGCGGGAATCAGGCGACGGGCTTGCGGAGGAGATTCGTCAATGTGAAGGCCTCCTCACTGCCGGAAACCTGACGGCGGAAGAGGAAGAAAAATTCCGCGCACGCATCAACGTGATGAGGCTCTATACATCCGAATCGTTACCCGAGCTCCGCAGAAGAGCCAAGCAATCGGGACTGTCAAAGTTTTGGAGAGGCGTCGATACTGAGACTTTTGTTGGATTGGTCGCAGACTACCTGGACCATCTGAACAGCGGCATCCCCACTCTTCGGTGGATAGTCTGCGAAGCGACCCTTCCCGTATGCGCTGAACTTGGAATCTCAGACCCGGCCGAGATCCAGGAGGTCGTAGACGGTGTGTCGCTGGTTTTCTCGCAAGCCATGCTTGACGAGCTTGATCGCCGGCAGAGCCATGCCGAAACCAAGGACGGGCAGGCTGTGCGCAGGTTTTTGGTAGAAGACGCCGAACGTGGCGAACGACTCGCTGCCCTCGGAAGGTCAGCAACTTGGCGTCTCTGGATCCCCGGGGATGAGAGCGAAGGTGGCCTCGACGCTCAGTCGGAGGCGGCAGTAGAAATCCTCGAAAAACTCAAGGACCATTTGACGGCTTCCCCTCCCGTGCTGAACAAAGAAACCTTACGAGCCATTGTCGAGGGTAAGTTCAACTCGCTACTTCGCAAGGTTCGTGACGCGGTTCGCGGGCACATTGAAACCGAGCTGCGACGTTCCTCCCATTACGTAACGCAACCGGCGAGACAGGCCTCCGGGGAGGCGCTGATTCCACTGATTGAAACAATCGCGGACACGAAGGGGTCACCCGCTGACCAAGACCGCCTTCTATTTGAAATCTCTACGCACGCTGGTTTGACCGAGCTCGAACGGCGCGTCTTTCTGATGGTGAAGCTGGAAGGGCACACTCAAAGCGAGACCGCTGGCGTCTTGGCAATCAAGCAACCCACAGTGTCTAGGACTCTCAAAGGCGCGATAGCAAAGCTCAAGCGAGCTCAGGGGACTCTCTGCGGATCTCCGCCCCCAGCCAGATAAGCAGATGGGTATCCACTTCCGCTCGGTTCCTGCCACCGTAATACTGCCGTTTTTAGCGCCCGGCTTGTCCAGTACCGGACAGCCTAAATCTTGAAGATTCAACGAAGAAGCATCCTGCTAGCGGCTGCTAGCCGACAACCCATCCGACTTCTTGTCCCAGCAAATTGCGCCCAAGTTGAGCCTATCAGTACGCCCACTGCTTTTTTTTCACTTGCACTGCATAAAACTGCCCTACTCATCTCCTAATTATCTGTTGAGAGGGGAAATCGGTGAGCACAGAGCCGAGGCTTGAGATTGAGGTGACCGAGAAGGGTGTCCGTGCAGTGCGCGTGTTCGGAGATGGCTGGGAACAAAGCCAGCGGGCCCTGATGCTGCTGAATCGTGTCCAGCCCTTGGTTAAGGCCCTAGACGGAGCGGCCAGGGGAGACATCCAGACCCCAGATACCAAGCCAGGGAGGCTTACCCAGTGAAACGCCTCTACTCGCGAGGCGTTCGTCCGGACTTGATTGCTCTGCAAAGAAAAGCCCCGCGTGCTAGCGCGGGGCAGGAAGAAATCTACGATGCGATCCAAACCTACTCCGTTGGTCCGCGCAGGTCAAGGGCAAAGTCAAGGTCAGAAACACGAGATTCGTCATGAGAGTTTTCGTTCAACGGAAGAGCGATGTCCAGAGTGGGCACGGCCACGACGCAGCGCCGTTGACCGCGAAATCCTCAGCTATCTCGGTGCGTTGGCGAAGCGCGATCCCGAAGGATTCGTCTACCCCCGTCCCGTTAGAGTCGCTAGAAAAGTCCAGCGCACGCCGCATTACGTTGCCCACCGAATCAGATTCCTAGAGGGAATCGGGCGCATCGTTCCAGCGGTGAGGGTCCGGCATGGACGTGAGGTCAGAGGGTGGCTGGTTATTCGATATAGAGACTGGGTCGCGACACAAGATCAGGCCATGGCCTCGGATGCCACAAGAGATTTGGAGCGTCCCTCAGATTGTTTTGTGCATGCCTCAAATAATTCATTCCTTTCGAAGGGAAAAAATGACCCTAACCAGCAGGAGACTCAGGCCCCTACTGCGAAGGCGGGCCGCGGGAGTTCAGGTTTTGAGGATTCAAAGCCTACAAGAGCGACCGCAAAGCGGTCGCAGTCTACACTTACTGCAACTGCGACCGCACGGGGAGGCAGTTCCTTTCCTAAAAGACAAAAAGAAGAAACGCTGGCTGACAGGATCGCGCGAAAGATCGAGCGTAAGGGATGGTCTTTGCGAGACGCGTTGCTTAAGTCCACGGAAGATGACACTTGGCTTCTTGAGGAAGTACGGGAGGTTTGTGCCTTCCTGGACTTTCCGTTCGATCAAGACAATCCGACGATTACATTGGGTTTTTGTTTCGATCTGCTCGGTGTATGGGACGCGCAAAAGGACAAGCTGCGTTCTGGCCAAATGAAACGGAGTGTATTTTGCTCGAAGGTAATCGACAGGTGCGTCGAGAGTAGCGAACTCTGGCCGCCGTCGTTCACGAATCATCGAGACAAGTTGGCAAGGTCAGAGAAAGCTGCCTGTATCGAGGAATAGCACGATGCGTGGCCATGGATGCTGGCGTCGGTGAGACTCAATGGGCGCCAAAGTGAAAGCCATAACGCAAAGGAGAAATGGGAAAGCGCCAGAGTTGTCCAGCACTGGACAACTTAGCTATCGTTGCCGGCTTTGCGGCCAGCCGCTTGCCAACAGCCGCGTCCTTTTTCATCCCGCGTGCCTGAAGAAAGACAAACGGCGGCGCACTCAAGAAAAGAGGCGCTTGGAAAACGAGCAGTTTCTTGCACGTCTCCGCACGATGCGATGCGAGCATTGTGGAAACACTCCTGTCCGGGACGATTGGTCCATGACATTAGAAGGCCCGAAGAAGCGTCCGTGAAGCTTCACGAGGGCCGAACGAGGATGCGTAGGTGCAACCACAGCAAAAACCGGTCAAGCGACTATACGAACTACCCGAAGCGGCAGCGTATCTCGCTTGCTCCGTCGTGACCATGCGTCGGTTGATTTGGAAAGGAGCTTTGCCAGCAGTGCGCTTCAATCGCCGCTTGTACCTGGATGCCAAGGACTTAGATGCCTTCGTTGAAACGAACAAGCATCGCGAGACTTTCTAGTGCAGGGGATTTCGAATCCCTTGCCTGTAGAAATTGAGGCCAATTATGCGGGTTTCAGAGCACCTGTCCCCAAACTGTCACCAAAGTTTTGCTTGACTTCCTCCGAATTTAAGAGTAACCGTTGGCTACGATGCAACCAGCAGAGCTGAAGGCGGCCCGCAAGAAACTCGGAATGACCCAGCCGCAGCTTGCCGATGCTTTGGGTGTAGACCGGGTGTCGGTGGCTCGGTGGGAGACTGGAACGAGGCGGATACCGCCGATGCTCAGGCTGGCACTCAAGGCAATCCAAATGGAGCGTCGGAAAGGAGACAAGTAGCCGTGGAGGAAGAAAGAGCCAAACGCGAGAGAGGCGCCGGCTCGCTGTTTCTTCGTGGCAGGGTCTGGTGGATCAAGTACCACAGGAATGGCCGACCCTACTACGAAAGCTGCCGGTCGCCCGACCGCAACATGGCCGAGAAGAGGCTCAAGCGGCGGCTCGCTCAAATCGAAACCGGC
>JAKEER010000631.1 GCA_022616615.1 Acidobacteriota bacterium
AATCGGCAATTCACAACGCGCATTCCGAATCCCGCAATCCGAAATCAGCGGGCCGCCAACCCGAGCCTTGGTACGACCGTGTGCTGCGAAGAATCAATCCATCCAACTTTGACTATGGCACCTGGGTGGAAGATCGCAGAATGGCGTTGCTTCGAGCGAGCGCGCAGAACCCCTACTTCTGGTATAGCACCTTGGTGACAGTTGCAATGGCGCTGTTCCTCCTGGCATATGCCAAGAGCCGTTCAGACTTTCACAAGTACACCTGGGTGTCTGCAGGCTGGCTGGCAGACTTCTACAACGAGACGCAACTGGCCCGTAACGAGATGGACCGTGCTATCGAGAAACACAACCGGCATATCGAGAAGTGCAATCGAGCCATTGAGGCGGAAGCCGACGGCAGTTGGACTCGCCAAGACGTGAATGAAGAAGCCGCTCTCTGGCGGCAAAAGTATGACGAAGCAGCTCGAGCGCTGGAAGAGGCCGTGGCCAATAGCCGCAAGCTGGAGGTTACACTCCATGAAAAGGAAGCGATGGTGGCCGACATGTCGCTGCGGATTCAGCGCGTCGAACGGAAGATCGGCGATGCACCTCAAGCACCCAGTGGCGCGGCACTGACGATCAACGAGTCCAACAAGCACTTGATCGGCCGCATCAACATGCTGGAGCGCCAGTTGCGCGAGGAACAGGCCAGGAACAAGAGTCTGAAAGGAAGGGCCTGATGCTGGTCAAGATCGGGGGGTTCGGCAGCGTGTGGAGCGTGCGGGTGCGTCGCGATGAAAACGATTCGCGCCGCTTTGCCTGCTCCACCTATTACAACACCACCGGCATCGTGATTAACGGGAAGCTCCGCCGCCGCTGGACCAGTGGCGGGGATGTCCGGTTCAGCGGGCCACGGTCAGGATTCGATCAGAACTATCCCGACAAAGCGTTGGGCAGAACCTTCGAATGCTTTGAGCCGGAGATCTGGCAAGGACACCGCCGCGTCACCGTCAGACGGCAAGTAAAAGCGATGAAGCCGGACTGTTACCTCGTGGTCACCGATGACAAGCAGACGGGCGGCGTCGCCGCTGAGAGCAGCGCCTGGAAATCGAACGATACGGTCCTGCTGTCGCTCAGCCAATGGAACGAGCATCAGGAGATTCTGCTGCTGATGCCAGCCTACAGCTGGGTGCGGGGGCGACTGGGCACGTTTTACTTGGAACCGCAGACCAATCGTTTCGACGCAGCAGCGCTGCACCTCAGCCACTTAAGCTAGCGCGGTTGCGCACGGCAGGCGAAGCAACAGTCTGTCCCCCTTTGACAAGGGGGACCGGCGCGCCGTTTGCGCCGAGGGGGTCTCACTGGAAGGAGCCGTGAATTCTGTGACGACCGAGTGAACGGAAGTAGGACGCAAGCCATGCGGTATCACAAAGGCACGATCGCCATCAGCCGGTCACGAGATCTTCCCATGCTGCGACAGATTCATTACTCCGCGGTCGTCTCCCATTCGCAACTGTTTCAGTTCATGCTGGCCGGTCACTACGAACAGAATCTGGAGTCCTTCGACTGGCGTGTCCGGCGTCTCGTAAAACATGGATTGGTGCGGCGGCAGTTTGTGGCCGGGTCGGAGTCGTTGTACACCGTGACCAACGCCGGAGTCACCTGCCTGGAGATGCACGGCGACTCCTATGTCGAGACCGACGGCAGCGGTCCGGTGAGCGAGGCCTCCCAACTGCTACACGACTTGGAGCTGAACAACATTCATTTGAGCTTGCTGAGGTCGGGAGCGCTCTGCAACTGGACGCCCCAGGCCCGGCTGCACGCGGTCGTGAGCCGAGGGTTTGCGGCTTACCAGAAAGCGTACGATGCCGTGGCGGAGGTGATGCTGCCGGGAGAGAGCGGCCTTCGCGGCCGGATCGCCCTTGAGTATGAGCGCACGCTGAAGGATGCCGCACGTTACCGGGAGATCGGTGCACTTCTCGACAAAGAACAAAATGTCGATCTCATCCTCTACCTAACGGGTTCGCCCCAGGCCTGCGAGCGCATTCGAGAACAGATGGGCCGCCGCTGCTGGCGGATCTGCACAGCGATGGTGGAGCCGTTCAAAGGGCACGGATTGGATGTGGAAGTCACCTGGAGCGCAGGCCTCACTACCCTCGGCGAGGCGTTGCGTCTGGCAAGCCAAGGGACCGCCGCTCACAAATCGATGTCTGCGTGACCAGTGGTATGTGTCTCCGGAGGCTTCAGATTGTCGTTCGACTCCGCTCCCATTGTGTTCCTAACTCGCTCACATTGTCCCCGCACTGTGCTCCGATTCAGTCCCTACTCCGCTCGCATTGAATCTTATTGGCCTTTTCCCCAAGCTGAGAAATGGCTCGCAATCACAGGCTTAGCTTCTGACACCCCCGTTCTCTCGAGCCGCTTGACGGCCAGACAACTGGGTGTCGCAGGCCGCGGCACTCCGGGACGGAAAGAACCAGCAGCCGCGAATGAACGCGAATCGCAAACCTCCATGGAGCGTCGTTTGCGGACGAGGAATGTAGCGCAGACCATGCACAAAGCGCATGGTCTGCGGCTTTTGTTGGATGTTGCCGATGGCGATAGGACGGGTAAGTCGTTCGAGTCTTACAGATTGAGACAGAGTGATGTCGAGTGGCAAAGCTGGCATCTTGGAAATCCAATGCCCTGGTACCTAACACCTGGCACCCGACACCTGCTTCCACTATGGAGGAGACATGAAACCAGACGAGCTCGTGAGCGAATACAGGAATCTGTTCGTGAACTGACGGGCCTACACCGTGCAGTCAAAGCGGCCGCGTGCGCATGGTGGCCGGCATTATTACTTCCGCCCCAAAGGAAGAGCGACGGGCAAGGAGCTGGCGTTGACGCCAGCAACGATTGAGCGCCACCTGCAAGGAGAATTGACGATTGGCCTGTACGCAATCAACCCGAGGACACAACGGAGCAAGTGGATTGTGATCGACGCGGACTATGCGCACGCGCTAAACGACTTGATCAAGCTGCAGTGGGAACTAAAACAGGACGGGATCCAAGCAGCGCTCGAAAAGAGCCGCCGCGGAGGCCACTTGTGGATCTTTGGCGCAACGCCGCTGCTCGCACGAGACTGCCGCATCTACGTTCACAACCTCGCCGCGCGGTTGAAGATGGCAGTGAAAGGTGCCCGCCTTCCGGAAGGCATTGAGGTCTTCCCCCGGCACGACGCACTCAATCCCGGGGAATTTGGCAACGCGATTCGCGGTCCGCTGGGAACGCATCAGGCCGACAAGAAGCGCTACTGGTTCTACGGAGCCGACTACTCGCTCGAATCTCAGATCCGTTATCTCAAAAGACTGCGGAAACTGAGCGAAGACCAACTGAGTTCCCTGGTCGCAGGTATGACGATTCCCGAACAGTTTCACGAGCCAGCTCCAGCACCAAACCCTCGTCGCGGCAGTCGAGGATGCAATGAGTTCCGCATTCTCGACCACATCCAGGTTCAAAGGAAGAGTGGCCGCAACTATTGGACCCGTTGCCCCTCATGCGCGCTGCACGGGCATGACCGCAGTGGCGACAACCTGGCGATTGCTGTCGATGACCCCCGCAAGTACCGATGTTGGGCTGGATGCACCAAGGAGATGATCCGGGAAGCTCTCGGCCATCCGATACGACGTTCGTTCGTTGCCTGAAAAAGGAGGACCACATGCCTCAACAATCCCTACCTGCGCCACTCCGCCTGCACCTCCCAAAACGTGCAGTCCGAAGATTGCAGGACGCCGGCATCTACTGTCGCACCGACGTGCGTCTGGAACATCAGCACCTCGCCAAACGTTACGTAATCCACGGCACCGAATCCGGCGGCGCCATTCGCGACATCGGCCGCTACGTCACGTTCTGTGGTCCCGAAGGAGAGCCGATCGAGCAACTGCATCCAGTCGATTCTCTCGGTCCCAATGGTGCCCATGCTGTCGTTGTGGCTCCGGTCTTGATCAAGGTTGACATGTTTCGCTATGGCCGAACCTATCAGCTACTAATCAGCCGCCACGAGCCCTCACGCGGTGCAAACGGAACTCAACCGACGCTCAAGAACGCTGAAATCTTCCGGGGCACGAACGGCTATCTTCCGTTAGACCTGTGTGGCAAAGACAAGCACCTGGCGGGAACCGCCATGCCCGATTTTTTCTCGAGGGCCGGAGAGAAAAGCGGGATCCCACCACAATTTCACGCTGTGGTGACGACAGCGGTATTGGCTGCTTCCTGCATGAGGTGCATTCACGCGCACTACCTCTTGGCACCTGCTCCTCCTCCTCCTCCTCCCGCATTTGCCTCCCACCACTAGATCCCACCTAAACCCCACCAGATCTCGTTCCAGTGATCTCTCGGAGCAGAGATCACTGGAACTCACCAGACCTGAGGCGACAGAAGGTCAACGACGAGCCCGAGGGAACTTCGTGCCGATGTGCTCAAACAGCGGATCGACTGGAAAATCCCAATCTCCATCAAGGCTGTGCTGGCCAATGCCTGGACCTGACGGGCTGTTGGCAATTCG
>JAKEER010000632.1 GCA_022616615.1 Acidobacteriota bacterium
ACGCCCGCGCTCCCAGGGTGGGCTTCGCCACTCCAAAAAATGTCCAATCTCCAGATTCCCACTTTGGCGGGAATGACACACAGGGGCGACTACGGATGATTTGGATTTGCCTTCAGGTAGGCATAGAGAAGCTGCTGGCCCTGAGGCCTCTCACTTCCGCCCTTAGGTTCAATCGTCACAAATACGGCATCGATTTGCGCCAGGACCTTGGGGTTGTCGTACTTCAACACCCAGCGGCTTTGACCCTGATCGTCGCTAACGAAGACACCCAGGCTCTGAGCTGGGCCACCCTTGGCTTCGCGCTGGCCCCACGCCTGGAAGGAATACTTTTCCAGCGACTTGCGCTTCTTCTCCAGGTCATAGGCATAAAAAATCAGCGACTTGCCTTCGGTATAGAAGACGCGCCCAAAGGGCCGCTGCGAGCCGCCACTGTCAACGTCCGCCAGGTCGATGATGTGCAGGTTCCTCGCACCCATCAACTCGCGGATGTCGCGGCCTGCAGCCGTCAACTCACGTTCCCGCTCGATGCTGGCCGTCTGGTTCCCCAGCTTCTCCATCAATTCCCGAATCTGAGTTTGCTGGTCGGCGAATGTGGAGGCATAGACCGATCGTTCGCGCTGCAGCTTCTGCAATTCGTCGGTGGCTCGCTGCAACGCCGCTTCCGTTTCTTTCAGTTTTGCCGAACGCGGCGACTCGCTCCTCAGCTTGTCCGTCTCCTCTCTGAGGGATGCGAGCTCCGCAGAGGCCTTCTGCAACTGCTCATCGAGGGCTTGAGAGCGAGCTGTTGCGGACGCATAGTCTTGGCGGGCTTGAGACAACTTCTTCTCGATTTCCGAATTAACCGCAGCCACAGTAGTTTGAGGCTGCGTCAGCGAACGTTCGGACTGGACAAGGAACTTCTGAGTTGTAAGCTCCTTAATTTCCTGCTTGAGGCTGGCATTATCGTTCTTGATTCTGGCCAGTTCAGGCGAAGACGTCTCGACTTTTAACATGTGGCGTGCTCCCTGGCTGCCTAACCAGAAGCCCAAGCCCAAAAGCGCCATGGAGTAGGCCAGCCGCTTCGGCTGCCAGAGCCAAGCCAGATGGGCCCACCCGCCCAGAGCCTGCCGAGGCTTTTTCTCACCGGTGACCTCGCTGGAAAAGACGATGCCCTCTTGCCGGGCGCGTTGAATGAACCGCTGCTTATAACTGGCGTCGTGAAAGGCCACTTTGCGAGAACCCACCACTGAGCTGTCCAAAGGGGCCAGCAAGGGCAGGTGTTCGTGCAGAATCTCGGTGAAATCAGCCTGGCGCAGCCGGCAAGTGGCGCAGGTCTGGAGATGCACCTGGAGCTCGCGAAACTCTTCGGGAGAAATCTGGCCAAGAGCCGACAGAGCGCACAGTTCTTCAAACCGTTCGTGACTAAATTCACGGGAGTTCATAAAACCTCCGGTAGGGCCGTGCTGCGCATGGATGTCAACTTAGGGCGGAACCCGGTCCACGATTGGCGAGAAGCACGCCAATCGTGGCTACCTATGCCCCCGACCGGTCGTCTTGGTAACACGATTGAAGCGCTTTCTGCGTCAATCGTGGACGAAGCCGCCCTAAGTTGACATCGATGCGCGCTGCTGGGCGAACGCCCTAAACTAAGCCCGCTTCCTTTTCAGACAAGACCGCTCCTGCAAGAAATCCCTTAGCTTCTTCAGTCCCCGGTAGTAGTGGTTGCGAACGTTCCCCAGTGGTTCGTGCATCTGGGCCGCGATTTCCTTGAGTTGAAGGCCCTGAAAATAAGCCATATCCAGCGTAAGGCGCTCCTTTTCGTTCAAGGAGGTCATTCCCTTTTCGAGGACCTGAGCCCAGTCATTGTAAGTCAGGCCGTTCCATCCGTTTGGAGATTGGGGCAGCTCCCACTGCATCAGATCCGAATCCTGCCTGCCATCATAAAAGTTTCTGACGCTCAAGTACTTCTGGCGGTTAAGGCTTCGATGATAGGCATATTGGAGAATCCAGGTCTTGGCATTTCCCTTGTCTGGGTCGTAGTTTTCAACCTTGCGGTATATCTCCAGAAAAACCTCCTGCAGCAGATCCTCGGCTTCCCCATGATCGTGGAGAATCCTCAAGGCCACGCTGAAAACCAGCCGATAATGCCGGTCGAAGAGCACTGACAGGGCATCTGCCTGGCCTTGCCTTAGTTGATCCATCAACTCTTCGTCGGAGCAGGATTTCAGGCGGTAGGGTGTCACCGGGCTCTCTGTGGGAGGGCTGAATTAGACGCCGTCCATGATCTACAGAAGTTGGGCGTACAGACTACCATTAAGTATGCAGTCTGGACCGCACTTTTGTATCATGCCAAAACTCGATTTAATTGATTTTTTTGTGGAGGCTTGGGGTGGTTGGGCTCGGCGTAGCGAGCGACCTCATGGGTACCCCCTGGGAGGTCGTTCTTTCTTTCGCCTTCTGCTCGCTGCGTTTGCATCTCCCGGTGCCAAGGGAGACCGCAGGGGGCATTGTCCTGCGATAACACCTGCTACCATAGCGGTTTCAGGGGAGCTGTGAAAAATCAACAATTTCGGTTCCTCTCTACCAAACGCGGTCAAACGCGGGAGGGGTAGAGCGCCACGCCTTTTTTCGCCATCAAGAACCAGCCCACTGTTCCCAATGCTGCGGAGCACGCGTCAAGACTTTTCGAGTGAAGAAGGATCTGGCCGTTTCTTTCTTTGATGACTAATATGTGGCGACTCATTTAGGGCAAGACTGGTAAGGTTCCTGGAGTGCCGGAATTCAGATCCTCATGCCTGGCTTTAATATCTACCTCAGCAACCGTTCCGAAATTCTCGTCGACGCCTTGGCCCACGCCGTTTCGAGTCCGCCTTTGCCCGCTTTGGAGAGGGAGATCATCGTCGTTCAAAGCAAAGGAATGGAACGTTGGTTGGTGCAACAGCTCAGCGACAGATTCGGCATTTGGGCGAACAGCGAGTTTCCATTTCCGAATTCAGTCATCCAGGAACTCTTTGGCGCGCTACTAGGAGAGATTCCACCGGAGAATCCGTTCTCGCCGGATCTGCTTGCCTGGCGCATCCAGCGACTTCTGCCTGGCTGTCTCGGCCTGCCCGGGTTCGAAAGTCTCAAGAATTATCTAGCTGACGGAAAACAGGGCCTGAAGCTGGCGCAACTCTGCTATCGAGTGGCCGATGCCTTCGATCAGTACACGCTCTATCGTCCCGAAATCATCTTGGGCTGGGAGCAGGGTATCGAGTCGCACTGGCAGGCGCAGCTGTGGAGGAAGCTGGTTGGCGAGGCTGGGTCGTCGCATCGTGCGGCAATTCGTCAGCGATTTTTCGAGAAGCTGCGCAGGACGACTCCCGATGCTTCCACGTTGCCCGCCAGGATTTCCATTTTTGGAATTTCAGCTCTGCCTGCTTTCCATCTCGACGTTTTCTCTGCCATCGCGCGTTTCCTCGATGTTCATCTATTTCTTATGAACCCCAGTGCGGAGTTTTGGGCCGAAATCGTCTCCGAAAAGGAACAGTCGAAGTGGCAACAGCGACGACAACGGGAGAAACGGCAGATGCGGCTCGCCTTTCCCGCCAATCCGTATTTTGAGACGGGGCATCCTCTGCTTGCCTCCCTGGGAAGGCAAGGTCGGGATTTTTTCGGGATCTTGTTGGACCGCGGCGAAGGTCAGGAGTGGACCCACTATGAAGACCCTGGTGAAGAGACCCTGCTGGCATGCCTCCAGTCCGACATTTTGAATCTGCGCCATCGAGGCAAGGATGGGTTTCACAAAGCCATCGCCGCCGCTGACACCTCGCTTCAGATTCATTCCTCTCACGGCCCGATGCGGGAAATGGAGGTCCTGTACGACCAGTTGCTCGCCCTTTTCGATGAGAAGCCCGGGCTCCTGCCGCACGACATTCTAGTGATGACGCCCGATATCGAGGCCTACGCTCCTTACATCTCGGCAGTCTTCGGAGGTGAGCGCCAGGAACGAAACCACATTCCATTTTCAGTGTCCGATCGGTCTGCGCGGAACGACAGCCCGGTTGTACGAGCCTTCTTCAAATTGTTGGATCTTGCCGGGAGCCGCCTGGCTGCCCCGGCTGTGATGGATCTGCTGGATATCGCCCTCGTCAGGCAGCGATTCGGAATCCGGCCTGAGGATCGCGAGCAACTTCAGCACTGGGTCGAGGGAACGCGCATCTGCTGGGGAGTCGATGGCAACGACCGCGCCCAGCACGGCGTTCCGGCCTTTGCAGAGAATAGTTGGAGAACCGGCCTGGACCGGCTGGTGCTCGGATACGCTCTTACTTCGAAGGGCGGAAAGATGTTCGAAGGCGTCCTGCCCTTTGACGATGTAGAAGGCAGCACCAGCCAGTCGCTTGGCCGCTTTGTCGAATTTGCCGAAACCCTGTTCGTCGCCGCGCGCGATCTGGGGCCTCCCCGAACACTTCTGGGTTGGAGCGAGAGTCTGCTTGCGCTCGTGTCGCAGTTTCTGATGCAGGACGAAGAGCTGGAACACGACTTCCAGAGACTGCGTGCGAATTTGAGATATCTGGCAGCACTGCAGCAGACCAGCGGCTATGCCGGCCTGCTGGGGTTGGATGTCGTCCGTTATGTGCTGGAAGGACAAATGAAGAAGGACGAATGGACTGCGGGCTTTCTGACGGGCGGTGTCACGTTCTGCGCAATGCTGCCCATGCGCAGCATTCCATTTAAAGTCATCGCCCTGGTGGGCATGAACAGCAAAGCATTTCCGCGCTCCAGCCGGCCAGTTGGGTTCGATCTCATCGCCAGCCGCCCGCGACCCGGCGACCGCTCCCTGCGCGACGAGGACCGTTACCTGTTTCTCGAAGCGCTGTTGTCAGCCCGTGAAAAGCTCTATATCAGTTACGTTGGGCAGAGCCTCAAGGACAACAGCGAAATCCCGCCGTCGGTGATCGTCAGCGAGTTGCTGGACGTTGTCCATCAGGGCTTTAGGCTGGCGCCGGGCGACGGACCGATTCTCGATCGTGTTTGCATCCGCCACAAGCTCCAGGCCTTCAGCTCATTCTACTTTTCTGGCGTCCCCGGCTTATTCAGTTATTCACAGGAAAATCTGGCTGCTTTGAAAGCCCGGCAAGCCATGCAGGCTGGTGATGGAGCTTCCGGTGCCCGAAGTGAGCCGCTAGAATCCCCCTTAAAAAAGGGGGACAGCGGGAGCGAAGCGAGCGCGAGGGGGTTGTCCACTGAGGTGGGTGCCCACTCAGTGCAGTATCCGGCATCTCGCTTATCCAAAGGCTGCTCGAACCAACCATTTGTTGCCGGCCCCATTGGAGAGCCGCCAGAAGACTTCAGACAGCTAGACCTCCGTGAGCTGAAGCGTTTCTACCGGAACCCAACGGCTTACTTCTTTCAAAAGCGGCTGGGTGTGCGACTCGAAGACGAAGGTGCGCCGCCGGATGGCCGCGAGCCTTTTACCCTCGACACGCTGGATGGGTACGCGCTGGAGCAGGAGCTTCTGGCAAGAAAGCTGGCGGGGGAAGAGACTGCTGAGATTTTTCCTGCAGTGCGCAATCGGGGGCTGTTGCCAGCGGGAACTGCCGGTGAGGTCGTTTTTCGAGACGCCGTTGCCGGCGTCGAGGCTTTCGCAAGCCTGCTTCTGCCGCTCCTCGAAGGCGAGCCGTTTGCCCCCTTGGATCTTGATCTGGGGATTGAGAATTTTCAACTGAGCGGTCGAGTGAGTCAGATCTGGCCGCAGTATCTGCTGCGCTATCGTTGCGCCGGAGTCAAAGCGAAGGACCGGCTGGACCTTTGGATTGACCACCTCTCACTGCAGTGCATCCGAAGGCCCGGCGATCCGAAACGCAGTATTCTTGTGGCCAAAGAGGGATGCTGGAACTTCCGTCCCGTAACAGATGCGCAGACCATTCTCAGACAACTCCTCAATCATTATTGGGAAGGACTGCGCGAGCCTTTAAGGTTCTTTCCGCAGGCTGCGTATGGATTTGCGAAGCGCCGAGGCCAGGGAAAGACGGACGATGACGCGATGAGCGCGGCCCGAAGGATCTGGCAGGGAGATGAGAGATCGCGCGGCGAGTGCGAAGATCCATACTACCGGCTCAATTTCGGCAAAGTCGATCCGCTGGACGAGCATTTCGCAATGCTGGCGCTGGGTATCTTCGGACCCCTGTTGGGGCATGAGGAGGCTTTTCAGTGGCAGCCAGAGCCAAGACAACCCACAGGATCTAGCCTTGTTACGAAACTGGGAAAGTCTTGCGGTGTGTGGCTTTGAGCCGACGTCTCTAATAATTTCGGCTCCCCTCGCCCCAGCGGGGAGAGGGGAGCCGAACCGCTGAAGAGCGCGCAAGAATGGCGCCAGGCGTGGTCTTGCGAGTTTCGCGACAGAAATTAGCCTAGTCTTAATGACTAATGACGAAGCACGAATGACTAAAGAGATCCAAAACCCGAATGACGAAAAGGCGGAGCTAGACATTCGGCCTTCGTCATTGTTTCGTCACTCGAGCTTCGTCATTACTCATTCCTTTATGCAAGGGGTGCGTCCTTCAGGGACCGCATCTGTAAGACTGTAAGGCACCCATGCAGTCTCTCGATCTCGTCAATGTCAGCCTGACTGGCCGGAAGCTTATTGAGTCGAGCGCCGGAACGGGAAAGACGTACGCCATCGCTTCGCTTTACGTCCGACTGCTGCTGGAGCGCCTGCTTCCGGTCGGCCAAATCCTGGTAATGACCTTCACGGAGGCAGCGACAGAAGATCTAAAGCGGCGCATTCGTGAAAGAATCCAGGAGGCTGCGGAGGCTTTTGCGACCGGCCAAGGGAAGGATGACTTTCTCAATGGCTTGCTGAGGAAGATGGAAGGCTGGGAGGAGGCGCACCAGATCCTTTCCGGCGCCTTACATGCACTGGACGAGGCTGCCATTTTCACAATTCACGGTTTCTGCCAGCGGGTCCTTCAGGACAATGCGTTCGAGAGCGCGTCCCTGTTTGACACTGAATTCATTACAAACCAGGAGCAGCTTCTTCGTGAAATTGTGGACGACTTCTGGCGGATCGAGACGTATCAAGCATCACCGTTGTTCATCCGCCACGTCTGGCAGAAGGGCGTGACGCCTGAATCACTGCTCAAGTTTGTCAAACAGGGCCTTGCCTGGCCTTTGCTGGAGGTGATTCCCAAGGCCGAGAGACCCAATGCGGGCGAGTTGGAGACCCGCGAGAATTCTCTTTGGAAGGAATATCAGACCCTGGGAACTGCTTGGAAGGAATCGAGAGCGCAAGTCAGCCAGCTTCTTCTCACATACGACGGGTTGAAGCGCGGAACGTATAGTCTGAACACTGTGGAGAAGGACTTGCGCGAACTGGACGCCTATTTCTCTTCAGGGAACCCTCTGAACTTCCCGGCCGGATTGGAGAGGTTGCGTTCCAGCAAGCTGGCCAGCAGCCTTAAGAAGAATTACTCCCCTCTACAACATCCTGTCTTTGACCGCTGTGAGGATTTCGCCAAGGCGTGCGAAGAGCTGGAAGCGGCTTTTGAGCGTTGCCTGCTGGCATTGAAGGTGGAGCTGGCCGGCTTTGTTCGCCAAGAGCTGCGTGCCCGCAAGCAGCAACAGCATCTCCGCTCGTTCGACGACCTGCTGCTCGATTTGCATCAGGTGCTCGAAGGCCGCGGCCGCCAGGCATTGGTCAAGTCTCTCAGCGAGCGCTATCCTGCGGCACTGATCGACGAGTTTCAGGATACCGATCCGCTGCAATACGCTATTTTCCAAAGCATCTATTCAGGAGATGAGACAGCAGTGTTCTTGATTGGCGATCCCAAGCAGGCCATCTACAGTTTTCGCGGCGCCGATGTCTTTGCCTACATGCAGGCTGCGCGCGACGTTCGCGAGCGGTTCACCCTGGACAAAAACTGGCGCTCCTCGGAGAAGCTGGTTCAAGCAGTCAGCCGCATCTTTCGGAATGTCCGCGATCCGTTTGTCTTTCCTGAAATCGAGTTCTATGGCGTGCAGGCGGGCCGGAGCGACACGGCTTCCGAATTCAGCTGGCAAGGAGAGGCTGCCCCGGCTCCTTTGAAGCTCTGGTTCATGCGACGTCCGCAGCCGGGCGGACCCATCACCAAGAAGGCCGCCAATGAGCTGTTGCCGGTCACTGTCGCGAGTGAGATTGTGCGCTGGCTTCGCGCCGGAGCCAACGGCAAAGCTTTGGTCAAAGGCAAGCCACTCGCTCCTCATCACATAGCCGTTCTGGTGCGCACGAACGACGAAGCACAGTACATGCACGATGCTTTGCAGCAGGTGGGTGTACCCTCGGTCATCCACAGTGACGAAAGCGTCTTCAGATCTCTTGAGGCTTTGGAACTGCAGCGCCTCTTTTCGGCGATTGCGGAGCCCGGTAACGAAGGCAAGATTCGCGCTGCCTTGGCCACGGAGCTGCTTGGCGTCAATGGCCTCGAATTGGCAAGAGTTGCAGAGGATGAGCTTGCCTGGGACCGGTGGCTGCAGACCTTTGTACTGTACCGGGACCTTTGGATTAACGAAGGCTTCATGACGATGGCCGCTGCTCTCATCACGCGCCAGCAAGTGCGCAGCCGGCTGCTCGCGCTGCCCGATGGCGAGCGCCGGCTGACCAATCTGCTACACTGCTGCGAACTGCTTCACCAGGCCGCGCTGGAAAACGGGCTGGGAGTCGAAGAGCTAGTGAAATGGCTGGGGCAAGCGCGTCAAGAGAGCGGAACCGTCAGAGCTGAAGAGCATCAGATCCGGCTCGAAACCGACGAGCAAGCCGTCCGGATTGTCACCGTTCACAAGAGCAAGGGACTGCAGTATCCCATTGTCTTCTGTCCGTTCTGCTGGAATACCGGCGCGAGAATGGGAGAGAGCGTCATGTTTCATGACGCGCGTAAACCGGCTAAGCTGGTTCTGGATGCCGGTTCAGAGGATCTTGAAGCGAACCGGCGGCTCGCGGCGAAGGAAGCCTTAGCTGAGAACCTTCGGTTGCTTTACGTCGCCCTGACTCGTGCCGAGTATCGTTGCGTGGTGGTATGGGGCGCTTTTCGCGACGCCGGCGCCTCTGCGCTGGCGTACCTATTGCATCAGCCCCAGCAGCTGGAGCCGGCCAGCCTTGTTGAGTCACTGAAGGAGCATTTTGAGGGCCGCAGTGATGAGGACCTCCAAAGTGACTTGAAACGGCTGGCCGGCGACGGAAGCGAAGGGATTGAGTCGTTGCCTGCGCCAGGCCCAAGCCCATCCCCAGAAACTTATGCGCCGCCAGCCGGGCAGGCGCTTCAGCTGGCTTGCCGCGCCTTGAGGCGTGACATTCCCAAAGGCTGGGGGGTAGCGAGCTTCAGTTCTCTCATCGCGGGAAAGGCTCGAGATGCCGAGCTGCCGGACCGCGACGCTCTCTGGGAACGCCGGGCCCAAGATGCTGAGGAGCTCAAGCAGGCTTCGCAAACCCGAACGTTCTTTGATTTTCCTCGCGGTCGGCGGGCTGGCACAGCCCTTCATGAGCTTTTTGAAACGGTGGATTTCTCCCTACAGCCTGCTGAAGCCGCACGGCAGCTTGTTCGAGAGAAGCTCGCGCAATTTGGTTTTGAACCGCTCTGGCAGGAGCCGGTGTGGCAGATGCTTCGCGATGTTCTCTCCACACCGCTCGAACTCGGCGATCCTGGCTTCAGTCTTTCAGGTGTTCCTCAGGAAAAACGGTTGCACGAGCTCGAGTTCAGCTTTCCGCTGGATCTTCTAACGTCAAAACGCTTGAAAGCAGCTTTTGCTGTGCATCGTGGATTAGAACTTCCGGTGACGCTGCCAGAAGCGCTAGAGAGGCTGGCCTTCTCACCGGTCCAAGGCGCCATGAAAGGATTCATCGACCTGATTTTCGAGCGGGAGGGGCGTTTCTACCTGGCAGACTGGAAGTCGAACTTTCTCGGAGATGAGCTGCAGACCTATGCACAGCCAGCCCTGCGTGAGGTGATGAGCCGAGAATTGTACCTGCTGCAATACCATCTCTATGTTGTGGCGCTGGACCGTTACCTTTCCTTCCGGATTCCTGGGTATGAGTACAGCACCCACTTTGGAGGCGTGTACTACTTGTTCCTAAGAGGTATGAACCCGGTGCATGGCCCGGAGTACGGAGTCTATCGTGACCGGCCCGCTGAAGCGCTCATCCGTGAATTGAGCCGCTGCCTGAGTTCCACCGAGACGCGAGGCCGCCGAGAGTGAATCGGAGAGACCGAGAAACGGGGAAACGGCGAATCGGTGACACGGAGAAGCGGCGACATGTCGTAGACATCCGAGGTTTTAATTCTAGTCGCGCGAACACGTGTTCCCAGCCTAATTTGCAGCGACGTCCGCGCGGAACCGTCATTCCCGCGAAGGCGGGAATCCAGAATCTTCGGATTACGGAACGACGGCAACGCCGGGCTGAATGCCTGCCTGCGCGAGCAGGACACATGCCCGTTTCGATGACCTTGGAGAATGCGTCACCGTGGTCACGAATAGGAGCACCTATAGCGGCAAGAAGTCTCTCGACATGTTTCTAACTTTGGGTGGGGTACACAAGGCGCGGCTTGCCATATGTGCGAACGCTCTCGCAGACATCGCGAAAAAACGGGATGTGTACGCCACCCAAGTAACTAATTGCCCTCGCAATAGCAGTGAAAACTAAGGCGCCAAACAATTTCAAGGCTGCTGACAATTTCACCGAACTCGATCGTCACTTTGCTGATTTTCTCTTGCGGCTTGAGGACAGGGAAGAGCCTCACGTCTGGCTGGCTGCGGCTCTCGCAAGCCAGTCCACGCAGTCCGGCCATGTCTGTCTCGATCTAACCGCCATCTCGGGGAAGCCGATTCTCGGGATCGGGGAGAAAAGGGAGGCCAGCACCTTTGCTCCGGAATTGGATCCATGGGTTCGAGCGCTGAAACAATCTTGCGTCGTCGGCGCGCCAGGCGACTTTCGGCCACTGATCCTAGATCAAGCGGGCCGGTTATATTTGCATCGCTACTGGCAGTATGAAAAGCAGCTGGCTGACTTTCTCAAAGCTCGCGCGGGACTTGACCTCGCGAACGTAGACGTGGCGCTCCTCAAGGCCGGACTGGCACGGCTGTTTCCCCTCCAGTCCGGCGGTGAACCGAACCTGCAACGGCAGGCCGCTGTCACGGCTGTGCTGCGGAACTTTTCTGTTATCACCGGAGGACCTGGGACCGGTAAGACTTCAACCGTGGTCAGAATCCTTGCGCTGCTTCTCGAGCAGCCAGCTGAAGGCAGGTCGCGAATCGCCTTGGCGGCGCCCACGGGAAAGGCGGCAGCCCGTCTGAAGGAAGCTGTCAAGCAAGCCAAAGCGGCTTTGAATGCGCCACCCGAAGTGCTCGACCGCATTCCTGAAGAAGCTTTCACGTTGCACCGCCTTCTGGGCGCCCTTTCGAACTCCACGCGCTTTCGCCACAATCGGGACAATCTCCTTTCCTACGACGTGATTGTTGTGGACGAAGCGTCCATGATTGATCTTCCCCTCATGGCGAAGCTGGTGGACGCTATTCCTAGCGAGGCGCACCTGCTGCTTTTGGGAGATCGCGACCAGTTGGCCTCCGTCGAGCCGGGATCCGTTTTCGGCGATATTTGCAGTGCCGCCGAGGCGGCTGGATCTTCCCTGGTCTTCCTCAAGCGCGTCGACGAATGCTCTGCAACAGTTCCTCACGCCAGCGAGCCCAAAGGCGCCGGCGGTCCTATGCAGGACTCGATGACTGTGCTTCAGAAGAGCTACCGATTTGGCGCAGAGTCGGGCATTGGGGAATTGAGTCGGTGCATCCAGTCAGGAGATGGAAAAGCTATTCGCCAGCTGCTGTCCGGCAACCTCATGCCGGATCTTGTTTGGCAGGACATGACGACGCCGTCAATCCTGCAAAGCCGCCTGGAGGGCTGGTTGCTTGAAGCCTATTCCGGTTATCTGAAGGCAGCAACACCAGCCGGCGCCTTTGCTTCGTTTAGCCAGAGCCGCATCCTGAGCGCGCTGCGCAAAGGCCCGTTTGGCGTGGTTTCTATCAACCAGCTTGCTGAAGACATTCTAGAGCGAAAGGGATTGGTCCGTCCCCGAGGCGCGTGGTACCGCGGGCGTCCGGTGATGATCAGTCAGAACGATTACCAGCTTAGACTCTTTAACGGCGACATTGGAATAGCTCTGGAAGACTTGCGCCCAGAACCGACCTTGGGCGTGGTCTTTCCATCGGAAAATGGAGAATTCCGAAGAATTCTGCCGGCGAAGCTGCCGCAACACGAGACCGTGTATGCGATGACTGTGCACAAGGCGCAGGGGTCGGAATTTGACCGCGTTCTGCTGGTGCTGCCCAACCAACCCTCGGAAGTTTTGACGCGCGAGCTGCTTTATACCGCGGTCACCCGCGCTCGGAAGCGCGTAGAGATCTGGGGGAGGATGGAGGTTTTCGAGGAAAGCATTTCAAGGCGCGTCGCCAGAAGCTCGGGGCTTCGCGAGGCGCTGAGTGTCTGATGGCTGCAGTCAGCATTTCTTGTTCTTGCTTTCAGCGTTAAAGTGCCTGTAGCCGCCGAGGTTATGGAGGCGGCTCTTCCGGGCTCCACTTCCTTACGCCGGCAGCTAGACATGGGCTGTTCCCGAAAAACAGATGAATCGTATTCAGTTTACCCAATTAGTGGATGAAGCTCTGGCCCGACTGCCGAAAATTTTCAAGGACAAGCTCGAGAACCTGGCCGTCATTGTCGAAGACTATCCAGACGAGGAAACACAAGGCGACTTTTCCGGGTTGATACTCGGTCTATTTCGAGGGGTTCCGCGCACGCGGCAGTCGTCCAGTTGGGCTGCGCCACCCTCACAGATTTACATCTACCAGAAAAACATCGAAGCCATCTGCCGCAGTGATGAAGAAATCACCCGGCAAATTCAGAAAACTCTTGAGCATGAAATCGGGCATTACTTCGGACTTTCGGAACGTGATTTGCGGCGGAGAGGATACTAAAAGAGTTGCTCTATGGCGCGGCCGGGCCACAAAGATGAGAAGGTAGGGCGGGCTGTCCTCAGCCCGCCGCAACGTGGAGGGTACCGACAATGAAAACGGCGCGGTGGGGACACCGCGCCTTACCCTACGAACTGGGCTTTCCTTTCGATACCGCGGCTAGTGCGGTTCCGCATCGCGAAGATGGGCGATGTTGGGAAAGCCGTTCATGGCCAAACGACAGGAAGGGCCTGGGCCGTGAAACCGCGGTGCGTGGAACGTGAAGATGGGCGCGTAAACCACGTCCCCTTCTTCTGCAATGATTACACCGTGGTTCTCGATGGGGTAGCGAATCTGTCCGGCCATAATCAGCCAGAACTCGGCGCACTCGGGATGATAGTGCCCGCGATTCTTTTCGTCGAGGGGCGGCAGATTCTTTTCGTAGCCGTAAATAATGTTGGAGACGGCACGATCGTCGTGAATGAAGCGGCCACCCGCATATCTGGGGGCCTTCGCAAGCTCATAGAGGTTGATGTGGGGCTGGTTGCCACGATCATACGGACCGGGTTTCCGTCCAAGCTTGACAGGAATCCAATTGATGCCAAGCGTCTTTGGCGGTTCGACGTCCTTGGGATAGAGCGTTTTTGCCTTGGCAATATTGACTTCAAACCGCAAAGATGGGCGGTCGCCGACCGTTTCCATGGAATAAATCGTCTGCATGGGGACCTGAACCATCGAGCCCTTGGTGGCTATGAAAGATTCTTGGCCCTCAATCTCGAAGCGGATCTGGCCGTCCATCACAATCCACCACTCCCGGGTATCGGGATGAAAACGTCTGGAAACCTTGCCACCACCGGCCATTGAAATGTATTCCCCGTGCAGATGTTCGTCACTGACGATGACCTCCCGCCAGTCGTTCTTGCCTTTATGCTTTGTCTTCAACTCTGACAACTTCGTATGCGGTTTGTTTGGCGGGACCCATTTCGTTGGCTGCACCGGCTTTGGTGCCCAGGAAGGCTCTTCCGGCTGCCTGTTTTGCG
Organism: Acidobacteriota bacterium; assembly: GCA_022616615.1. Taxonomy (GTDB): domain Bacteria; phylum Acidobacteriota; class Terriglobia; order Versatilivoradales; family Versatilivoraceae; genus VFZK01. The sequence continues at coordinate 13,971 of JAKEER010000632.1, forward strand.
CTAGCGCGACGCTGACCACGGCCGACAGGAAAAGAGCCATACACACCCATACCCATGTTCCTGACTTCATGTTTGCTCCTCCCTAGTTTGGATTTGAGCTGGGTAATATAGTCGAATCGTGGGAAAATCCAAAGCCAGAGTTTGGCAAAATGACTAATGACTAAGCACGAATGACTGTCTCCTCATCCTCTCATTTTTCGCAACCGTTCAACTTCGAGCCGCACCTTGGCGGCATTTGGGGAATTGGGCGCGATCTTTAGAAACTTCTCATATTCCCCAACCGCATCGGCAAATTGCCTCTTGTTGGTGAACACCGTGCCTAGCAGCAGATGGCCTTCTGCATTGGCCGGATCGATCTTGAAGAGCTCGCTGATTTCAGCCTGGGCGTCATCCCACCGTCCGCTTTTCAGATACTCCATGCTGTTTTGCGCGAAAATGCGGCTGAGCATGCCTCGGGCTGCTCCAAAGTTTGCGTCCAGATGGAGAGCCTGACGGTAACTTTCCGTTGCGTCCTTTCTTTGATTCTTCCTGAGAAGAGCGTTGCCGAGAAAAAAGCGGGCCTCGGCCATGTCCGGCTTGAGATCTACCGCCTGGCGGAAGCTGTTGAGAGCGAGGTCATCACGTCCGGTGTTGAGACACGCTTGCCCGATCAGGAGGTGAGACTCCGCAGCCGGCTTCGCCTTCAGCAGGGCTTGAAAAAGCTCTACGGCGGCGCTGTCGTGTTTGGCGTTCAGATACAGCGTCCCCAGATCGAAATAAGCAGGAAGCAGGTCGGGCTTCAGTCGTATGGCCTGTCGATAGGCGGTGACCGCTTTGTCTTCCGAGCCTTTGCGCTTCCAGGCGATGGCTAGATTGACATAGGTCTCTGCTGCATCGGGCTTCAACTTTAGGCTTTGTTCGTATTCGGCAATAGCCTTCTCAGTTTCCCCCAGGCTGAAATGAGCTGCGCCGAGACTCAGATGAAATCGCGCGTCACCCGAGTTGATCGCGATGGCTTTGCAAAACTCGGATACGGCTTGGTCGAACTTTCCTTCATGAAGCCGTTGAGTCCCCTCTCTGAACAAGGCCTCTGCCTGATGTCCCTGCCTTTGCGGCCAGTAGTTTTTGACGGCTGAGCTGGCCCCATAAACGAGCACGGCAATCGAAGCAGCCTGCATCGCCAGATTGGCCCAAGAAAAGCCGCTCTTCGGTGCTGAATCCAACGCAGACGAAGCTTCGGCCGGATTCATCAGCGCGCTGAGAAGCATGCCGGCCAGCAGGCCGCCGATGTGGGCATAGTTGTCAATCTGCGGATGCGAAAAGCCCAGGTAGAGATTTAGTGCAATGAAGGGAAGGGCGCCCTTCCCAAAGGCGGAGGCCATCTCGCGCGGGATGGTGTGCTTATGTTTGAAGCCGTAAACCACCATGACGCCGGCCACGCCGAACACGGCGCCGGATGCTCCGACCGAAAGCGACTCCGTTGCGAGCCAGGATACGGCGCTTCCGGCGATGCCGGAGCAGAGGTAAAGAAAAAGAAAGCGCGTAGAACCGTACAGACGTTCAAGGACGGCGCCGAGATTAAACAGGCCGTACATGTTGAAAAGGATGTGAAGATAGCCGGCATGCAGAAAGATATTCGTCAGCAGCCTCCAATACTGGCCCTCCCGAATGAGCGGAGTGAACCGGGCGCCGAACTCGATCAGAACGTTCGAATTTCTTGATCCGCCGTTCCATTCCAGCAGAGCGAACAGCAGAAGGTTGATGGCGATGATGAGATAAGTGACATGGACCCTGTGGAAGTGGAGTTTGCGCAGGAACTGCTGCTGCTCGGGAGTCAGCGGAAGCTCCGAAGGAGAAGGCGCCTCGGACCGGGAAGGCGGTGCATGACCCTCCGGAAGTTTGGCAGAAACGCCGCGTGAGGGCACGCGGTCTACAATTGTTCCCGAGGTTTTGCTCGGGTTTTGTAGACTGGGTCGGGTGACCCGGGTGGATTCTTCTGTCTGTCGCAAAAGAAATCTGCAGGCGGGGCACTGAGTGCTGTTTTCAGGCAACTCAGCAGAACACTGAGGGCAAACCATCAGCTTTCCGTGGGCGCGTAATAGCCGCGTTTGGCGCGCGCCACCAACTTCTTGGCGCCTTTGCTGGTGTTGAGTTTGACGTTCACGGTGCGCCAGGCACCGTCACGCCGGGTGTTGGTGGGTTTGTACCCGAGAGTGTACTGGTTGCGGATGTCATGGGCGACCTGCGTGCAAAGGGCTTCCACCTCGTCAGCCGACTCTGGGAAGAAGTATTTGCCGCCGGTCTCTTCAGCCAACTCCTTCAAATTGTTGGCTGCTTTCTTTTGGGCACGTGAACGCTCACCTTCCTTATCAAACAAGCCAATCACATAAATGCTGGCCTGCGATTCGCGCGCAAACTCCAAAACAGTGCTGAATTTATAGCGGCTATCACGGTCTTCGCCGTCTGAGATCAAGAGCAGCGCCTTCTTGTCTTCCTTGCCCTCGCGGATGTGCTCCAGGGAAAGGTAAAGAGCGTCGTGCAGGGCGGTGCCGCCGCGCGTGTCAATCGTGTCCAGCGTCTCAGCCAAGTCGTCCTTGTTGCGGGTAAATTCCTGGTCGATGTAGACCTGATCGTTAAAGTTGATGAGAAAGATTTCGTCCTGGGGCTTGCAGGTCCTTACGAACGTCGTTGCGGCCTTGTTTACCCGCTCGCGCTTGGTTCGCATGCTACCGCTGTTGTCGATCACCAGGCCGAGCGACACGGGCACATCCTCCTGCTTGAAAATGGAGATCTCCTGCTGCACCTTGTCTTCAAAAATTGAAAACTCCTCTTTCTTCAGGTCTTTAATCAGCCGGTCTTTTTCGTCAAACACTGAGACATGCAGCGTCACCAGGTTCACATTGACGCTGAGAGTGTAATCAGAGTCTTTGCTCTTCTTAGGCGTGTCTTGAGCGATAGTGAACGCGAGAAATAAGCAGAACAGCAGAGCGCCGGTGAAGCAAGCAGCTTTTTTCATAAGGGAAGGTCTCCACTTTAACCCGTGGGGGCAAAATAACCCGTCTTAGAACGCACTGACAGCGCTGGCAGGCCTTTGGGGGCATTGAGCTTCACCTTGATCTTGCGCCAGCGCCCGTCTTTGGCTGGATTGGTAGAGGCGTAGCCGAGAACATACTGGTTCTTTAGCTCAATTGCGATCTTGGTGCAAATATCTTCGAGTTCGTATACGGAATTCGGGAAATAGGCTTTGCCGCCGGTAATCTCGGTCATCTCTTCCAGAACAGCGCGCCCGCTGCGGCCCTGCGCAAAGTCGGAGTAGTACGAGTTCACGATGCCGATGGCGTAAATCTGAACATCCGATTCCTTCACCGCGTTGCGGACGTTTACCAGCGAATAGCGGCTGCGCGTGTCTTCGCCGTCCGTGATGAGCAGAATAGCCCTCTTTGGATTGTGGCCCTGTTTCATCTTTTCCAAGCCAAGATAGACGGCATCATAAAGTGTGGTCGAGCCCTTGGCGCCCTTGTACGCCAGCCGGTTTTGAATGTCGGCGACATCACTAGTGAATTCCTCGTCCAAGCTAGGCTTGTCGGCGAACGTAAGAAGAAAGAACTCGTCCTCCGGATTGCTGGTCTTGAGAAAGGCAATGGCTGCATCCTTGGCACGGCCAATCTTGTCGCCCATGCTGCTACTCACATCGAACAACAGGCCGATGGAGGTGGCAATGTCTTCGTTGCTGAACTGAGTAATCTTCTGCTCAACCTTGTCTTCGAAGAGCTGGAAATGATCCTTTTCCAGCCCCGTCACGAAACGGTTACTGGGATCGGTTACAGTCGCGTTCACCAGCACCAGGTCAACTTCAATTTTAATGGAAGACTGTCCGCTTTTGGCCGCCTGTGCCGGCGCAGGATTCTCGGTCTCTTGTCCTAAGAAAAGAAGGCGGCCAGTGAGGAAAATGAAAAGACAAAGCAGGAAGGAAAGTGTCTGTCGTTTCAGGCTGGCATTCGAAGTCTGTGGTTTGCTTCTCCTCATGGTGCCACTCCCGGAAAGAAGGCGTCAGCGGCTGAACGGCAGGAGTTCCCCGGCTTCGTTCGGGTCGGTCTATGCTGAAAAAAGTATAGACAAAATAAAATAGGCTGGCAACTAAGTTTGGCCATGCATGTGCGAAACCACGAAGAGCATGCAGCCCTTCGTGGCCTTCGCGAGCGTTTTGATCCTCAAGGCAAAAACTTCTTGATCTTCGCTGTGAATTGCACAAAGATGCCTGACAGTTTGGTTCGAGCGTTTCCGGCGCTGTAGTCATGCCTGCGATTGGCGCCGGACCCAGGAAGACGCGATGCGGCGGTTTGTGTTGATTGTTTCGGATCGATGAGTCCTCTGAAGTCCATCGCCATTATCCCCGCCAGGTTCGAGTCCACACGTTTCCCCGGAAAACCCCTCGTCACGATTGGCCAAAAGCTGATGATCCAGCACGTCTACGAACGTTCGCTGCAGGCGAGGAGTGTGGCCGAGGTCATTGTGGCTACCGACGATGCGCGCATCCTACAGGCGGTCGAGGCGTTCGGTGGCGTCGCGAGGATGACATCGCCACTGCACCGGTCGGGCACAGACCGCGTTGCTGAAGTGGCGGCCCAGAGCGATGCCGACGTCATCGTAAACGTTCAAGGTGACGAGCCCTTGATTGAGCCCCAGTGCCTCGATGCAGTCGTTGAGCCGTTTCATTCCGACCGTGCCCTCATGATTTCCACGTTGAGTGTGGACGGAGCATCGGAAGAAGAGCTCTGCAATCCAAACGTGGTCAAGGTGGTGGTCGACCTCAGCGGCTTTGCGCTCTACTTTTCGCGCGCTCCCATTCCTTTTTTCCTCGGCAGGACAAGAGTCGATGGCGAGAAACGGCGCTTCTACAAGCACGTAGGGTTATACGCTTACAGGCGGTCTTTCCTGACGGGCCTCGCAACACTGAAGGAATCCTTCCTGGAAAAGAGCGAGCGGCTGGAGCAGTTAAGGTTTTTGGAGAATGGATACCGCATCAAGGTCGTGAACACGACGTATCAATCGTTAGCAGTGGACACGCCGGAAGATCTCGAACGCGTGAACGCATTCATTAGGGGGCGCGCATGGCAACCAAGTTTATCTTTGTAACCGGCGGAGTGGTTTCGTCTCTCGGCAAGGGTCTGGCAGCAGCCTCCATCGGACGGCTCCTGGAAAGCCGGGGCTACCGGGTGACCTTGCAGAAGTTTGATCCGTACCTCAATGTCGATCCTGGAACGATGAGCCCCTACCAGCATGGCGAGGTTTTCGTTACCGACGACGGCGCCGAAACCGATCTTGATCTCGGGCATTACGAGCGGTTTACGAATTCGCGTTTGACCCGCGACCACAACCTCACGACTGGAAGGATCTACGAATCGATCATCCAGAAAGAGCGTCGCGGCGACTATCTCGGCAAGACGGTGCAGGTGATTCCCCATGTCACGAACGAGATTAAAGCGGCCATCAAAAAGGTTAGCGCCGACGCCGACGTTGTGATTGTCGAGATTGGCGGCACAGTGGGTGACATCGAGTCGCTGCCCTTTCTCGAAGCCATCCGCCAGTTGCGGCAGGACGTGGGACGGGAAAACTCACTGTTCGTGCATCTCACCCTAGTGCCGTTCATCAATACGGCGGGCGAGCTGAAGACCAAACCCACCCAGCACAGCGTCAAGGAGCTGCGCGCCATCGGCATTCAACCCGACATCTTGCTCTGTCGAACCGACCGCTTCCTCTCGAGGGAGTTGAAATCCAAAATCGCGCTGTTCTGTTCCGTGGCTGATGAGGCCGTGATCACGGCTAAAGATGTCGATTCGATCTACGAAGTCCCTGCAGTGCTGGGCGCGGAGGGGCTGGATGACATCATTCTCAAACAACTGAATCTGCCGCTGCGGGAATCGGACCTCAGCCAGTGGCAGCAGCTGATTGAGCGCATCAAGCACCCGGCGGACGAGGTGCAGATCGCCATCGTGGGAAAGTACGTGGAGTTTGAAGAGTCTTACAAGAGTTTGAAGGAAGCACTCGTGCACGCCGGGCTGGTGCAGAACCTGCGAACCGTCATCCGCTGGATCGAGGCGGAGGGCGTCGAGGGTAAGGGATGGCGGGAGCAGTTGCGGGCCTACGACGGTATTTTGGTGCCGGGAGGCTTTGGCAAACGTGGCATCGACGGCATGATTCGGACGATCTGTTTTGCCCGAACCGAAAAAGTTCCGTTCTTCGGCATTTGTTTGGGCATGCAGTGCAGCGTCATCGAGTTTGCCCGAAACGTCTGCGGCTTGGTCGATGCCGACAGCTCCGAATTTAACCCGGCGACACCGCATCGGGTGATTTATAAGCTGCGCGAACTACGCGGCATCGATGACCTCGGTGGCACGATGCGGCTGGGCGCCTATCCCTGCGTCCTGACAGCCGGATCGAACACGCAGAAAGCGTATGGTCTGATGGAAATCTCTGAGCGGCATCGCCACCGGTACGAGTTCAACCGCGAGTATGAAGAGACGCTTATTGCGCACGGACTAAGAATCGTTGGCGCGTCGCCCGATGGCAATTTTGTCGAAGTTGTGGAGGTGGAAGGCCATCCCTGGTTTGTGGGTTGCCAGTTTCATCCGGAATTCAAGTCAAAGCCGCTGACGTCCCATCCATTATTCAAAGCATTCATTCAGGCGTCCTACGCTAACCGCAAACAGCGGCAGCAGCACCACGCCGCCGAGCGCTCTGCCAGGGAAGCGACGCAGGTCCAGTAGCCCTGGGGCCGCGGGCGCCTCGCCGGGCGCCTCGCCCGCTCCTGGGCTGCTTGCGGCGACCTGTTGCAGACGGGACGTCCGCGCTCCCAGAGATCTTCAGTATGTTCCCAACACTCGAATTCAATGTGGGCGCCGTTCCCGTGGGTGGAGGCCGGCCTTTGTTTCTCATAGCCGGCCCGTGCGTCATCGAAAGCCCGGAGCATTGCCTGCTCATGGCAGAACAGCTTAAGGCAATTTCAGGGCGCTGCGGCATTCCGTTCATTTTCAAGGCCTCTTTCGACAAGGCAAATCGCACTTCAGCGAGCTCGTATCGAGGACCAGGAATGCGGGTGGGCCTGGGCGTTTTGCAGTCGATCCGTGAAGAGCTTCAGATCCCCGTGTTGACGGATGTTCACGAAGTGGAACAGATCGACCCTGTGGCTGAGGTTGTGGATTGCCTGCAGATTCCGGCTTTTCTTTGCCGGCAAACGGATCTGCTGCTAGCCGCCGGTCAGAGCGGGCGCGCTGTGAACGTGAAGAAAGGCCAGTTTCTGGCGCCCTGGGACATGGAGAACGTCGTCAGGAAACTGGAAGGCAGCGGCTGCCAGCGCGTCTTGCTGACCGAGCGTGGAACCTCTTTTGGCTATAACAACCTCGTCGTCGATATGCGATCCTTTCCCGTGATGCGGCAATGGGGCTGGCCGGTGGTTTACGATGTGACACACAGCCTGCAGTTGCCGGGAGGTCAAGGAACCGCTTCGGGCGGACAGTCGCAGTTCATCGAGCATCTCGCGCGTGCCGGTGCGGCTGCGGGCATCGACGGACTTTTTCTGGAAGTTCACGACGACCCCGTGAAAGCGCTCAGTGACGGACCGAACGCACTGCCCCTGGAACGATTGGAAGTGCTTCTGCGGACGTTGCGACGGATTGATCTGATTGTCAAGGAATAGTCCGCTGTCAGTTGTCCGTAGTCAGTGGCAGATCGCTTTCTGTCAAACGACCAAGTTGTGTAATCCTTCGTTCAACAAACCACTGACAACGGATAAGTACCACTGGCACGTGACAACCAACCAATGACTAGAGACCGCATTCACTTCAAAGACCTCCCCAAAACGTCCACCTTTTTTCTAGACTACTTGCACAACTTTCCCAAGCTGACGCCGTTCTTTCCATACCCCTACGCGTTGGAACATTTCAGGAAGGAAGCGGTCACTGGCGCGCCGCAATTGCCGCACCGGCAGGAACTGTGCCAGATTTTGGACGCCCAGAACCGTGCCTTTGGCGCGGGCGCCCGAACTCTGGAGAACTTGGAAAAGCTGCACGACAGCGACTGCTGGGCTGTCGTGACGGGCCAGCAAGTGGGCTTGTTCACGGGCCCGGCGTACACCATCTACAAAGCGCTGACGGCGGTGAAGCTCGCGGCGCATTATGCGTGTCGCGGCATCAAGATAGTACCGCTTTTCTGGATGGCCACGGAAGATCACGACCTGGCTGAAGTAGATCATTGCTACCTGGTCGACGGCGACTCGCACCTGCAGCTCATCCACTACGAGAGTGGACCTCAGGATACCTCCAAGCCCGTCGGCAAGGTGCGGCTCTCGGAAGCTATCACGCCCTCTCTCAAGCAATTTCTGGACGCTTTGCCAAACTCCGAATTCAAACACGAGATGGAAGGCCGGCTCACTGCCGCCTATGGAAAAACCAAGACGTTTGCCGAGGCCTTTGGACAAATCCTATCGTATCTGTTCTTGAACTACGGCCTCGTTCTTGTGGATCCGCAGGATGAGCGGCTCAAACAGTTGGGAAAGCCGGTGTTTGAAAAGATCTTGCTTCAAGGGAAGCGGTATCAGTCTCTCATCCAGGCTCGCAGTGGGCAGTTAGTCACGGCGGGCTACCACGCGCAAGTGGTGTTGGAGGAAGAGTCGACGGGCTTGTTTTTTGAGGACGAAGGCAGGCGCCGCGCCCTGATTAGGGATGACGGGCTCATAAAAATCAAAGGCGGTGCTCAGCGGCTGCCTGCGGCGGAGATCCAGCAGCTTCTGAACGATGCGCCGTGGAAATTTAGTCCCAATGTCTTGTTTCGGCCGCTCATGCAGGATCTGCTGCTGCCAACGCTAGCCTGCGTCGCTGGGCCGTCGGAACTGGCCTACCTGGCTCAAATTGGCTCGCTTTATGAAGAGTTTGGTAGAAAGCCCCCCGTCATCTTTCCGCGCTTCAGTGTTTCAGTGATTGAAAAGAAGATTGGAAAAATCCTGGAAAAATATCAGCTCAATTTTGTGGATGTTTTTCTTGGGAACGAAGCCGTCATCAAGAAAGTGGTGGAACAGAACCTCGACCAGTCGTTAGCTGCGAAGTTTGCCGCGCTGGAACAAGAGTTCGCTGGCAAGCTCGCCGAGTTGGAAGGCCCCTTAAAGGCCATCGACCAGACATTGGCCGACGCGTTGAGAACGACGCAGCAAAAGGTGCAGTACCAGGTAGCGCATCTGCGCGCGAAGTTTGTGCACGCCGAAACCAGGCATCATGAAACTCTGACCAAACAGATCGACAAGGCGCTCGCAATTCTCTATCCGCTCAAAACGCTTCAGGAGCGGCGTATCAACATCTTCTACTTCCTTGCCCGCTACGGCATGGATTTTCTCGCCCAGCTCTACGAAGAGATCGACCTTACCGACCCGGATCATCGGCTGTTTTTTGTTTCGTGATGCTCTTCCCGGAGGACTAATCGACTGCTCAGTTTTTGCCGAAAAAAATGACAACTGCCTGTTTGTGTTTGGAGCTGCCTGTATGGGAAAACATGATAATGCTGCGGCTCGGCAAGCGGAAGGCTCAAAGCTTTTGGTGAAGTGGGTCGACGCGGTCGGAACAGAGTTCACAGAACAAACAAACACGCGTGACATCAGTGAAACCGGGATCTCGTTCTATTTGAAAACCCCGATTTGGCTGGACACCCACCTGATACTCAAGATCGGAGCGAGCGCTCTTTTTGGCCGTCTGCACACAACCACCGCCAAGGTCGTTCGAGTTCAGACTGACGCTTCCGGCCAGCAACTGGTGGCCGCACGGTTTGACGAGTGATATCTTGCCACTTTATTTCACCTGGATGCAGTTTCCCCTCATGCCCAGAGGCCCCCTTTTGCTCGCGGTGACGCTTGTGACCCTCCACCGTTCCGTCAAAGTCAGGAGTCACCACCAAAATAGCGGGCAGGCGACAAGGCCCCCTTAGGAAAGGGGGCGAAGGGCGCAGACCTTGGGGGTTGTCTTGGGCAAGCCGCCAACCGGAGGTGCGACAACCCCTCGCGGTTTCTGCGAAACCGCTGTCCCCTTTATTAAGAGGGACTCTGACAGATCCTGCTCGTGCCAGGGAGCAATTAAAAGTGGCGGGCAAGCTCTGCAGCCCTCCCTCACGGTCGGGCTACTGACAGCGCCGGTGCCAGTCAGTAGCCCGCGCGTCAGCAAGGGCTCCGG
>JAKEER010000633.1 GCA_022616615.1 Acidobacteriota bacterium
CCGGGACGGTAAACCCAACACGGACGCGGAGCACCGCGTCCCTACCGGATCAGGTTTATACGCCCAACCGAATTTTTTCACAGCTCCCCTCTCCCGCGTTGAGGCGAGGGGAGCCGCATCCAGCCTCCGGCCGCAGCGCACAGCACGCGCAGGATTTGTCACTATACTGATTGCGCGATGCTCAGCAACCTTTGGAGCCTGCTACGTTGGGCCCAAGCAGAGGTTCCGTTCTGTCCAGAATGGTCGTCATGGCAATCATCGTTTCATGCCGGATGACGCCAGGGATGCAGCTGATCCGGTCGGTCAACAGAGTTTGCAATTCGTCCATATTTGTCGCCCGGAGTTTGAGGAGGAAATCATATTTGCCTGTGACGGTGTATGCTTCCTCGATTTCCTTGATCCGTTTGACTTCTTCGATGAGTTGCCGCAGGCCTTTGTTTTGCGACGTAATCAATCCAACAAATCCGGTAACAAGACGACCAGTTTTTTTGGGGTTGACTCGAATAAAGAACCCCTCGAGAACGCCACTCTCCTTTAGTTTCTCGATGCGCTCATGCACGGTGGCTCCAGAAACTTTGAGCTCGCGAGCAATTCCCAGAAAGGAGCGGCGAGCGTTCTTGCCGAGTTTTTGCAGTATCTGCACATCCAATTCATCTAGTTTTTCCATGGGATCTTGAGGCAGTTCCTGGAGTTTTGGATAGCGCGATTCTTGTATTTCTGGTCAAATCACCTATAGACTATCGTAAATCCATAGCAGAAGGCAAGAATATGTTGACAATCATGCGTAATTGCCTAATATTTCAATTGTGAGACATCAGTCGCGCTGTTCGGAGCGAACTCTTAGAGGGTGTTTAGAAAGCCCCGCAACAAAGGTGGAGCGGGCGCGTGGGACCGCTGTCCCCTGCGCACGCTAAACGCGCGCAGCAGCGCGCGTTCCACCTGGCCTCTCTAAACACTCTCTTAGCGACCTTCATCGCTCCCCCGAAACGAACCCGAGTGATACTGACGTAACTCATGGAAACACCCCATCGCACAAACTACTTGATCATCGGCGCTGGCGTTCACGGCCTAAGCACCGGCTATCATCTTGCTCTTGAGTTGAAGGCGCGCGGCAAAGGAAACGGGGCCGACATCTTAGTGGTAGACAAAACAGGCGTTGCGGCGGGTGCTTCCGGGATTGCGTGCGGCGTGGTGAGGAATAACTATTTTCAACCGGCGATGCGAGAACTGATGGCGCATAGCGTGGGGGTCTGGGAGAGCGATCCTGAGGCTTTCAGCTACCATCCGGTCGGCTACATGCAGATCAGTCCTGAAGTCATGCGTCAGGACGTTTGTAGCATTGCCAAACAACAGAAGGAAATCGGATATCCCTCTGAATTCATCGAAGGCGAAGCCGATAGCTTGAAATACATGAAAGGCTTGTTCAGCGATTGGCAAGCCAAAGGCATTACGTCGGTCCTACACGAAAAGAAGGGCGGATACGCGAACAATCAGGCTTCCATGCAAGGTCTCGCCGCCAAAGCCCGGAACGAAGGGGTTCGCATACTCGCAGGGGTCAAAGTCACTGGCTTCAAGTACTCGGGGAAAGCCGTCACCGCAGTCGTTACTGACGCAGGAGAGATCCGCTGTGATTACGTTGTGGTGGGAGCTGGTCCCTGGATCAGGTCAATTTGGGAAATGCTGGAATTGCCCAAATTCATAGGCATCAAAGGGCGGGATGGCCAGATGCACCATGGTATCCGGATGTGGAGTTACTGGTGCCTGCAGGAGGGCACTATTGCGGTTGATCCCCACCTCCAAAAAACGAATGACGGCCGAATGCCGCCTGTGATTCACGTAGACACCGATGCACCGCTTTACTCCGATATCGATGGAACCTTGATTACCGACAAACTTTGGGGGCTTTATTACAAGCCGGACTTCTGCTTCGGCGGCGTCCAGGGCGGCGCGATGCCCTACAAAATTGAAACCGACCCCGATCAGGTTCAGGTTGATCCTTATGGGCCGGCTTCACCGGATTTCGTCGTCGGGGAAGAGTTTGCCAGGATGTGGTGTTCGGCATTAGCTTTTTGTCAGAAACGGTTCGAAGGGAAACATTCGCTGTACAAGAAGGAACCTTCCGGGGGCATTGGGGCCTTCTCACCAGACAGTTTTCCCGTGTTTGATGTCTTTAGAGAAAACTGCTACGTCATCGCTGACTCCAACCATGGATACAAGATGATTGGCGTCGGCAAGCTGGTCGCTGGCGAAATTATGGGACAGCGTAGCCGTATTCTCGAACCGTTCCGCTTCTCCCGCTATGCCGAGGGAAAGCTCCACCCGGTTTCACACAGTCCCTTTCCCTGGAGTTAGAGGACATCACAGCAGGCCTTATCCCAATTTGGTAATGCGATTCCTAACAGGATGCTGAAAAACTCTCCAGATGAGAGGCTAGTCGCCGCTTGCTACCGCGCGCGGTTCCGTAAACTGCTTTGGAGTCAGAGCCTGGTGTTTCCGTACCGCGACCGGTAGGGAGCGTCTTTCGAGTTTTTCAGCATCCTGCTAGCTAAATGACAGTGCAGTAACCCTGGGTGGCGCACACGTGGCGCAGTTTGCCTTGTGTGCGGCGAGGGATCGCAGACATCGCAGAAGACGCGATGTCTGCGCCACCCAATTCGAATTGTAACGGTATTTTGGAATCGCTCTGCTAGACAGCAGAAAGAGGGCGGCATCATGACTGCAATGGTGGCTCATCTCAAAGCGGAGGGCCGCAACGAAGCGGTGAAGAGGGTTCGTTCGAAGATCGACGAACTGGGCATCACCTACATTTATTATCAGTTCATTTCTGTGACGGGTCGCATTGTCGGGAAAGGCATTCCCGCCGATCACTGGGAGAGCAACGCCGAACGGGGCTTTCAGCTTGTTTATGGGGCGACAGCCAATTTGTTCCTCGACCGTCACCGAAACTACATTGGCTATGGTCCTGAAGCATCAGAACTGGTGGGAATTCCCGATCCGGAGACCTTTGTTCAACTTCCCTGGGACAAACGCGTCGGCCGAGTCTTCTGCACCTTGTTCCGCAACCGTGAGGAGGAAGAAGAGCCGGGTGGCTTCCTCACATCGGACTGCCGGGGCAACCTTCGGCGGATTCATGAAAAGTTCATAGTTGATCATCAAGGCTTGCATTTGCGGCACGGCACTGAGCCGGAGATGATCTGGCTCAAAAAGGGTCCCAACGGCTCTCCAGCTGGCGGCTACAGCAAACCCTACTGCTACCACATTGATCAGTTTGAAACCTTGCGGCCGGTAGTGCTGAAGGTCATTGACTATGCGCGGGCGATGGGCATCGACATGATCCAGGGTGACCACGAAGACTCCCCGGGACAGCTTGAATTGAACTTTACCTTCGATGAGGCGCTGCGCACTTGTGACAGACTTACTACTTACCGGCAGATCTGTGCCCAGGTGGCGCGGGAGTTTGATCTGATTGCTTGCTTCATGTGCAAGCCCTTTATGGGTGTTTCCGCTTCAGGTTGTCATCACAACCTTTCGCTCTGGCGCGGCGGTGGAGATTCAGTAAACAGTCTGAAGCAGGATCCATTGCCAGGTCTGGAGGGGGCATTCACTTTCCGAAAGGGTGGTGAGAATACCTTCATGCCATTGCCGGACGGGAAAAAGCCTGGGCCTATAGGCCTGAACTGTATTGGCGGCGTGATGGAGCACCTGCCGGCCCTGACCGCCATTGGGTGCTCCACGGTCAACTCTTATCGCCGGTTGTGGGACACTGGTTTCTGGGCGCCCGTGTATGCGGACTGGGGCTACCAGAACCGCACCTGCGGCATGCGGGTTTCAGCGCCGGGACGTTTCGAGTATCGAGCGGCCGATGCGATGGTCAATCCTTATTTGATGGCTGCGGCGCTGCTGAAGGCTTTTGACGATGGCATTCGGCGCCGGCTTGATCCCGGAGAACCCGAGCAACGCAATATTTACCAAGCCATGGAGGAAGGCAAGCAGGTGAAGAAACTGCCTCTGTCTCTAGGCGAGGCGCTCAACCGGCTTGAAGAAGATGAGGTCATTAAGGCTGCTCTGCCGGGCGAGATGTATAGGGTGTTCATGCATTACAAGCGAGATGAGTGGGAGCGTTTCCTGGGCACGGTCACTGAGTGGGACCTCAACACCTATTTGGATTGCCTGCCATGAGACGCCAGTTGCTGAACGCTAGTCCCGCTTGGGCGAAGAAGTTTGCATTGCAAACGGCTGGGTCGTTAGCCGCTACCGAATGACCAATGACTACACACGAATGACTAACGAAATCCAAAATCCGAATGACGACCAAACGGTTTATTGCATTTCGGGCTTCGGCATTCCTTCGTCATTCTGGCTTCGTCATTAGTCATTCTTCTCGCGAGCGGCGAGGCGGTATGAGGGGGCTCGCTACATCTCGGATGCTACATGAACGGGAACTAGCATCCAGCGGTTTCAATCATTCTACTGGAGGGCCAAGATTACTATGTGTGGCATTGCGGGAATTATTCATAGGGGGAAGACCAGCAACATCGGAGGAGAGATGACATCGATGCTTCTCTCCATGAAGCACCGCGGGCCAGACTCTTCGGGGTACGCCGTCTATGGCTCGCCGGTTCCCGGAGAGCTTATGGTTCGGTTCAAGGTGGCGGAACAGGAAGACTTGCAGCGCGGTTTCGACATTCATCGGCAGATCAAAGAACGGCGTTCAGAGGTAGATGCCCGCATGAAGTCGCTCGGAGCACAGATCGTTTCCGCCGAGGAGGCCACTGAATACGCCTACCGCTACCGGGTCAAATATGAGGGCGATCTACGCCGCTTTTCGGACTACGTCGAAGACGTGGAAGGAGCCGAGATTCTTTCTATTGGCTCAGCTCTGGAATTGATAAAGGATCTGGGTGATGCGAATCAAGTGGCCGACCATTACCACCTCCGCGAGTACACGGGCACTCACGCTATCGGCCACGTCCGCATGGCCACGGAGTCGGACGTAGATATCTGTTCAGCTCATCCCTTCTGGGCTTATCCTTTTAGCGACATCTCCCTGGTCCACAACGGGCAGATTACCAATTACTGGAGCAAACGGCGCCAACTGGAACGCCGGGGCTTGCGCTTCATGTCTAATTGCGATTCTGAGCTAATCGCGGTCTACCTGGCAGACAAGATCCAAGGTGGTGCTGCGCTGGAGAAGGCCATGAAAGACTCCGTCACAGAGCTCGACGGGGTCTTCACTTATCTGGTGGCGACCGCCAACAGCCTCGGCATGGCCAAAGATGTTATGGCGGCAAAGCCGATGGTGCTTTATGAAGGAAAAGATTGTATCGCCTTAGCCTCGGAGGAAGTGGCGATCCGAAGCATATTTCCAGACGAGATTGATACCTTTGATCCCTACGATGGAGAAGTGCGTGTATGGCAGAGCTGACCCCGAAGCAGTCTCACGAACACAAGTCCCACCAGATGGGGCTTCACAAGGAACAGCTGGCAGGCCGAACCCAGCAGGTTTATTTCTCGCCGGAGGAAGAGGAGGCTTTTGTCTATCCTGACGCCAGCATTGTTGACTTCGACAAGCATGCTGAGTTCGACGCGGTCAACCTAGAGACCACCGCGATCAACCGGAGAATCCGTGAGCTGATGACGGAAGGGTATGGCGACATCACGGTGCATAACCCGCTGGCCAAACACTCTCTCGGAGTCGGCATCCTGGGGCGTCTCCGTCTGTGCTTCGAGGGGAGTCTGGGATATTTCGGCTGCGGTCTCATTGATGGGCCCAATATTCACATCAAGGGCAGAGTGGGCTGGTCCTGCGCTGAGAACATGTTGTCGGGGACCGTCGTGATTGAGAAAAACGCGGGCTCATCTTTCGGAGCTGCGTTGCGGGGAGGCGACTTGGTCTGCAGGGGAGACGTTGGGGGCCGGACGGCCATCGACATGAAAGGCGGCACTATTCTTATCGGCGGCAGCACCGGCGCTTTTTCGGGTTTCATGATGCAGCGAGGACGCGTGGTGGTGTTGGGTAACGCAGGCAAGAACCTGGGAGACTCGATCTACGACGGGATCATTTACGTTGGAGGCCATATTGAGTCGCTAGGTGTTGATTGCGTTCCGTCGGAAATGACCGAACTCGATGTCGCCTGGGTCACCCGCAAGCTTCAG
Organism: Acidobacteriota bacterium; assembly: GCA_022616615.1. GTDB lineage: Bacteria > Acidobacteriota > Terriglobia > Versatilivoradales > Versatilivoraceae > VFZK01. Next base: position 6,157 of record JAKEER010000633.1, read on the forward strand.
CTTTATGGTTTGGAAGCTCCCAATGGCGTGAAAAACCTGCAAAAGATTGTGTCAGGAAAACGGCTCTGGAACTACGACAATCTCGAGCCTGCCGAGAAGAAGATTGTCCTCTGAACCCTGGGAGCGCGGACGTCCCGCCCGCCCCGAAGCGACCGAAGGGCGCTGCAGTGGCCTGCGGCCACGATTGCGGGCGGGACGCCTGGCGGGACGCCCGCGCTCCCAGGGTGCCTTCGCCGCGATTGGGAGTTCAGTTTCAACTCAGGGAGGTAATCTGATGTCTGCAAGAGAAGAAGTCGGCCTTCACGAACCAAAGGGGCCGAACGGCAACAAGCTGCCCAGGCGCAACACGAGCGTGCTTGGCCAAAATTTTCTGTTTTCTCCCCAGGTCATAGACGACATTCACATCAAAGCGGAACTGGGCCGTTACCGCATGCGCGGCATGGCCATCTTCAAGAAGATTCCGAGCTGGGATGATTTAACTTTCTTGCCCGGCACGCTCACCCGCTTTGTCATCGAAGGCTACCGCGAAAAGTGCGAAACGAAAACAGTCATTGGGCCCAGCGCCAAGAGACCTCTGGTGCTGGACATTCCAATTTACATCACAGGCATGAGCTTTGGGGCTCTCTCCTATGAAGCTAAAGTGGCCTTGGCGCGCGGAGCCACCATGGCCGGCACGGCCACCTGCTCGGGTGAAGGCGGCATGATGCCCGACGAGCGGCGCTATTCCGAGAAATGGTTCTATCAGTGCATCCAGTCCCGCTATGGATTCAATCCTCATCATCTCCGCTTGGCCGATGCGTGTGAGATATTCATTGGCCAGGGCTGCAAAGTTGGTTTGGGTGGACATCTCATGGGTCAGAAGGTGACCGATCAAGTAGCAGAGATGCGTTCTCTTCCCGCTGGCATCGACCAGCGCTCACCGGCACGCCATCCGGACTGGCTGGGTCCCGACGATCTCGCGCTCAAGATCAATGAGCTTCGCGAGGCGACCAACGGGGAGATTCCGATTCAGCTGAAGCTGGGTGCAGCCCGAGTCTACGATGACATTAGAATGGCTGCCAAAACCGGGCCAGACAGTATCTACCTGGATGGCATGGAGGGTTCAACGGGCGCCGGTCCCCACATCGCTACTGAAGAAACGGGCGTCCCCGGGATCGCCGCCATCCGCCAGGCGCGCAAGGCTCTGGATGATGTGGGCAAAACAGGAGAGATTTCGCTGGTTTACGCAGGTGGCATTCGCAATGGCGGAGATGTTGCCAAGGCGCTGGCTCTGGGCGCCGACGCTGTGGCGATCGGCACAGCCGCTTTGGTGGCCCTGAACTGCAACAAAGACATCCCGGAGGCTGACTATGAAGGGACCATCGGCGTGGAAGCGGGTTCCTGCTATCACTGCCATACCGGACGATGTCCGGTTGGCGTGGCAACCCAGGATCCAGAACTGCGGAAACGCCTCGATCCGGACGCAGCTGCCGAACGCGTCTATAATTTCCTCCACACTCTGACTATGGAGTGCCAGATGATGGCCCGCGCTTGCGGCAAAACCAATGTGCATTCACTGGAGCCTGAGGACCTTGCGGCTCTCACGATGGAAGCATCCGCGATGGCCATGGTCCCTCTGGCGGGTACGCAGTACACGGTCGGGCAGCCTGACATGAAAAGGTATTAGTGCCTTAGAGATAACGTTCTGTGCGTTTCGGAAAGAAAATCTGTATTTGTTTAGCGGGGTGACGCTGCCTCTGCGCACCTCAGGACCCGCTCGCTACCGCTCGCGGTACTGTTCGCCTCAGGGTCCGGGCGCTGACAGTACCGCGAGCG
>JAKEER010000634.1 GCA_022616615.1 Acidobacteriota bacterium
ACCGATCCCGCCTCAGCCAAAGCTCGCCAACCGCCCGCCCGTGCCCCGCGCCAGCGTGTGCCCGCCCGACGGATGTGGTTAGATGCGGTAAACAATGACAACATATTTTGCCTTACTGGTGTCTGAACCCAGTTACGTAAAGTCTGAGATGGCGATGGACAATGAGTTCGCGCCATAATGAAGTTAAGTCCGAGGACAGTCCGAGTCGTATCGGAGCGCGGGTGCAACGCGCCTACTGGAGCGGCTCTCGGCGATTGAACCACCTAGTGGGTCAATGGATGTTCCTTGCCTGGCCCATCTCCTGGAAAGGGGCCAAGCGGGACAAAGCTCTGGCCTCCGGCCAGAGAAACGCGGGCGGGAAGCCCACGCTCCCAGGCATTCCCAGTCGCTGCTCGGGGAGCGGCTCGCAGGTTCAAACGGTCTTCGAATACGTTAGTGTATTTGCGAAATGCAGTACTAAAGCCGTCAGGAACCGGCGGCGGCCGCTGAGGGTGTCAATCAAGGGGTAAGAACTCTACGTTCCGGTAAACTTCGGCTAGGCGCAGGATAAGTTGGACGGAATTTAAACGCAAATCGTCGTCAGGCTGGGTCAGTGTTTCACGAATCCAGTGTCCGTCTTCCTGGTGCCGAAAGATGTCAACGAGAACCTTGTCCTGCGCGACGATGAGGTATTCCTGCAAGCTGGGAAGCTGCTGATAGGCTAGACGCTTTTCATAGTGATCTGTTCGCTGCGTATGAGGCGAAACGATCTCAATGAGCAAGCGTGGCCGCCTGCGCAAGTGAGACTCACGATCGGTGGGATCGCAACAGACCATCACATCGGGGTAATAGCCGATTTCCTGGGGAGTCAGGACTTTCATCTCCGAAGCAAAAACGCGGCACGCCCCATCCGCAAGATGGGCGTACAACTTGGCAGCCAGACTCAACGTAAGCTGGTTATGATTTGCGCTGCCACCCGTCATTGCGTAGATCTGACCATCCACATATTCGTGGCGGATCGTGCTGGTTTTCTCTCCTTCAAGGTAATCTTCGAGACTGAAACGCGTCTGTTTTTCCGGCAACTCCATACGGTGTACTCTCCTGATAGGCTGAATTGTAACACTACAGCCCGATCTATTGAAAAGGGCCCAGCCGGCCGAGCCGGCCAGGAAACACGGCCAGACGCGGCGAAGCGCTTCGATTTCCTGGCTCACTTGCGCTTGGGCAAGGTCGAAAGGTTCCAGTTTCCGGCTGGCAGCGAGGAGTTCGCAACCGACCTGCCAGAACGGGACACTATCAACGAGAGAACCGAGCAATGAGAGAGCAATGGCCTGTTTCCGGCTATCTCACGGGTCATGGGCGTAAAGAAAGACATTCGTGTCAACGGCGGTCATGCATCTCCTCTCGCGTGAGGCGAGCTGCATCGGACTGTCAGCGGATGCCTCCGGTTGCTTTCGACGAGTTCACTTACCGAACATCGCGAATTATAGTGACAAGTCCCGAGTGTGCCTGTTCGCTGCGGCAACACGCTGGATTCGGCTCCCCTCGCCCCAACGCGGGAGAGGGGTTGCCTGCTTCTCTGAAGGGCGACCGGTCTAGATTCGATCCAAAGCTGATTTAACCTTTCGGCTGATTCCCTGTACTTGACGCCGCTCCGGGTGGAATTAAAAGTGGCAGGCAGCCCGCAGCGGGCCGGAGCCCTTGCTGACGCGCGGGCTACTGACTGGCACCGGCGCTGTCAGTAGCCCGACCGTGAGGGAGGGCCGCAGAGCTTGCCCGCCACTTTTAATTGCACCCCGCCGCTCCTTATCTGTTGAGCCAGCAAGAATCTATGGGATATCCTGTCACACCGATTTCAACTACCGTGAGTTGCTATCCATCTGCCTAATGCCAGCCACTACTGAGTTTCGCCAAGTTGCCAACTTCATCTGGTCCATCGCCGATCTACTTCGGCACGATTATAAGCAGGCCGATTACGGCAAGGTGATCCTACCTTTCACTGTACTGCGGCGGCTCGACTGCGTCTTAGAGCCGACGAAGGATGCGGTGCTGAAACGACGCAAGGGGCTTGCGGGAAAGAAAATCCAGAACATTGACCCCGTGCTCAATGAGGCCGCCGGACAAAAATTCCACAACCGCTCTGAGTTCAACTTCACAAAACTCGCCGCGGACGACCAGCATCCTGCCGGCAACCTCCGCGCCTATGTCAACGGTTTCTCCGCCAATGCCCGCGAGATCATGGAATATTTCGACTTCAACACCCATATCGAACGGCTCGATCGCTCGAACCTCCTCTACCAGGTCATCTGCCGGTTCAATGAACGCGACCTACACCCCGAAGTCGTGGACAACGAAACGATGGGCCTTGTTTTCGAGGAACTCATCCGAAAGTTCGCTGAAATCTCCAACGAGACTGCCGGGGAACACTTCACCCCGCGTGAAGTCATCGAACTGATGGTCAATATCCTGTTCAATGCCGATTCAGCAAGCCTCAGCCAGCCGGGCGTGGTACGGACGCTCTACGATCCGGCTTGCGGCACGGGCGGGATGCTGGCCATGGGTGAAGATCACGTTCACCGGCTCAACAAAGACGCTCGAATTGAAGTGTTCGGGCAGGAGATCAATCCGGAATCGTACGCCATCTGCAAAGCCGACATGCTCATCAAAGGCAAGGAAGTGGGTCACATCAAGTTTGGCAACGTCTTTCCCATGGACGGCCTCCCAAAAGAACGCTTCGACTATTTCCTTTCCAATCCGCCCTTCGGCGTCGAGTGGCGCAAGGTGGAAAAATCCGTGCGGCAGGAGAACGAGACCCGCGGCTGGGATGGACGTTTTGGCGCCGGCCTGCCACGCGTCAGCGACGGCTCGCTGCTGTTCCTTCAGCACATGGTCTCCAAATTCAAGGCTGCCTCCGAGGGCGGCTCCCGCCTGGCCATTATTTTTAACGGCTCGCCGCTGTTCACCGGCGGGCCCGGCTCGGGCGAGAGCGAGATTCGCCGCTGGATCATTGAGAACGATTGGTTGGAAGCCATTGTTGCCATGCCCGACCAGCTTTTCTTCAACACGGGAATCGCTACCTATGTCTGGATTGTCACGAACCGCAAAACGGAATCGCGGAAGAAAAAAGTCCAGCTCATCGACGGCACCAAGTGCTTCGTGAAGATGCCGCGTAGCCTCGGTAACAAGCGCAACAAGATTGGACGCAAGGAGAATGGCGATCCCGATCATATTGGAGAAATTACGACCTTGTACGCGAACTTTGCGGAAGAAGCCCGCAGCAAGATTTTCGACAACCTGGACTTTGGTTACCGGCGCATCACGGTAGAGCGTCCTTTGCGTCTTTCGTTCGAAGTGACCGAGCGCCGCCTGGAAAAGATTGCGACGGGCAAAACCCAGATGAACAAACTCGATAAGCTGGATGAAAAAGTTCGCGCGCAGGTTGTCGACACGCTCACCGCGCATGCAGGCCGTCCAGTCTCCAAGAATCGCGACGAGTTTAACCAGTGGCTTGGTACGACGCTGGCTGGCATTGAGGACGTGGGTAACGGCGAACTCGGTTTCATCCTTCAGGCGTTGAGTTTCAAAGATGAGGACGCTGACCCGGTGGTTGCTGCTGTGGCGAATCCCCAGCCGAGAAAAGTTCTCAACCCCGTGGAGTTGAACCGTCGCGGATTATGGTTGCAGGGCAACCAGTGGGTGGAATACGAGCCAGATCCCGATCTCCGCGACTTTGAAAACGTGCCTCTAAAAGTGAAGATCGACGAGTATTTCGACCGCGAAGTTCGTCCACATGTACCCGATGCCTGGATTAGCGGCGAACCAAAGATTGGCTACGAAATCCCATTTACCCGCCATTTCTACGAATACAGACCCCCGAGAGCCCTGGCCGAAATCGAGAAGGAGATCAAGCAGCTCGAAGATGAGATTCAGGGGATGCTGAGGGATGTGATGGAGTGAAATCGAATGGCAATCGGCTTTCACCTGATGGTCCAGTGAGACAAATCAACACTCCTGCGAATTGGCGGGTTCAGCGTTTGAAGACCGTTGCCGCGTACTTTGTGAGCAACGTCGACAAACACACCGAACCGGATGAACAGCCCGTTCGACTCTGCAACTACACAGACGTCTACTACAACGAATTCATCCATGCGGGGATGGAGCTAATGAGCGCAACCGCAACATCAGACGAAATCCGGCGTTTCCGGCTGATGGAAGACGACATTGTCATTACCAAAGACTCTGAGGAGTGGAAGGACATCGCAGTTCCTGCACTCGTGGTTGAATCTTCTCCAGACTTGGTCTGCGGCTATCATCTTGCAGTAGTCCGCCCAAACAAACACCTGCTCACAGGAGAGTTTCTTTTGAGGGCCTTTCAGTCCGGCGCTATCAATCACCAGTTCCGGGTGGCTTCGACAGGCGTTACCCGCTACGGTCTGCCCAAAGAAGCAATTGGCTCTGCGTTGATCCTGCTTCCACCCATTGACAAGCAGCGCTGGATCGCTGCCTATCTCAGCGCGAAGTTGGGTCGGCTGGATGAATTGATCAGCAAGAAGGAGCGGCAGTTGGCGTTGCTGGGGGAGAAGCGGCAAGCCCTGATCAGCCACGCCGTCACACGCGGCCTCAATCCCGAAGCCCCCACCAAACCGTCCGGCTTCCCTTGGCTTGGCGAAATTCCGGCACATTGGAAACTTAAGCGGCTGAAATTCGTCGCAGGGCTTCAGTCCGGGCTAGCGAAAGGTAAGGACTGGGGTAAAACAGAAACGATCGACTTGCCCTACTTGCGTGTCGCCAACGTTCAGGACGGATTTGTGGACTTGTCGGAAATTAAGACGTTGACAGTCGGAGTCCGTGAGGCAAACCAGTACCTACTGCGCAAGGGAGACGTTCTTATGAACGAAGGTGGTGACTTGGATAAACTTGGCCGGGGAACTGTGTGGGAGGGACAAATCGAGCCGTGTTTGCATCAGAACCACGTTTTCGCCATCCGTCCAAAACGAGTTGATCCCTACTGGCTTGCTTACCTGACGCGCAGCTCATACTCGAAAGCTTTCTTCATGCAGGTAGGAAAGCAGACAACGAACTTGGCCTCTGTTTCTGCGAGCAATCTCGTCGAGTTGCCTGTAACGCTTCCGCCAACAGCGGAAATGTGGAGAATCAGAACGTTCCTCGACTCAAGAATGGAACGTCTAGAACGGCTCGAAACTAGCCTGCGGACACAAACTGGGAAGCTTCGCGAATACCGCCAGGCTCTGATCACGGCAGCCGTGACGGGCCAGCTCTCTGTTCCGGAGGAGGTTGCATGACGCTCTGTGTGGCGTGGGTGCGCAACGCCATCGAACCACATGAGCTGTTCTTCGCCACCGACAGCCGGCTGCGGGGCTTGGGCGTATGGGATTCTGGGATCAAGCTCTTCGAACTGAAGCGCGCCGGCTGCCTGATCGCGTTCCACGGGGGCACCGAACTGGCTTACACGTTGTTGAATCATCTCAACCATAATCTGCTGGCGCGCGACGAATTTCAGAGCTCCCATTGTGACGTTCACGATTTGGCGCTACCCCTCGCGAGCTTGTTCTCTGAGCTGGCCAGTGGAATTGCTGACTACCCGGGAAATATTGAAGAGGATAAGGGTGGCACAGGTTTCCTATTCGGTGGCTGGAGCTGGAGGCAAGCTGCGTTTGCGCTTTGGCGGGTCGACTACGACCTGGCGCGGCGCTGCTATCAGCCGGACCCGGTCGCGCCGCATGTCGGGCGAGTGTTCTCCTTTATTGGCGGTGTTGAAGACAAACCCGGGGAGGCTGCCAGTGAGCTCAACAGTCTGGCTCCTGGCCCGAAGTTGGATTTGGAGCCACTGTCTGTGCTCTCCCGCCGCGTGCTGCCAAACCAGCCTCAGTCCTCAGTTGGCGGGCCTGTTCAGTTGGCCCGAATACACCGGTCGGGCATCGTGGAATTTCTGGGAGTGCTTTGGAACGGACGGCCGAATCTGCGCTGCCGGGAGCTTTCCGCTGGGGAGATGCCGGAAGTGCAGTTGTTGGATTTACAGACAGGTGAAGAGGTGAGCGGTTTGCCCCAGCGTTTTGCCAACTGGCAGGCCTACGATTTCGGCGCTGACGCGCAGTTCCTTGAGCGCTGCTTTGGGCAAAATGGTGGCGCGCTGGCAGGAGATCTGCAACCGGAGGAACGACGAAAGCTCGCTCGCATTCTCCGTCAGACGGCTTATACTGATTTCCTGAGGCGGTTGGAGGTTGTCGGAACTGAAGTTTCTTCCGCTGAGCACGAAAATGAGTAACAGCCACGTTTATACCGAAAAGGCGTTTGAAACCGTCGTGGAGGAAGCGTTGCTTCAGCGCGGTTACGAGCATGGCGCTAACGCGCATTTCGACCGGGAACGCGCTTTCAACCCAACGGACGTGCTTGCGTTCTTGCGCGACACGCAGCCTCGGGCCTGGAAAGAGCTAAACAAAATCCACGGGCCGGACGTGGAGAAGAAGTTCCTTTACCGCCTCGCGCGTGAGCTGGAGCAGCGTGACTTGCTTGATTGCCTGCGCAGCGGTGTGGTTGATTATGGCGTGCGTTTCCATCTTTGTTACTTTGCGCCGGTGAGCACGTTGAACCCGGAAACCGCGGCGCTATATGCCGGAAACCGGCTGCACGTCTACCGCCAGCTCCAATACAGCGCGCGCCATGAAAACACCGTGGACCTCGTGATCGCGGTGAATGGTCTGCCGGTGGTTAGCATTGAGCTGAAGAACCAGTTCACCGGCCAGACGGCGGGGAATGCGAAGCGGCAATACATTCAGGATCGTGACTCGAAAGACCTTCTGTTCCAGTTCAAGAAACGCGCGTTGGTTCATTTCTCAGTGGATGCCGATGAAGTGTGGATGACCACGAGAGTGGCAGGCAAAGAGACGGTCTTTTTACCGTTCAACCAGGGTCACGAGAAGGCTGCAGGAAATCCGCCGAATCCGACAGGCCATCGGACGGCGTATCTTTGGGAAAGCATTCTCTCTCGCGACAGCCTGTTCGATCTGCTGGGGCGCTATCTCCACCTTGAGCGCAAAGAGGTGAAGATGGAAGAGCGCCGTTCCTGGAGGGAAACGCTCATCTTCCCGCGCTACCATCAATTGCGTGCCGTGCGGCGTCTGTCGGAAGCGGTGAAGAAACCCGGCGGCGGGCCAGGAAAGAACTACCTGATTCAGCACTCGGCGGGCAGCGGCAAGAGTCATACCATCGCTTGGCTGGCCCACCGTTTGGCCAGTCTGCACGATAGTGAAAACCGGCTGATTTACGATTCGGTGGTCATTATCACCGACCGTTTGGTGCTTGACCAGCAATTGCAGGACATCGTCTACCAGATCGAGCACAAGACAGGCGTCGTCGAAAAGATCGACAAGGATTCACAGCAGCTGGCCGCCGCGTTGGGAACCGGCAAAAAAATCATCATTACAACGCTGCAGAAATTTCCTTTCGTGATGCAGCACATCGAAGGGCTGCCCGAAAGGAACTATGCCGTTATTGCTGACGAAGCGCACAGCTCGCAAACCGGCCAGGCGGCTTTGAAGTTGAAAGAGGTGCTGGCGGGAGAAAGTGTTTATACCCAGGCCTCCGCCGAGACAAGCGATCTCGAAGAAGCCGTGGAAATCGACACAGAAAGTGAGATCCAGCGGCAAGCCCTGGTGCGTGGTCCGCAGAAAAACCTGAGCTTCTTTGCGTTCACCGCTACTCCCAAGGCGAAGACGCTTGAGCTGTTCGGCGAAGCCGGTCCTGATGGGAGACGGCAAGCGTTCGACCTGTACTCGATGCGCCAGGCTATCGAGGAGAACTTCATCCTCGACGTGCTGAGAAATTACACCAGTTATCGAACATTCTACCGGCTGGCCAAGGCGATTGAGGATGATCCGCAAATTGAAAAACGGAAAGCAGTCCGGGCCATTGGCCGCTTTCTTCAGCTTCATCCTGCGAACCTCGCGCAGCGAACTGCCGTGATGGTTGAGCACTTCCGGTCCGTGGTGAAGGGGAAGATTGGCGGCAAGGCCAAGGCGATGCTAGTGACGAGTTCGCGCCTGCATGCCGTGCGCTACAAGCAGGAGTTTGACCGTTATCTGAAGGAGAATGGCTACACCGACATCAGGGCCCTGGTTGCCTTTTCCGGCGTGGTGGATGACGGCGGCATCATCTATACGGAGCCGGAGTTGAACGGTTTCAGCGAAAGGGAACTGCCGCGCAAGTTCGAGCAGGTGCGGGAATACCGCTTGCTCCTCGTGGCCGACAAATATCAAATGGGCTTTGATCAACCCTTGCTTCACACGATGTACATCGACAAACGCTTGGCTGGCGTGAAGGCCGTGCAGACGCTGTCCCGCCTCAATCGGGTGTGCCCCGGCAAGGAAGACAGTTTCGTTCTCGACTTTTTGGATCAGGCAGACGAGATCCGCAAAGCCTTCCAGGAGTACTACGAAGACACCATTGTCTCTGAAGCCACGGATCCGAACCAACTGCATGATCTGCATCGCAAGCTGGAAGAAGCGCGTGTCTATCTGCCGGAAGAAGTCGAGAATTTTGCGGCAGTCTTCTTCAAGCCCAAGCAAGACGTCGTCTTCACCGACCATGCCGCGTTCAATCGATTCGTAGACCCTGCGGTGGATCGATTCAAAGGGCTTGAAGCAAAGGAACAAGAGGAGGTTCGAGGCTGGTTGATTGCATTCGTGAGGCTTTACGCCTTCCTGTCACAAATTATGCCCTTCAGTGATGTGGAGTTGGAAAAGCTGTATGCGTATACCCGCTTTCTCGAACGCAAGCTGCCGCGCAGAGACCGTGGCGAGGAATACCGTGTGGGCGGAGAATTGGTGCTTGAATATTACCGGCTCCAGAAGATCAGCGAAGGCAGCATTCCACTCCAGAAGGGCGCCGTTGCTGATTTAAAGGGACCGTCAGAAGTCGGGACCTCCCTGGTACCCGAAGACGAAATCGACTCGCTGTCCGCGATCATCAAGCGATTGAATGACAAGTTTGGGACTGATTTCACCGATGCGGATGCGCTTTTTCTGCAGCAGGTCGAGGAAGACTTGGTCACAGACGAGAAACTGGCCGAGCAGGCGCGCCGGAACACGCGAGAAAATTTTCGCTATGGCTTCGAGGATGTGTTCCTCGACAAGCTGATTGGCCGTATGGAGGCCAATGAAGAAATGTTCACGAAGTTGATGGACGATGAGCAGTTTGCCAGAACCGTGAAAGAGTTTCTGCTAAAGAAGGTCTATCGAAGATTGAATGAAGCCACGACATCAGTACCCTGAAAACCTCAGACTCTGAACCACGAGGCTACCCATCCTTGCCGATACGCTCAGGCTCGTAAGACTGAAGTGGAGACAAGTCCTTCTCACGTCGAGCCGAAGCTAGGTCAGTTACAGTCTGCTCGATTTCTAGATCCTCGCTACTTGCCCTTCCATCCAAAATGGTAAGTAAGCAAAGTCTGGACTTGTTCGAGGACCCTCTAGCAGAGTGCGATCGATTACGCGAAGAGAATCGCCGGCTGAGGGAGTTGCTCGGGCCCAACATAGGATTGAAATTTCTGGCAGCTCCAGCAGCACTTCCAAGCAGGCGGTGAGTGAGCAGGAGGCCTCATCGGCCCTCCTCTCACAGGAATCCTTGGCAAAGGAAAAGATCGCCCTGTTTCGCAGACTCTTTCGTGGCAGAGAAGATGTCTACGCCGTGCCTTGGGAAAGCAAAGACGGCCGCTCCGGATATTCTCCAGCACACCATCGGTGTCTATCCCTTGCTGACGGACGACACGTGCTACTTTCTGGCACTGGACAGCCCCCTCTTCCGCGTACTTCCGCGTTGGGGAGAGGGGAGCCGAAGGCAGGCTGGGACAGCATCAATCGAAGCAGGCAGACGAAGTCTCACTATAATTTGCAATGGTCATCAATAATAGAGTTACAAGAAGATCCCTTGATGAGACTTGAGAGGAGCTCCGGAGGAGGCGAATTTTTATAGGTCCAGCCGTCAAGAAGGTTTTTCAAGCTCCGTAAGAGCGGCATCAACGCCCTCTGCATCGGAACCATGCCGCTCGTACCACGCTCAGAGCGATCGCAGGTAGCGGCGTTTCTTACAAATATTGGGCTCCTAATGGAGCTCTAGTTTCACTTGCTGGCGACCAAGTTCACAAATCAGTCAAATTTTATTCTTCTTTTGTTCGCCATCGCCCTCGCTCACGGAACGGTCAAGTTCGAGACCATCATGGACACTCTTGGAATACCACGGAAGACACGGAAAAGAATCTGCTGGCTCTTTCCGAGTCCTCCGTGTTTTCCGTGGTCAAGATCTGAACTAAGAGTCTTGAGAAAAGCCTTTGTTCTGGCTTCTCGGTATGAGGTTGCTCGCTACACCTTGCTGTGCCTCATGGGATGTGCACGTACAGCGGCGTCTCGGCGACAAAGGAGGCGCCTACACCGCCTCGGTCGTTGCCGCCGATGGCAAGATCTACTTCACCAGCGAGGATGGGGATGTGTTCGTGGTTAAAGCAGGTTCGAAGTACGAGCTGCTAGCTTCGAATCCGATGGGCGAGGTTTTGATGGCGACACCCGCAATCTCGGACGGCATGATTTTCGTCCGAGGACTTAAGCATCTGTTCGCCATCGCAGAGGCGTCAGCGCCGGCGGCTTCGCTGGACGGGAAAACCGGCGGCCCGGAAAGCAGCGTGAAAACCAGAACCCGGTGATATCCGCGCCGTCTGTTCCTTGGAGATTCGAGGGCCTTCCTTCGAGTCACGATAGACACTCACACACCGCCCGGGTGTCTGATGTATCCATATTGCCTTGCAGAAACACACGAGCCCAGCAAGTCCATCAGGGCTTTACCATTCACTCTAGTAGTGCGATTCGTAATTACAATGACGTATTTCACAGCGAACCCAGCTGGAATCCCGTCGTTCCCGCGAAAGCAGGAATCTAGAATCTCAAGGTACCCCGAACAACGGCAACGCTGGGCTGGATGCCCGCCTGCGCGGGCATGACACACGTGAACCGGCTACAATGATGACCCTCAAAATACGTCACCGTAATTGCGAATACTAGTTCACTTGGTAGCAGCGAAGTTCAAGATTCGGTCAAATTTGCATCTGTTTGAACCGCCAAGAGCGCCAAGAACGCAAAGGGGAATCGACCATTTGGAATCGGAGAATCTCAACTCAGGGATCTTAGATCCAGATGGCCGGCCGAGTACTTCTACGAAAGGCTTCATCAGGCAAGCTCTTGGCGCTCTTTGCGTCCTTGGCGGTTCCCTGTTTTGAATCTCGGCGGTACGAGGTCGCTCGCT
>JAKEER010000635.1 GCA_022616615.1 Acidobacteriota bacterium
AACCTTCGGATCGATGCTCGATCCCAACCCCGATGCCGAGAAAAGCCTGGTGGAGGCAGAGACGCTCAAGCGATTTCAGGTGGCTGTGAGCCGGCTCCCCGAGCAAGAGCGGCACTGCCTGAACCTGCGGGCTGAGGGTTTGACCTACCGGGAGATTGCTGAGGTGCTTGGCAGCCGAGTGTCCACTGTCCATAACATTATGCTTCGAGTCATTACCAGGATTCAGAAAGATGCTCATGTTTAATGCTCCGTACAAAAACTGGTGGCGGCAGAGTTGGCATCCTGACGAGCAGGATCTGTTTCTCTGCCTCGAGGGGGAATTGGGGACAAAGCCGGCTGCCAGGATTCGCAAACATTTGGAACGGTGCTGGCCCTGCCGGATGAAACACGAGGAGCTGAAACACTCCATTTCTTCCATTATGAAGTGCCGAAGCGCTCTGCTGGCTTCTGCTCCCGGCTTTCCTGCCCACGCGGAACAGAGGTTTCTGGCCAAGTTGGGCAGGCAGGCCGCCGCTGAGGGGAAGAAGGATGCCCAGCTCACCCTTCTTCTCAAGGGGCTTTCGGAAAAGACCACTCCACGACGCCTCCCGTTAGCCTTCGCCTGCGGAGTTGCCGTCTTCTTGGGAATTCTGCTCTGGCTGCGGCTTGGCTCGGTCCCCATTGTGTCCGCCAGAGAGATGTTGGAGCGGACGAAGCGGGCCGAGGACCAACGGGTATCTCGAATGGCCAACCCAGTGGTTTACCAGAAACTTCGGGTACGCCGCACTTCTACGACCCCCAAGCACGAGCATGTGCTCGTCTGGGAGACCTGGAACGACCGGCGCAACCGGCGTTTCCGGCAAGAAGTCGAGGAAGTCAGGAGCCAAGGCTCGGGCCCGGCCCGGCCGACGCAGGCTGCGCCCTCGGACCGGCTGGCAGGTGCGGCCATTCTGGATGAATTGACTCAGGTGTTCAGAACCAACCACATGGACCAGCGCCGTCCGCTTTCTGCCGCCGGGTTCGAGTCCTGGCGGCGCTCCATCCAGCCGGCTTCAGAACAGGTCCGGGAAGCCACCCTGGCCGATGGCGGCCGGGCACTGATCTTGACCACGACCGTTACCGAGGCTCTGCGGGAGAATGCAATCGCTAACGCGGAGTGGGTAGTGCGTGCCGCTGACTGGCATCCCATCCAACAGCGGTTGAAGGTTCAGGGCAAGCAAGAGCTCTGGGAGTACGAACTGACAGAGACGGCCTTTGATGTGGTGGCTTTGAACAGCCTGGACGCATCGTTCTTTGCGGCGGTCACGCCAACTCCTGTGAAGCCGCCGCTACCAGCGTTGTCAAAGGCGCAGCCCGTCCTACCACCAGAAACGGAATGGATCGCCACGGAAATTGAGGCGTACTTCGCTCTGCACGGCGCAAAAGCTTGTCTGGGGGAAGAGCTGGAGGTGGTGCGGACAGCTTCGATCCAAGTCCAGGTGAAAGGGTTGGTGGAGACGCCAGAGCGCAAGCAGGAATTGTTGCTCGCTTTGCAGGCGCTGCCGCAGGTGAGTTCCAGCATTCAGACCGTGGCGGAAGCTTTAATCGCCAGTGCTTCACAAAGCCCGCCAACGGGTGCAAGCCGTTCTGGAGCCGAGCGGCCCGATGAGCTGCCGTCGAGGGAAGAAGTTCGAAGCCAGCGCCTGCCCATCCAGGACCAACTGGAGCGGCATTTCTCCCAACTGGACCAGACGGTGCAGCCATCCGGCAGGAAGGCGCCTGGCGGCGTTGCCCGGCGCATTGCGGAACTGTCGGACCAGTCGATTTCCATTTCCCGGTCATTGCTTCTGGAAGCCTGGGCCCTGCGGCGGCTGGCCGACAGATATCCTCAGGAAAGGATTCGGGAACTCCGGCCGAGAGCGCGCTGGCTTCTGGAAACCATGCTGCGCGAGCATCTGGAGGCACAAGGCGCACTGGCCAGCCAGTTGCGGTCCCTTCTCTTTCCTGTTTTGAACGCGATTGCTGGCCAAACGGCCGTGTCCAGCTTGGAAGAGACAGATCTGTTGAAGCCCGGACCGGAGGATTCGAGCTGGAGGGCCATCTCCCTCCTCCTGTTTGGGCGCTGCGAACGGGTTGCGGCCCTGGCACGGGACCTCTTTGCCAGCCAAGGGCTTTCGGATGCCGCAGGAGACGAAGCTGTGCGGGATCTGTTGTCCCTGTTTAGCGGATGGGAGGCAGTCTCCAACAGGCTGGAGAGTGAAATCAGCAGAGCCTTTCCGGGCAATCCGAACCGGGTCTCAGCGAAACATTAGCTTCATCCCACCAGCCAGCGAAGGTGTGAAGAAATGACGGGAGCCTGCGGTTGCGAGAAATTCCCCCTTTAGGAAGCTTAGGAAGGGGGTAGCGCCGAAGGCGCGGGGATTGTCTCACGAGGCTGGAAGGCCAAGGGAAGATGGTGGCGCCATTTGAGATACGATGCGCCGAGGTGAGCCTTCCCCAATTGGCGAGACAACCCCCGGGCGGCTGCGCGACCACTGTCGCTACGCCGCCGCCCCCTTTGACTAAGGGGGGAATTTGTTCACAGCTTCAGCAGATTGTTCTCAGCGTCTGCGCGAGTGGGCCGCGGACAGGTTTACGTTCCTTCAATTGCCATCGGACCACCCTCAAAGGGGGAAACCATGAAACGCACCAACCTGCATCACCTCTGGCTCTTTGCATTCTTGCTGTCCGCCTGGGGGGCGGCGGCCTTCGGCCAGTCCACCACCGGTCAGATCACCGGGCGCATCACCGATCCCAGCGGCGCGGTGGTTCAGACCGCCAAAGTCAACGTGACGAATGTCAGCACCGGGATCAAAAGGGAGAGTTCGTCCAACGAAGAAGGTTACTACACCGTCCCTCTGCTGCAGCCGGGCGACTATCGCATTGATGTTCAGCAGCCGGGCTTCAAAGCCGTCAGCCGCTCGGGCATCAAAGTGAATGTGGACCAGGTGCTGCGGATTGACTTTATCATGGAAGTGGGCGAGGTTACCGAAACCATAGACGTTACCAGCAGCCCGCCGCAACTGCAGTCCGGCAGCTCGGACATTGGCACGACAGTGGACGCCGCCACGATTCTGGATCTCCCCCTGGCGGTCGGCGGAACCGTCCGCAACCCTTTGGAGTTCATCAAGCTGGTTCCCGGTTTTTCTGGAACCATCAACAACGACCCGGGCAGCAACTCCACTGTGTTCAAATTCAACGGCGGCCAGGAAAATGCCACCGACGTGCTGGTGGACGGCGCGACGATTCAGCTCGTGTCGCCCAGCATCCAGATGAACTATGGCGTTTCGGTCGAAGGCGTCCAGGAGTTCAAGGTGCAAACCAACAACTTCGGCGCGGAGTATGGCCGGACCTCGGCTGGCATCGTCAACCTGATTCTGAAGTCTGGAACCAACCGGTTTCACGGCACTGGCTACAATTTCCTGCGCAACCGCGTGCTCGATGCCAACAGTTGGTTCAACAACCGCTCGGGGACTCGCCGTCCCATTGACACGCAGAATGATTTTGGGTTTCTGGTCTCCGGCCCAGTGCTCAAGGATCGGACGTTCTTCATGTTTGATTACGAAGGCTTCCGTTTCAACACAGGCGGGGCCTCGTTGCGGACCTATCCCACCGACGCCCAAAAAGCCGGGAACTTTTCTGCGCTGTTACCTGGAACGGTCATCTATGACCCGGCGACCTGCAATCCCGGCCCTTGCCAGCCATTCCCCGGCAACATCATTCCTGCCAGCCGTATCAGCAGTGTTTCGAGGAATGTCTTGGGCTTCCTTCCCCAGACCAGCACTGCGCTGGCGAACAACGTTGTGGAAACCAGTCAGGGATTTACGAAGGCCGATCTCTGGACGCTGAAGATTGACCACCAACTGACCACGAAGCAGAAGATTGCTGGCAGCATGAGCGTGGCCGATACCGAGAAAGGAAACACCAGCAACCTAGGCGACATCAGTGGCGGCTCGCTGCCGCAACGGACGCGCTACTTCCGCTTCAGCCACGACTACGTGTTGAGCCCGGCGCTGCTGAACCATTTCAATTACGGCTTCTCGCGGCGGTTCCGCCAGGAACTCAGCAATGGTCTGTTCCAGGACTATCCAAGGCGGTTGGGGCTGAACGGCGTCGCCCAGACCACGTTCCCCTGCATCCGCTGGGTCGGATTTGGCGAAGGAATCAACAACTGCGGCGACTCCGACTTCGCTGACAACACCTATCAGTTGAACGACAACCTCAGCTGGATCAAAGGACGTCACACCCTGAAGTTCGGGTTCGAAGTGCGCCAGCAGCAGTTCAACACGCGCCGGCTCACTGAAACCTCCGGCCGGTTCCAGTTTGACGCGCCGCAAACTTCCAACGGAATGAGCGGCGGCCACTCGTTTGCCAGCTTCCTGCTGGGCCAGGTGAGCAGGGGCGATCTGAACTTGGGCCGCAGTCAGGGAATCCGCTTCGGCTACTACGCCGGCTTTGCGCAGGATGACTTCAAGGTGACGCCGAAATTGACGTTGAACTATGGGTTCCGTTACGAGCTGCCGGTTCCGGCCTCCGAGGCTCATGACCGGTTTTCGGTGGTCGATCCCTCCTTGCCCAACCCGGGAGCCGGCAACCTCCTTGGCGCTTATACTTTCTTCGGCGAGGGCCCCGGACGCAATGGAAGGAAACGCCCCCAGGACACCTACAAGAAATCCTACGGCCCGCGTTTTGGCTTTGCTTATGAGTGGACGCCCGACACGGTGATCCGCGGCGGCTACGGCATTTACTACTCGGCATTGAAGGAAGGCTCCTTTGCCGACAACGATTCGCTGGGCTTCTTTGGCCAGGCTGGCTTCTCCTCGCCAGGCGGCGTGGCGCCTGCGTTCAACTGGGATGGCGGCTTTCCACAGAATTTTCCGCATCCGCCGTTTATCGATCCTACCGTAGGCAACGGTGGCAGCAACAACATCATCATCGTGCCACGCGACACGGGCCGGCCCGGACTGATCCAGAACTGGAATCTCAACATCCAGCGGCAGCTGGGCAAAGACCTGCTGCTGGATGTGGCGTATGTGGGGTCGAAAGGGGATCATCTGGTCTCGCTGCTCCGGATTCCCAATCAGCTCAACCCCATTCTTCAGTCGAAGGGCGCTTGCTTGAGTGTGAACATCAACCAGCAGAGCGCCGATCCCGCCTGCGCCGGCCAGGCTCTGGTGGCCAAGCCCTATCCTTCCTTCTCCGGCACGGTGGCTCAGGCATTGCGCCCCTTCCCGCAATACGGCAACTTCAACCAGGAAAGCAATTCCTTCTCGCCGGAACGCGGCGGCTCCTTTACCTACCACGCCATGCAGCTCAAGCTGGAGAAGCGCTTCTCGCAAGGCCTGACTTTCCTGGCGTCGTACACGGTTTCGAAAAACATCACCAACGCCGACTCAGAAGCCCCCGGGGGGGCTGGGTTCCTCGGCAACAACGCCTTCATTGCCCAGAACTCTTTTGATCCCAAGAGCGAGAAAGGGCTGAGCCAGCTCGATACGCCGCAAAGCTTGGTCTTCAGCTACACTTACGAACTGCCCGTTGGTCCCGGCAAGGCTTACGGAAACAAATCGGGGGCCGCCGGCAAGCTTCTCCAAGGCTGGCGCATTGGCGCCGTGCATACCTACCGCAGCGGCATTCCAACGGCTGCATTCGCCTGCGGAGTCAACACGGGAGTGTTTGCTCTGGACCAGTTCACTGGCTGCATCCGCGCCAATGTCGTGCCCGGCGCGAACCAGCAGGGCTGGAGCGGGAACTTCGATCCTACTACCGACCGTTTCTTCAACCCGGCAGCCTTCTCCGTGCCGGCTAACTTCACCTTCGGCAACGCGCCGCGCTCGCTGAACCTGCGCTCTTTTCCTACTCTGAACGAGGACTTTACGATCGGCAAGAGAACGCAGATTACAGAAGACGTCCACCTCGACTTCCGCACGGAATTCTTCAACGTCTTCAACCGGCACATCTTCAACGCGCCTGGGGTGTTTGCCGGCGGAAATCGAAACGATCCAGCCAGCTTCGGAGTCGTGAATTCTTCGAGTGGGCCGCGCATCATCCAATTTGGGTTGAAGCTGAACTTCTGAGACCGGCGCCGATCTTCCGAATCATATGCGCCACCACCCGCGGGCCAGAGCGCTGATCAGCGCTCTGGCCTCTTTCTTTTTCTCCTTATTCCTCTACAGTTGCCACACCTGCCGTTCCGAGTTCACTCTCGATTCCCTGAACTTCACGCGGCACGACGGCAATCCGATCCTGGCGCCGCGGGGCGAGAGCTGGGAAGCCAAGGATGTTTTCAATCCGGCAGCCATTGTCAAAGACGGCAACGTATATCTGCTCTATCGCGCCGAAGACCGGACTGGTATCGGGAAATGGAACGGCACGAGCCGCATCGGGCTGGCTGTCAGCGACGATGGCTTGCACTTCCAGCGCGAGCCGGAACCGGTGCTGGCTCCTACTGAGGAGTATGAAAATCCCGGGGGTTGCGAAGACCCGCGCATCGTGGAACACGATGGGACCTATTACGTCACCTACACCGCTTATGACGGCAAGCAGGCCCGGCTCTGTCTGGCCAGCTCAAAAGATCTGCGTCGTTGGACAAAGCACGGAGTGTTGTTTCCCGATCTGAATTGGAGCAAGTCTGGAGCGATTCTGGCTGAGCGCAGCGGCGGCTCCTATTTGATGTACTTTGGTGACACGCATATCTGGCTGGCACGCTCGAACGACCTCATTCACTGGAATCGCGAGCCTGAGCCTGTCTTGAGCCCGCGTCCCGAGAAGTTCGACTCCAGGCTGGTCGAGCCCGGGCCGCCGCCGCTGCTCACGTGCGAAGGAATCCTGCTGATCTACAACTCGATGTCACTGACTGATGGCAGTTATTCGGCTGGCGCCGTCCTGTTCGACAGCAGAAACCCGCGGCGCGTGCTGCGGCGCCTCGATCAACCTTTCTTCTCGCCCACGCAACAGGATGAGATCATCGGTCAGGTTAACCAGGTGGTCTTTCTCGAGGGGTTGGTTCGTTTCCGTCAAAAGTGGTTTCTTTACTATGGCGCCGCCGATTCGAGAATCGGCGCCGCCACGCGGTGAATCGCGCCGGATGGAGCGGGCGCTCCGGCGCACGCTGGACGCGCGGCGGGCGTATGCGCCCGATGGCCCACGTCAAGCCCTCGCAGGTCATTGCGTTGAGGCACAGCCCTTGCTGATGCGCGGGCTGCTGACTTGAGCCTTGGCCTGTTCAGGAGCCCGACCTTAAGGGAGGGCTCGCGACTTTGACGGGGCCCTGGTATGCGAGCGCGGGTGCGATTGAAAGTGGCGTACAGTTTTCTGGGGCTTTGATGCCCCGAAGCGGTGCGCCTTTCCAGCAAGCCGGAGGCTTGCTAGCCATTAGCCAGGGGTGGAGCGCGAGCGCTCCACCCCTGGCCTGCATCAGGAGAGAAGCATGACCCCGCAGGGGTCGCAGCGCCGTCGGCATCGATCGAAGACGGTTCAACGAAGACAACGGCTGGCACCCCTCGGGGGTGCCTATCGTCATGAAAACCATTAGCCGGTGGTGTCGCTAACGCTCGACCACCGGCTAATGGCTGGCAAGCCTCTGGCTTGCCTGTCGTCCCGGCCAGCAGCTTGGAAATGTAGAATAGAAACTCGACGGAAAGACACAACCTTTCCTCACATCAGGCGGCGGAGCCGCCATGGCGGTTCAACGTGTACGTCACTTTCAATCGCAACCTGCGGGCGCTCTATCCTTGACTCCTGCCCGATCCAGATAACACAATCAGGTGCGGCTCGCTACGCCTTGCTGATCCCTAAGCCGCTGAGCCATCAATCATGAGCAACTCAATACGCCGCGTGCTCCATGCTCTTGCGGTTCTGGTCGTCTGTTCGGGCAGGCTGGGGTTCCCGGCCGCTGAGACCGAGGACAGCCTCCGCCGCGCTTATCAGCTTTTCCAGCAGGAACGGTTTGAAGAGGCTCTGAAGGAGTTCGACCTTGCCAGCCAGCGCCAGCCCGGCAACGCGGCCATCCAGAATGTCCTGGGGATTGTGCTGACCAAACTGGGCCGCACTGCCGAAGCAAACCAGAAATTTCAAAGAGCTATTCAGCTCGATCCCAAGCTCGCCGGCCCGCACAAGAACCTGGCCTACAACTTCTGGCAGGCCAAAGCCGATGAGCCGGCGCTCGAAGAGTTCCAGCAGGCGCTGCGTCTCGATCCCGGGGACGAGTTTGTGCGCTACTGTTTGGGGATGATCTACCTCCATCGCAAGCAGGACGCCGAGGCCGTCGCCCATCTGGAGAAGGCCCCCGGCATGTTAAGGAACGACGCGCCGCTACTCCTGCAATTGGCCGAAGCCTATTTCAGGCTGAACCAGGCTGACAAGGCATTGCAGACAGCCAGCCTGCTCGAGAGCCAGCCGGGCCTGCAGGCTGAGCAGGAATACGCGCTGGCGCTGCTGTTGAGCTCGCGCGGCCTTTATGAACGAGCCTTGCCCCGTTTCCGGCATCTGCTGAAGCAGAACCCGGAGTCCTGGGCCAACCGCCACAACCTGGCCATTGCCCTGATGAACAACCGCAACTACGAAGAGGCGACTGCGGTGCTGCAGTCCCTGTCGACGCAGCGTCCTGGCAATGCCAAACTCCTCAGCCTGCTCGGTTCCGCTTATGAAGCCGGTGGCAGCCTGCCCGCCGCGCTGGAGGCTTACGAAAGAGCCGTCAAGGCTGAACCTGACAATGAGGACTACTATCTGGAATATACACGGCTGCTGATGGATCTGGACCGCTATGATGAATCTATCCGCCTGCTTCAGCAGGGATTGAAGACGGTCCAGGAAAACTACACACTGCACTTGAGGCTGGGCGCCACCGAGCTGATGAAGGGAAACCTCGAGAAGGCTGAGGCCGCTTTTCGCCAGGCTATCGCGCGCCACCCGACTATCCCGCTGGGTTACGCAGCACTGGCCAAGGCGTATGTTAAAGCAGATCGAAATGATGAGGCCGCGGAACTCTTGAAAGGCGCGCTGGAGCGGCTGCCGGCAGATTTCTATCTGGAACACTATTACGGTCTCGTCCTCATGCGGCTGGGGCGCGACAGCGATGCTGCAGCAGCATTCGAGCGCGCAGCGAGCATCAATCCCAATGTGCCTGAGACCCGCTTCGAGCTGGGCAAGCTGCTTCTGAAGCTGGAGAGGACCGAACGAGCGAGAAAGGAACTCGAGCGCGCCATCGAACTTAACCCGGGTCACTCCGGCGCCATGTATCAGCTCAGCCGCGTCTATCTGAAGCTAGACGACCGCGCCAAAGCTGAGGACCTGGCCGCGCGTTCGGCGGAGCTGCGCCGCCGCGAAGTGGAGTCACGCATGGAGGCACAGCAGCGAAGGCTGTCGCAGTTTCAGCCGCAAACCGCATCAGAACCGCGACCTTAAGGGAATGGCTAGGGCGGCTGACGCGCCCTGCCTCATAAAATGGATGTAATTCTTTAGCGGGATTCTTGAGGACGGCAGGCATGGGTAGCCACGATCAACGCGCCTTCTGCGTTGGTCGTGGGCTTTTTTCGCCGGCTACTGCGATCCACGACGAATGCAGAAAGCACCTTCATCGTCGCCACCCGTGGGGCCGTCATTCCGGCGAAAGCTGGAATCCAGGAAGCGTCCAGCACTCTGAGCACCGGCTTTCGCCTGTGTGACGACCGCTTTCGCCGGGTTCTGAGTCAGGGGCTGGTCTTTTGCTCCTCCAGGCTGCGGTCTGATACCTTCAGCCTCTGCTCCTTTTCCTGCCGTTGCAGCTTCTCAAACAATTCCATCTCGCGCCGGCTATTCTCCGCTTCGTTCAACCGGGCATAGAGGCGCGCTAGTTGGTAATGAGTTCCGGAATCATTCGGATCCAGTTCCGTTGCCTTCAAGAACGCCTGAAGCGCCTTCTGCAGTTCGCCCAGTGCGACATAGCACTTTCCCAGAAGGAAATGGGACAGCGCCAGCCCGGGATCGGCGACGACAGCGACCTGAAGCAGAGGAATGGCTTCCTGAAACTTTTGCGCCCGCGACAGGATCTCCGCCAGATAATAGTTGGCTAACGGATGATTCGGGTCCTCGCGCAATGCCAGCCGCAGCTCCGCTTCGGCGTCGCTAAGCTTGGACATCTTCCAGTAAGCCTGGCCCAGAGAGAAATGCAGTCCGGGGAATTGCGGATCGCGCTTCTGCACCTGCTGAAACTCCCGAAGCGCGCGCGGGTACTGCTCGTCTTCGACGTAGATTTCTCCTTGGAGCGCGTGCAACTGGGGTGAGTCCGGATCGAGCTTGGCGAGCTGCTTGATCGTGAGCAGCGACGAGATCTTGTACAGCCGGGCAAGCTGGTAAAGGATGCGGCTGTCCTGTGGGGTCTCGCGTCTCAACGTCTCGAGCTGTTCAATTGCCTCGAAGTGCCGGCCAAGTGACTGCTGCGCCAGAGCAAGGTAATACCGCGTGCGGCGGTCGTTGGGACGGGCTGCCAGCTCGGCCTGGAAAGCGCTCTCGGCTTTTTCGAACTGATTGAGACCGAAATACGAAAGCCCCAGATAGAAGTTCACTTCAGGAAACTGCGGGGCTTGCTGCAGAACTTGCTCAAAGGTCTCGATCGATTCCCGGAACTTCAGCTCGGTTTGGTGAACGATGCCCAGCCGTTTCAAAATCTCTGGCTGGCTGGGGTATGAGGCGAGAGCCTGTTGATACACCCTCACCGCTCCGGCATAGTCTTCGCGCTTCTCCAGCTCTCGTGCTTGGTCGAAGAAGCTTTCCAGAGGCCGCTCGACTTGCTGAGCAAGCGACGAAACCATCAGAGAGATAATGAATGTGAACTTGACAGGCTCTCTCTGTCCGCGAAATCGAGTCAGTGAGAGCGGCTTCCCATCCGCAAGAGAGGGCAACCCCAGACTGGGAAAAGGTTCACCGACTTTGAATCCAGTTGCAGAAGGTTTGGCCATGGCATCTCCCAGAGAAATTGCCATCGCTGCCAGGGCAAACAAGAAAAGTAATCGCATGGTGTCCTCCTCCGGCTAAGAGTCCAAGCTCCAACTAACCAACGGCTGCCGCCCTTGATATCCCGTAGCGATCTCTAGCCGGAAGCCCGAAGCGCCGGCGAGGAGGGGCATCGATTTGCCCTCGCTCGCGCTTCGGGCTTTCAGGCTTCGGCGAAGCGAGAACAAAATTCTCGTTTCGTTCCGAAAATCGGCGAACTTGAACACCCGGGCTGAACCGATGTCTGGACTCCAGACCAGACCAGCGACATTGCTGGATCTTACCGCGTCCAGGCCAGCCACCGCGCCATCAGCTTTTTTACTAAGGGCGTGAGACGCGTTCGATTGTAAGCATCAGCAGCTTTCTTAATCGCCTCGGCCTGGGTCGGATAGGGATGAATGACACTGGCGATTTTCCCGAGACCCACCTGATGTACCATGGCAAGAGTGATCTCGCTGATCATTTCACCAGCGTGATCGGCCACGATGGTAGCGCCCAGAATCTGATCGGTCCCTTTTGTGACATGGATCTTCACAAAGCCGTCGTCTGAACCATCCGTTACGGCGCGGTCCACCTGTTTCATGGGAATCTGATAAGTGTCCAGCTCGATCCCCTTCGCCGCAGCATCGTGTTGGTGCATACCCACGTGCGCCACCTCCGGAGTCGTATATGTGCACCAGGGGATAGTTAGACGGCTCAATTTCTTCCTGCCCAGAAAGAGGGCATTTTGAATCACGATCCGTGCCGTGGCATCCGCAGTATGGGTGAACTTGTGGCTCAGGCACACATCACCGGCCGCGTAGATTTTCAAGTTGGTTGTCTGAAGATAGTCATTTACGACGACTCCAGTTCTTTCGTAAGCAACGCCAGCCGATTCGAGATTCAGCTCTTCAATGTGGGGTGCCCTGCCGGCGCCAACCAGGATCTCGTCAACAGAAAGACGCTCGGTCTCTCCGTGCCTTTCCAGCTCAAGAACTTTGGAATCGCCAGCCACACTGGCGCGCCGCACGCTGCTATCCAGCTTGATCTGGACGCCGTCACGAGCCAGCGCGTTTGCGAGAACCTTGGCTGCATCGCGATCTTCCCGAATGAGCAGCTCGGAGTCCTTTTCAATCAATGTTACTTCAGATCCCAGAAGCACAAAGGCTTGGGCGAGTTCGCATCCGATCGGCCCGGCGCCGATCACGGCCAGGTCTCGTGGCCGTTCGGTAAGAGAAAAGACCGTTTCGTTCGTTAGATAGCCCGCCGCCTCGAGACCTTCAATCGGCGGAACAACCGCTCGCGCTCCGGTGGCGATGACCGCCTTCTTGAAACGCAGGGTAGCAGCGCCAACCTGCACACGATTCGGGCTCAAGAAGCGGGCTTCTCCGAGAAAGACATCAACGCCGAGAGTTCGGAAGCGTTCGGCGGAATCATGATGGCTGATCCCGGCTCGGATTCGCCGCATGCGGTGAAGAAGTGTGAAGGCCTCGGAGTGGGAGGGCGAGCGTCCTCGCGAGCCGCGGAGCTGCGCCCGCCCCGCGGCGTGGGGCGCGCCGCCCGCGAGATGATTAAACTTTCGCTGCAGGCAACTATCGACCGAAAGTGTTAGAACTAATCCGATTGCTAGAAGTCGTCCGAATCGTGAACTCTGTGCCACTGTCCAGTTGGAGATCATCTCGCCCCTGGATCATGACTGAACCAGCGCCCGCTCCAGCTCCAACCGCAGCACCGATTGCGGCGCCCTGTCCACCTCCCGTAAGTCCGCCGATGATGGCGCCAATTGCCGCGCCGATGCCACTGCGCATGACGGTGCGCTCTGTCTGACCACTCTTTTCCTTCACACTGCCCTCGTTATCAACCTTGACTTTGTCGTCGTTCGGCGTGCGCACTTGCTCAATATAGCCAGAGAAGTCATAGGTGCCGCCGTCACGCAGGCGGATGTTTTGGAACTCGAATCCAAGTTCGGGGCTACCGGAAACGCGGCCTGAGCGTTCAACTCTGGTCAAATAGCCTTCGATCACGGCGCCGCTGTATTGCGCCGGGGAGCGCACGGTCAGCGTGAAACGGTCCCTATCTTGCGCGTTCCTTGTGTCTAAAGACTCGTTCAGAGTGGCGGTCAATGATGTATCGCCAGGAATCCCGAAACTGCTACTCCGTCTATCCCTGCGGATGGCGCTTCTCTCGGGGTAGGGATCGGAATACCCGTCCAGCTGTGCCACATCCGAGACGCGGGTATAAAAACTCCTGGTTTCAATCGGCTGGGTCAGACGGTCACTATACATTCGACGCGTCACTCGCAGGCTCCGGTTATCGACTGGTTCGAAGGTGGCCTGGAAATCGCTAGAGCGGTCCCCTTGAGTCCTGATTGTGAGGACCGAACCATTCAAGCTGGCGGTAGTCTGTACAGATCGCCCATTGGGATTAGTTTCGGTACGGGCTCGACCATCGGCGTCGAAGGTAACCTGCGGGGCATTGGAGGAAGCCATAGTGATACGACGACCGGACTGGTCAATGGCCAACCGATCGGGTGGCTGAAGACGGCTCTCCAGCCTTTGTCGGATACGGTCGGAGCTAACGCCACGGTCACCCAAGGCGCGATCTGTCGCATCGCGCACGTCATCGCTGCGTGAAGCATCAAGCCTCCAAGTCCCGGTCAAGCGCTTGGAATACCGCCCTTGCGCAAGCAAGTCGGAATGCAAGCCTGGGAGCGACAACACCAATGAAAGGAATAGTAGCAATCTGCCTTTGTTAGTCATAAGACACCTCCCGCAAGAATTTCGCCTCATCGTGGCAACTCCGTCACTTCATAATTCTTGCCGCAATGACGGCCTGGTGGCTGTTCAAAACTGAACGGTGAACCTGATAGCTGGCAGGAGCAATTTTGACCAGACCTGACGCACCAAGCCTGGTAGTTTGAAACGGAAGTCTGAAGAAAGCACCTGGAGAGAAAACAATGAACGCATCCGATTATCAAAGAGGTAGGGGCGTGATTGGGACGCTCGTCAGTGTGGTTGTCATCTTCCTGTTGGCAATCGGGGTTTGGTATTACTGGCAGCAGAGAAATGGATCTGTCAAAGCAGCTTGGTATTCCATCAAAGAGACATCCGAAGACGCCGCCACAACAACCAAAGTAAAAACCGCCTTGATGTTGTCGAAGCATGCGTCGGCTTTTGACATAAACGTGGATACCAAACAACGGGTGGTGAGCCTCCGCGGTCAAGTGCCTTCCGAAGAGATCAAGGCGATGGCAGGCGCTATCGCGCAAGACACCTCAGGCGTCAAAGAACTGCACAACAATCTGGTCATAGATCCAGCCACCCGACCGAATCCGGAAGCAAGTCGTCTTGGCGAGCGGGTAGCGGACCTGGAGATTAAGACGATCGTTCAAGACGTAATCCGCAAAAGTCCGGAGCTGAAAGACAAACAAATTGAGCTGGCAGTGCAAGAACGCAAGGTGACCCTCAATGGCGTTGTGGAGACGGAAAGCCAAAAGAATTTGGCACAACAGATCGCTTGGGGAGCTCAGGGTGTTACGGGAGTGACCAACAATATTAGCGTCACAACCCCGCAGTCCGGAGACACTCCAGAGGATAAACTTGCAAAAAGGGTCGAATTTGAACTTTATTCGACCAAAGCGTTTTCTCTCAACACCCTTCAAATCCATTCAAAGGACGGAACTGTTACCCTCGGCGGCACTGTTTCCTCTCGAGCGGAAAAGCTACTTGCAGAAAAGGTGGCTCAGACGGTGTCGGGCGTTCGAAGGGTCGTGAACAACCTCAGTGTGATCGGAGAAGGCGACCGAGAGGTGTGAGGACGATTGCGGGGAGCGGCGCCAAGGCTCGCTCCCAACGGTCGAAGGTGTGGGATTCCAAGTAGAACTCGCGAGGCGAAGGCCAATCAACTGCATTGCGCGAGCGGGCTCGGGGTTCATCATGAACCAAGTCCAGACGCTGCCAGTCCGCAGATTTTCTGCGCTGAGCAAAATGATCCCGACATCAATGCCGATCACATCGGGATTCACCCAACCCGTGCTCGGATTGAAAGCGTCAGTGAATCCGTAACGGCCATAGATTCTGTCGCCAAACTTATCGCGCATTTCGCGCAAAGCGGGCAATGAGATCTCCGGTGTGAACATCAGCGATCCGCCCGCCGCACAAGGAACGACCGTGCCGTCAATGGCGGGATGGCGCGGCGGCCCGCCCCAGGCGACGTAGCCTTTGATGCTGTCCGAGGCCGTGATTCCCCAGATGTTCGCCGAATAACCGGAGAATTCTTTCGTCAGATCAAGACAAAACTGGCGGTGAGCTTTGGTTGCCGTAATCGAATTCGCAAAGTAATCAATGTGCGGGGGCTGGCTGTCGCGGCGGCGGCGATAGTCAACCCAGGCGTGCGAATATTGGTGGATGAACAGCGGCGGGTGACGGTGAAGGTATCTGAAGCTTTTGTAAGTGAACCAACTTCGTTTCCATGCATGCCATGAACGCGGCGGGATTGCGTGCGCCGGTGAACCGATGGCCAGCAGATAAAGAATCGTCTGCTCGCTGTAGTCCTCCCAGCGATGTTTGAGAAATCCGGTTTCGGGCTTCCAGCCATGCGAAAGCAGCATCGGATGCCCGTTCAACATCCACCGAAAATCAGTTCGTTCGTAGATCTTCGTTGCCAGCCGAACTATCTCATCCTCCTCACGAAAATACTGCCGCGCCGTCAGCACTCCCCCAAGCAGTAAGGCTGTGTCGATTGAAGAAATTTCGCTCTTCCAAACGCGTTCGCCCGTGAGGGCGTTCATCCAGTGATAGAACCAGCCATGCTTCTGAGGTGCGCGATCTGCAAAGAACGTCAGCGTGGCGCGCACGCGCTCGCGAGCTTCATCGGGGCTGATCCAGCGGCGCTGGGCAGCAATGCAAAGCGCGGTGAGGCCGAAACCCGTCGCCGCAATGCTGGCGACGTGGCGATGACTTTCATTGTGCGGAGAAGCATCCGTGCGCGCGCGGTCACGCACCAGGCCGGTGCGCGGGTCAGCCTGTTCCCAGAAATAGCGGAACGAGCGGCGGGAGAGGTCTTCAAGAAAGACCTCGTCGCTGGCCGCCAAAGGCGCGTTCGCCGTCTGGGCCTTTTGAGGCAGAGTCGCGCGGAGAAGAGATGAAGCGGGGCTAGTGCTAAGGAGCGCGGCGATGAGCAGTAGAAACGCAAACCCACGCTTGCATGGCAAAAAGCACCGGCGCATATTGAGCCTCAGTTTGCGACTTCAGAAATGGCCTGGAGCACATCCATCGCAGTTAGCCCTCGTGCCACCAGAAGGGAGTCGCACCTCAAGCGGTTTCTGCGTGATGAAGACGTGGTGCGCACGACTGTCAGCGAGGAAGCTGTTGCGCAGATCGCCTGTGCGGTGATGGCGAGCAGCGGCGCCCACACAATGCTTTTGCAAAACCGCATACTCTCTCCTGGAGATGATTTGCTCACTGACCATTCACTGCGGCTTTGAGCTTCCAGTCGCCGTCAAAATGTCCCGCCGAAACGATCCTGCCCGCTTTGATCAGCGCGTAATCCGGCAGCAGGTTCACCGGCAGAATGTAACCCGCGCTCAGGCCGTTATCGGGCAGGCTCAGAACCTTGGTATTCCACACCACCACATAGCGCTCCGGGTTCTCCGGGTTGGGATAGATGAAAACTGCGCCCGCGTCCTCGCGCTGCCCCTCGACCAACGGCTTCGGCAAAGAACCGGCGATGCGTTTCAGCACTGGGTTGGAAGCAGGCGTGCCGAA
>JAKEER010000636.1 GCA_022616615.1 Acidobacteriota bacterium
TACCCATGCCCTAGTCAGTCGTCTTGGTAGCCATGATTGACGCGTTTTCTGCGTCAATCATGGACGAAACCGCCTTAAGTTGACATCAATGAGCACCGCGTCCCTACCGGATCAGGTTTATACGCCCAACCGAATTTTTTCACAGCTCCCCTCTCCCGCGTTGGGGCGAGGGGAGCCGAATCCAGCCTACGACCGCAGCGAACATGCACACACGGGAGTTGTCACTAATAATTCGCAATGTTCAGTAAGAAAGTGCGCGTTCCACTCCGTCTTGCCTCAGCGGTTGCGGAAAAGGCATCATCAAATTTGATGTATCAGGAAGTCTAAGGAGTCTCCTACTATGGCCCACACCTCGGTTTTTATTCTGACTCCGGATTTTCCGGAACCGGAAGGATGTGAAATGCTAGCAGGGGCGTACGCTGAATCGCTTTCAGCCGCCAAACGAATGGGATATGACGGGGTCGAGATCGTTATGGGCGACCCTGACCAGTTTGATGTCGGCGCGTTCAAGGCTCTGCTGCTGGAACACAACCTCAGAGTCTCTGCCATGAATTGTGGAGGTATTCAGTACCTGTTCAAGGCGTCTCTAGTAAACGCCGATATGCGCAAAATGGAACTTGCGTTGGAAAAGCTGAAGAGCTACATCCGGCATTGCCGAGAACTGGGCTGCATTCAACAAGTGGGCGTAGCCAGAGGCTTCGCCGTTCCCGGGCGCCCTATGCGCTGGTTCAAGGATTGTTTGGTGGATGTCCTCAAGGAGGCTGCCGCATATGCCGCTCAACTAGAAGTGACGGTGGTGTTTGAATACACCAACCGGTTTGAGATTAACACCATTAATACGGGCGCCGAGGCCCGCGAGATCGTGGACCGGGTGGGGAGTCCTAATTTGGGCATCCTGATTGATACCGGCCATTCCTTCTTGGAGGATCCCGATGTTTATCAAAACATCTGGGATTTGAACGGCCGTGTCTGGCACTTTCATCTCCACGACAGCAACGGAGGGGCTGCCATTATCGGGGGCGGGGAGAATGATTTTGACCGCATCATCCAGACCTGCGGGCAAATCGGTTATCACGGCTGGTTTTCGGATGGGTTGCTTACATTGAAGTATTCCGAAGATGAGCTGCGGCGATCGACTGCTACTCTGCGCCAGCTTTACCAAAAATATGGGGTCTAATCAAAATCACTCTGGAAACGGCCACGATTAAAATGCCAAAGTGGCTGATGTATTCTACCGTTTCCATGTTGATCTGGGCTGTCTGGAGCCTGTTATCACCCATAGCCAGCCAGGACCTTTCTGGCTCAATGATCCAGATTTTGTCCAGCGCCGGCATTATTCCTTTCGCCCCGCTATTACTCTTCTCAAAGAACCTAAAAAAAGGCAGCCACCTAGGCAAGGGATTGCTGTTGGCACTCGCAACCGGCATGACGGGCGGCACTGGAAACATCCTGTTGTATCACGCTCTTGGCCATAATGGACCGGCCTCATTGGTTTTTCCGATTATTAGCATTGCGCCCCTGATCCCGGTCTTGGCAGCACCCTTCCTGTTCGGACTATCAAGAACTCGTGAGTGTTTGTGAACCAACGACGCCCGTTGCGGCTGCGGCCCAGCGCTGATCACAAGGATGAGCACACAAGGCCTGATGAACAGTCCGAAAACAAGAACACCTCATTCTCTGCCCTCTGACTTTGTTGCGTTCCCGTACCTCAACGTTGTCATCGTTGAGCGGGAGCCCCACGCCACACTGATTGCCACTTCGCAGTTTCCATGCCGCCGTGGCGGCGCCACAACCCATGAAAAAGTGAGAGCCGCTCTCCGAGCGGCGATGGTGGCATGCGGAGCGGCCAGGTCGCCGCTGAGGACAGCGGCTCCCAGATTCAGGCGATTTTCATCGCAGCGCATCTTTTTTTCGGATTGCTGCCGTTAAATTCCGTCTTACTCCGTCTGCTATTGCATAGGGCAAAAACAGTTCCTCGGAAAATTGGGCGCTCGGCGCAATCTTTCCGCCGGGTTTGGTTTGAAGGCATGTTGTGAATTCGCAACCTATTGCATCGGTTCAATTCCCGTTCGACCAGGAGCTCGCCGGTGACGCGAGACGATCCTCGGAACTGGAGGAAAGGGTCGCGGCAATTTTATGTTTGTGCCCGCAGCCATCAAGGCCCCGTCACAGTCAGAAGCAGAACCTTCGTCCAACCGCTGGCGTAAGCCAGTGGTTGGAGGGCGCCCCCGCCTGGCCTCCGCTCCCGCTGCCGCGGTCAGCGCGCCTGTGACGCGCTGACCGCGGCAGCGGGAAAGATCTTGTTGGAAGCTTTGCCAACCGGCTGACGCCGGTGGCTGCGAATCGGACGTTTTTCTGGCTCCCCTCCTGAGATCAGGTGAGATCAGGAGGGGATGTGCCGCGCAGCGACGGCGGTCGCGCAGCGGCACGGGGGTGGTCTGAGGATGCACCGAGAACCGTCGTTTCAAGCGTTTCGTATCGAGGAAGAGCCTTTGCGGCACGTAACGTCCGATTGGAGGTTTCCGCAAGGGCCGGTCGCACCACCCCGGCGCTGGCTCCAGGACCGCCGTCCCTGTGCCAGCGCCCGCCCTACTATCTCTATATCTTCCTTCGAGTCCTTGGGGCCTCGAATACTATAAGGGGAATCAAAATGTCCAACCACCAACCACCGACTGACGCCGGTGGTTGGTGGTTGGCTCAAAGCGACGACTTTGACGGGGCCCTGCCACAGCCATCTGCACGATTCCTCAAACCCTGTGCTTGTGATTGTAATAAGGAGAAAACTTATGAAGCCTCAATACCTGCTTCGTGTTCTTTGGCTGGAGATCCTGGTGTTGGCCGGCGTCCAGCTCGCTCTGGCACAGACGGCTCAGGTGACGGGAAGGATTGCCGACCCCACTGGCGCGGTCATTCAGGGCGCCGCCGTGACGATGACTCATATCGGCAAGGGGATTGATCGAGAGACTCACTCCAATGAGGACGGTTACTACACGGTTCCCCTGCTGGAACCGGGCACCTACCGGATGACCGTGCAGATGTCCGGGTTCAAGCCTGTCACCCGGTCAGGCATCACTCTGCAGGTACAGCAGGTCGCACGGATTGACTTCACTCTGGAAGTTGGAGAAGTCCACGAGAAAGTGACTGTGACCGGCGAGGCCCCGCTGCTGGAACGTGAGACTTCGGCGGTGGGGCACATGGTGGATAACCGGAAGATCGTGGACCTGCCGTTGAATCAGCGTAATCCGCTAACCCTGGCGCTGCTGACACCCGGGGTGATCGGGTCTGTCACGAGAGGTTTCAACTTGCAGTTGACGATCAACGGTGGGCGGCTGGGCACGAATGAGATTCTGCTGGACGGCATTCCTGCCGCCCCGCAGGCCGATGGAGGAGTCAAGAACTTGACCGTTACGCCTTCGGTTGACGCGGTGCAGGAGTTCAGGGTGCAGACAAGCAACTACTCGGCTGAATTTGGACTGACCGGCGGCGGCATCATCAACCTGATCTACAAATCGGGCACGAATGAGCTGCATGGGAGCCTCTACGAGTTTCTGCGGAACTCCGTCTTCGATGCCAACAACTTCTTCAACAATAGGAATGGCATTCCCTTGGCGAGCTTCAAGCGCAACCAGTTTGGCGGCAGCATCGGTGGCCCGGTGGTGCTGCCCAAAAAGCTCTTTGGCCCGTTAGGCTATGACGGACACAACAAGACGTTCTTCTTCGCCAGCTATGAAGGGTTGAGGGAACGCTCGGGAACCAACCTGCTCACCACCGTGCCGACCGAGGCGATGCGCCGGGGCGATTTCTCGCAGCTGCGCAACGCGGCGGGACAGCAAATCTTGCGAGCTGTTTCCCGGCTTTGGAGCGGCGCACTACGCGTTGGCACTCGCCTATAGGGACCAGGGACGAGAAGCAGAAGCGCAGAAACAGCTCGCTCTGTTTGAGAGGCATCGCGACAGCCGGCCAGCACTGAAGGATCCTTTGCTGGAAGCCATCGAAGAACTCAAATCGGGCGCGCATCCCCACCTGGTGCGAGGATTTCGTTTTCGAGAGCAGCGCCAGATTCGAAACGCCGTTACGGAATTTGAGAAAGCGCTGCAAGCGGATCCTCAGTCTGCCAAGGCCCATGCTGCGCTGCTTGCTTGCTATCTGGATCTCCGCAATCCCGCCAAGGCCGAACAGCATTACCGGGAGGCCGTGCGCCTCGGGCTGGACAGCTATGAACTTCATCACAATTACGGAGTGTCTCTGACAATTCAGGGAAGACGCCGGGAATCGATCGAGGCCTTTCGCCGGGCGCTCGAACTGAATCCCTTCTACGCCGACAGTCACAACAGCCTCGGTTTTCTTCTGGCCGATGACGGCGACGTGGAGGCGGCCAGCCGCCATTTTCGACTGGCGATCGAGAACCGGCCGAATTTTCGCTTTGCTCATTTTGGACTCGGGCAGCTCCTGCTGAACCAGGGCGAGGTGGACGAAGCCATCGAACACTTCTCGCAAATTGTGCGGGTGCGGGATGAGCATGCTTCTCTCTTCTTGTTGAATCTTGCGCTTGCCTATGCGAAGAAGGGCAATCAGCAGGAAGCTCTTCACTCTGCGCGGCAAGCCAGGCAGCAAGCCCAGTCTCTCGGCCAGTCGCAGCGCCTAGCCGAGATCGGTCAGCTTCTGAGCCAGCTGCAGCTAGGCAGCGGGACTAGATGATGCGCTACCTTCCACTGCTGGCTGCGGTCGTTTGGAGTGCGGTTCCTCTTCCGCGACACCGATGCGCTCAGAAAGAAGCCCAGCAGAGTCCCTGGTTTCAGGAGGCCGCCGAGTCAACCGGGCTTCGCTTCCGCCACTTCATCGGGGCAACCGGCGATTTCTATTTTCCGGAGAACGCGGGAGCTGGGGTCGCGCTGCTGGACTACGACAACGACGGCGACCTTGACATCTATCTGGTGCAAGGCGCCCTATTGGACAAAGGCAAGTCCCTGAAAGACTCGCGCTTCCCGCCTCCTTCCGAAAACTGGCCCGGCGGCCGGCTCTTTCGAAATGAGCTTGTTCCCAGCGGAAAGCTCGGCTTCAGTGATGTCACCGAACAGTCTGGCCTGAGACGCGACGGCTACGGAATGGGCACGGCCGTGGGTGATTACGACAACGACGGCGACCCCGATCTTTACGTCACGAACTTCGGCAGCAACGTTTTGTACCGCAACAACGGCGACGGCACGTTTGCCGATGTCACCTCTGAGGCAGGAGTGGATGATTCCCGCTGGAGCACAAGCGCGGCGTTTGTGGACTATGACCGCGACGGTGATGTGGACTTGTTCGTCTGCAACTACGTTGACTTCACCGTGCAGGGTAACCGGCAGTGTTCGGACGCTTCGGGCCAGCGGGACTATTGCAATCCGGCTGTTTATCAGCCCTTGCCCAGCCGGCTGTTTCGAAACGAAGGCGCTGGCCGGTTCATCGATATCAGCCAGACGGCAGGAACAACAGCGGCGTTCGGGCGAGGATTGGGAGTTGCCTGCGCCGATTTCAACGGCGATGACTGGCCCGACATCTTTGTAGCCAACGACGGAAGCGCCAACCAGCTTTGGATCAACAAAAGGGATGGAACCTTTTCAGACCAGGCCCTGCTGGCGGGAGTGGCCTATAACGCCAATGGAAAGGCCGAAGCCGGCATGGGAGTGGCGGTGGGCGATTTTGAAAACGACGGGGACGAAGATATCTTCATAACCCATCTTTCTCAGGAAACCCACACGCTCTATCTGAACAACGGGAAAGGCAGCTTTCACGACTCCACGATTGCCGCGGGACTGACGCAGTCACCGCGAGGCACCGGCTTTGGAACCGGATGGTTCGACTACGACAACAATGGTCACCTGGATCTGTTCGTAGCCAATGGAGCCGTTTATCGCATTGCGGCGTTGCGCGCAGAAGCCTATCCCTACCACCAAAAGAACCAGCTCTTTTGGAGCGATGGACGGCAGCGGCTGGTGGATGTGACCGCCAAGGCAGGCCCGGCATTGTCCCTTTCCGAAGTGAGCCGTGGCGCAGCGTTTGGTGATGTCGACAATGATGGAGATATCGACGTCTTGGTGGCGAACAACAACGGCCCGGCGCACCTCTTGGTCAACCAGTTTGCTAGTGGAAATCATTGGCTGATGGTTCGGCTTCAGGGTGTAAAAAGCAACCGAGATGCGATCGGCGCCCGCGTCGCAGTTATCCGTCAGGGACATGCTCCGGTCTGGCGCCGTGCGCACCGAGATGGCAGCTATTTGAGTGCCAGCGACATTCGCGTCCATTTCGGACTGGGAATGAAAAGCTCACCTCTGCAAGTGGTGGTTGTCTGGCCTAGCGGATCCAGCGAAAGCTGGAACGATATTCGCCCTGGCGCTGTCGTTGACCTCCGCGAAGGATTGGGAGCGCCCTGGGTGCAAGGGAAATGATGTCTGGCGGATGAATCACGCGATGTACTGCGCCGCCTTATTAATCCGAGCAGTGGTTGGAGGACACCCCTATTGGGTGGCTCTCCCCTCTCCCCGCGCACTCCCCGCGCGGGGAGAGGGGATCGGGGGTGAGGGGCGATAATT
This sequence comes from Acidobacteriota bacterium, assembly GCA_022616615.1. GTDB lineage: Bacteria > Acidobacteriota > Terriglobia > Versatilivoradales > Versatilivoraceae > VFZK01. Next base: position 6,573 of record JAKEER010000636.1, read on the forward strand.
AGACCCCGCACAGTGTCTTGCTACTTCTGCACCTGTTAATAACTCGACAATTGA
>JAKEER010000637.1 GCA_022616615.1 Acidobacteriota bacterium
AACCCATCTTTCTTCAATCCCGTAAACTCGATCAGTTTCTTCTGTTGCGCCTCGGCCACCATCTCGTTGCTGTCCGGTCCCCCCAGCAAAATCTTGGTGCTTTCTAGCGGGGCTTCGCTCATAGAGACAACCGGCAATTCCACACCGGTCAACAAACGAAGATACTTCTGCAGTTCTCCTGCAACCCAGCGGTAAAAGTTTCCTGCATTTCTGCCCACCACGATGGCCGCCTGTCCTTGGCCGCCTTTGGCCAGCGATGCATCACGCGACACGGTCTTGGTTTTGGCACCAACACTCACAAATCCTGCAACAGCCGCAATCCCCGTTTGCTCTATGAATTTTCGACGGTGAGTTTTGATTGGCTCTACCATTTTCGAAGTCTCTTGTTTCATGAAACCTCTCTTTCAAGATTCAACGAGTCAAAACCTGTACCCGACTGTACACTCGACTAGTCGGCTGGTGGACCAGCCGCTCGATGTGCCTCAACTGATTCCCCTGTCAGGGGGTCTGAGCCGCACGTATGAGCGTCCCCTCAATGATTGAATCCACTACACCTGCGAGCTGAAGCTTCATAGACAGCGAGTGTGAATTCCTCGAAAGGGTCACTCCATTCACTCGGACCGTTCCGTACTGTTAGCGATCAATAGAACCCGCCGTTCCTTCACCCGCAGCTGTTGGATGCACAGCGATTCTGCCTGTTGGGGCAGCACGATACGTTGCGAAGCCAGCAGTCTATCCCCCGTGGCCGACGAACCCGCCGTTCCAATCACCACGGCCGTCGGCCCTTGGGTGGGGAGCGACTGGCACCGCACCAAGTCATACTCCCCCTTGTCTTTAGCGCCTGCTCGAATTCGGCCAGAGCCTGCTCCACAGGGGCTGAAACCGGAGCATCTACGACCAGCTGATGAAGCAACAGCGATTCAAACAACTTGTGCTCTTGGCTAGCTGGCGTACTTGGCACGTGTCTGCAGCCATTCGCTTGCATTGGGAAGAATGCGGGATCGTTTCCTTCGCCACTGCTTCGACACAGAAAAGTGCGATCGCCACTTCTCCGGCGAGCCAAGGTGCTTGATCGAGTAGAATGCCGTTACCTAGCTTTCCACGCCATATCGCTGTCCAGCGGAAACAACGGTCGAGGGACACGCTGGTAATTCAAGCGCGACAAGTTGGACGGCGTGGCGCCCGGAGAATCGATCCAGATCGTTTTCTTCATGATTGGGGCATACGCATGCATGTGTCCCACCACACATTTGACGACGACAATGTGAGCGTCCTTGGGCTCGAGACCGATGTGACGATAGACCAAAGGATCATGGCCCGGGTTCAGCCGTTCAGATACCACAAGGTGGATTCGTCCGGCCTGCAGAAGAACGGTACGGCCCATATTGACAGAAGTCGCATGATGGGAACCACCTACAATCCTGAACTTGCCGTCAGATGTGCGAATAACACGCGCTGTTAGGCGCACCGGTTTACCGTAAGTGTCTTGCTTTCCGCCGAGATTCACGGTCACTTCTTTCCCAATCCCGGCAGCGAGCGCTTTTTCTACGGCCTCGGGATCGACCATCGTCATATAAGTAGTCACGTCTACCTTTTGCTTCAGCATCTCCTCAAGTAATATAGTGCTGTCACCAGGTGCGCCCCCGTTGGTTGCGTCCGAGCCATCGGCAAGGACGATCGGTCCTTCCTGCTGCACTGCCATCCGGATCGCCTCCTCCGGCAGGGGATTGTTCACCAGAAATTCGTGCCGCATATCCCAGGCCTGCTGGGCCAGATCAGCCGCCAGTTGCTCCGCTAGGGCCTTGTTGTTGTCCGTCACAACCACCACCGACCAGCCGAATTCTTCGACGTCAAGCCACGGCTGAACAGGGAACTGTGCGACGGCCAGAACCTCAGGACGTTCCTCTAGCTTCCGGGCGGCTTCGAACCATCTCTTCAAAGGTTCCTTTTCTGTCTCATACTTGTCGGCTGGCGTGACCATGGGGATTTTTTGAAACGCCATGGTGGGCGCAATCTCCCTTCGCAGAAGTCTCTGCATCATATGAGCGCCCCGCAAACCGGTTTCCAAGGTATCGCGATGAGGGCACGTCAGGTAGGCCACGAGCGCATCAAGGTTATCCACAATCCGCCTTGTCATATTGGCATGGTGATCGAAGGTGGCCACTAACGGAATCTTATCTCCTATCACCCGCCGGATCGCGCTCAGGATAGCACCCTCCGTATCGTCGGTCCGTTCCGCAGCCATGGAGCCATGAAAGGCCAGTAGCACGCCGTCTAGCGACGGAGTCGATGCAATGCCGTTGACCAGCTTTTCCTTCAAGAATTCGAAGGTGTCCTGGGTCAGCGCGCCGCCCGTCCATCCCACTGCCCACATAATCGGGACCAATTCCAGATCGGTCGCTTGCCGAGCAGCATCCATAAAGCCGCAGAATTCGTCGCGGAGATCGCTCACTTGGCTGAAGATATCCGCACCGAAATGCAAGCCAAACTGTTTGAAGTCCTCGATCGTTGTTTTCTTGGATGAAAATGAGCTCGTCTCTTGAAATAATCGAGCCACCGCGATGCGCTTCATAGATTCCTCCTTATTTTATTCGAGTTGGTGGAACGCGCGTCCCTTGGGTCTCCTTACAGTTTTTTGGAGCTGACTAAAGGGCTGCCGCTGTTTCAAGCGGGTAGACTTTTTGATGATTCCTTATAAGAATAATATTTCTTGATAGTAGAAATTTCCTCCGCGAACGATTCAGCGAAGTATCAGGCTTCCCGGCGAAATCAGTATTACTCGGCCCCCGATCGCCTGTTAGCGTTGGTCTGCGCCCCTCGCTCAGGCGCTTTCTCAACAATTCGGCAATCGGGTTCGGCTCCCAGGATCGGTAGTTTTTGTCTGTGGAAAGCCAAAATCAGCTGATCTGGATTCCGTCGTTGGAACGGGTCGCAGGTACGCTATAAACCAAAATGCACTGACGCATTTCTTACCAACGATAAGCGTGACTCGCGATTCATTAATCCTTTACCCCTAGCTCAAAGCGGTTCTCATGTCGAACGCTCTAGAGTTTGGTCCAGATCGACAGCCAGCTATCCTTCGGTTGCCGCAGACGATCCGGGGTTCTCGAACGACTTTGAGATTAGAATTCGCGGGTAGGTTAGCCCAGTTGTAAGATTCTTGCAAGACATTTTGTTTCCTTATAAGAAACATCTAACCGGGATTCCCAGACGAAAGGAAACCGATGGCGGACCGGAACGATAGTGTCGTATTACAACCACTCCTGACCGCACGGTGCTCTTGTAAACCTGGTCCGAGTTCAATGGCGGGAACTCGTTAAGCCAACATCGTTTCTTCGCCCTCTTGAGAGGTTAAGTTAAAGGAAGGTGGGAGGACACGGGATAGCAGCTCCCCAGCTCACTCTGACCCCAACCCAGAAAACTCTACCAAGAGTGACTTGGGTGAGGAATTTTTCACGATGGTTTGTCCATTCGTCACGGCTATTCCCTGAGACCCCAATTTTCTGCGGCCCATGTACGGTGTCCTAGTCCCAACCCGTTGGGGTGGCTTCGTGGCGTCATCTGATCTTGGAGAAAACCCGCGAACCTCGAGCAGAATCCCACTACCGGGTCAGCTGAACTCTGTCTCGGGGGTCGCCTTTGGCCCTACTGGCGAGGGGAAGCTGGCACCGCAGGTGGTCCCATCCGCCTATCGAATAGGAGTCTTTGCGACTGCTCGCGATGCGAGTACCAGAAGCAGGAAGGCTCAGGTTCCGCGAGCGGTCGCAAAGACTTAGTTGGGCTGAACCGCTGGAACCGGTCCAAGAATCAGCGCCGGTTTGCTATGGGGATTGAATCGGATCCGATTGCGATTAAAAGACTTGCAGCAACTGATCAGGTGGGAAGGGAGAATAATAAGTTCCATATTCACTACACATCCTACCAGCTGCACAGTCGGAATCAAGCAATTCCTTTCCGGATCAGCCCTACCGCGACAGCGGTTTAGTCCAACTGCTGCCTGGACTTCGGCGATGAACACACGAGCTTCCTTATTCACGTCATCCGTCAACCCTACGTGACCCTTGTCTTTATAATGGATGAATTTGTGCGGGACCTTCGCCACTTCCAATGCCTGCTCCATATCGATGGCTTGCTGAATCGGAACCGATCGATCGTCGTCGGAATGGATGATCAAGATCGGCTTGGTTGTGGAACCAATGTTCCGTATCGGGGAAGCGATGCGACGGGCAGTCTCTACATCGCCCGACAGCGGTGTCCACAGGTTGCCCCACGACAAGGTATTCAAATCATAGGGTGCGGATACGCTGATGGCGGCACGGATGTCGACACGCACGTTCTCCCAACCTCCGGTGCGCGGGTAGGGACCCTCCCCGAGCGTGGCCGCCAGAGCCACTCCATGACCTCCGGCCGAATAGCCAATCAGGTAAATGCGGTTCGCATCAATGCGATAATGCTGAGCGTGGGCGTGCACCCAGCGTATCGCGGTTTGAAGATCCTGATACGATGCAGGCGCCGGCGTGGCGCCAACCAGCCGATAGTTGATGGCCATGGCGAAAAAGCCAGACTCAGCCCATGGACAAATCTTGGTAGAATGAACAGGGTCGTTTTTCGAGCCGACTCGCCATCGGCCGCCATGCACGATCAGGATGACCGGGAGCCGGTCTTTGCCCTCAGGATAGGCTATGTCTGCCAAGAGACCAGAACCTTCCGTCCGGCCGTAGATAATGTCGTCCTTCTCGATCACTTTCAAAGGTGCCTGAGCCCAGGCGACATCGATCTTCAAGAAGCTCACCACGACCACGGCGAAAACGAGCCTTCTCATGTTCCTAATCCCCAAACGGGCTGATTCAGGCTGGCGGTGCCAATATCTTCGTCCCGCATTCCCTCGCGCCACAAGTCCATGTTTTCATGGTTGTCCTCCCTCATTAGAAGATATTATCAGCGGGTTGAATTTGGATTCGAAGCAGGCTTTTCTTCCCTGGTCAGCAAAACGTAGAGCGGTCTAATATGGGCATCGAGAACCAAAAAGAGATGTTCCAGTTTACGAGAAGGCACATCATAAGTGGGCACTATGCTATTAATAAGTGGGCACTATGCTATTATTAGTAGGGGAGTAGACCTGCGGATTGGAGTCTACAAACTTCCAGCTTGTCGGCCTCAGATACCCCTGCGAGGTGAGTTAAGTCATTTTAGGATGCTGGATTAATTCGCCCAAAATCTGAAACCTTCATAATCAATGCCGCCAGTCTTGGTCTAGCCGGAGATGATCTCTCCATGAATTTTCGACGATCCGTTTTGAACAATTCCCGAAGTCTCTTGTTTCACGAAACCTCTCTTTCAAGATTCAACGAGTCAAAACGAGTACCCGACTGTCCACTAGACTGAGTTAGTCGGCTGGTGGGACCAGCCCCTCGAAGTGCCTAACTGATTCCCGTGTTAGTGGGTCTGAGCCGCACGTATGAGTGTCCCATCAATGATTGAATCCACTACACCGGCGAGCTGAAGCTTCATAGAGAGCGAGTGTGAATTTCCCGAAAGGGTCACTCCATTCACTCGGACCGTTCCGTACTGTCCCCTTCTGATATAGAACCCTCGAGTGCGTGACAACCTTACGCCCTGCTGCCAGAGTCCTTTCTCACCGGAGCTCGTGTTCTTAAAGCTGATCGCCTTCAAGGGAACAGGCTTGCCATCGATCTCAACTCGGGCGACCGATGAAATAAATCTGGAGTAAGTACTGTCGTTAAAGACCTCGAACTCTGTTCTTTGCCGATTCGAGCGGTATGGACCTTTGACCTGCAACGGCTTACTCCAATGTTTCTCTATGAAGGCACGAAGATCCGAATAATTATCGACACGGGTGCCTCTCAAGAGGGAGCTGACTCCGATGGAAAGTCTCTTTACAATTTGATCAACCATGCGACGACCCCAGTCTGGGGAGGCTGTAAATCTTGGGTTGCGGCCATACACGCCTACAGGATATTCCTCTGGGTTGTCGCTAAGCCGCGAGATGTCGACTAGGTCAGGCCAGAGTTCCTGCATGAGGGAAGTTTCTACTTTCCCCGCATGATCGATGATGGATTCTTCATCCGTATCCACGAGCAGCTCGAACCAGCAAAGGGCCCAGGCTTGGATACTTGAGTGTTTTGCCATTAGGTCTTCACAAGCCGCCTTGATGATGTGGATCTGGTCCATTGGCCCATGGCCTGTCATTACCACAATGAATCGAAACCCATCCTCGCAAAGCTGATCGAGCGTTTTCCGAACAGTCTTGTCCAACAACGTCTGCCCATAATCGAAAGAATACGGGAACTTTAGTAACCCACAGGAAACGGGAGAGGGTGGTAATACTGCCCCCCCGGTTTTGGCGGCGGCCCGGGACAACAAGGCGTAAGCGATAAGCGAATCCACACCCAAAGGCAGATGTTCACCATGCCACTCGAGCGTGCCCACAGGAACGTAGGCTACGGGGGTGTCCTCGATGATTCTCCGTATCTGGTAGGGTACGAGATGCTGTATATTGGTTAAAGAATAAGGATCGTTCATTTTCTTGCTCCTAGGCTCTTCGTCGTGGCCGGGTGTCCGCTGCCCGCTCTGCACCGGGATTTACGCAGATAGCGGGTCGATGACAGGAAGGTACCAATCTCTCCATCTCGATCAAGAAACTTTCAAGGTATAGCCACCATCCTGCAGGATGACTTGCCCGGTGATGTAGGCTGCTTCATCAGACAGCAGGAAGGCCGCCAGCCCAGCGACCTCTTCAGGCACAGTCGCTCGCCCCAGAGGTACATTGGAAATAGCCCTCTCCTCGTACTGCTGCGGTGTGATTCCCTGCAGCGTGGATCGATCCCTCGTCACACCCTCCCACATGGAGGTCTTGACAATCCCTGGCGAAATAGCGTTTACACGAACCTGATGGCTTGCAAGATCCAACGCAACGCTCCGGGTCAAATGGATGATAGCCGCCTTACTGGCACCATAATGAGCCGCGTCCGGTCGAGGGCCGTGACCTGATGTTGCCGCAAAGGTCACCATAGCACCCCCTCTTCCCTGAGCAATCATTTGCTTGCCGATTGCTTGAAGGCACAGAAACGTTCCTCGCAAGTTGATCTCGAACATGTGATTCCACTCTTCGACAGAAAGCTCGAGCCAAGTCTTCATTCCAGTGATTCCAGCGCAGAATACGGCCAGGTCGACGCCACCAAATCGACGGAGTGCCCTCTCAACAATCTGATCCCCACAATTCGCTTCGCGGACATCAACCTCAAGAGCGATAGCCTTCTTCCCATGTTGTGCAGCTACGCTCTCCGCTACCTCACCTTGTTTATCCGCGATGACTACTCTCGCTCCTTCCGAAAGCAAACGCTGGCTGACCGCATATCCGATGCCTTGTGCCCCTCCAGTCACCAGCGCTACTTTGTCAACAAACCTCTTCAGTTGCATGGACTCTCCTTGAAGGCGACAGGCCTGAATCAATGAGACCGAGCATTTGACCTTTACTTTCAGGTTCCCACTTCGTTTTAGGATCTATGATTAGTTCTGGCTAGATTCGATGGACCACGATAAGGTGTGTTTTCTAAGTCCAAATCCAATATGCCATCGAATTATTTGAATGAGCCAAATGCAAAAGTGAGAGGCAGCTCCTGAAAAATGACGTTGCCGTTGTCGTCAGTCTCGAGAACCTCAGCCATGAAGCAGTTCCACCTGGCTGTCACTGGTAGCTGATTCATTCGACTCCACGCCTCACTCGAAGGTGCGACCTGGTGAACGAACAACAGACCCTCTAAGCAATAAATCACCATGCTGATCTCGTTGACCTCGAGGGCCTGGGCTAATTCGGGCCAGAGTTCATCATGCCGACGTTTGTACTCGTCATAGGCACCCTGCTTTAGCCTCAACACCAATCCCATGGATTCCATGATCTGGCTCTTATGTACCGATGCTTTCTTCGCGGCCGCACTGAGCCGATCGATAAGCCGCATCAAGAACTTTCACAGCTTTTAGGCCCACGCTTCCGGGAGCATTGTTTTCTTGTGTAAGACCCAAGATCAACTCGACAAACTGATGGGGAGGCTCATCACAGCGGTAGGCTCCATCACCAGGGGTTAAACGATGAATCTGATGTTCTCCTGTGTGCGTGTGAACTTCCAGCCGCTCTCGCTCGACGTCGAACAATAGCATTCCCTCAGATCCGAAAATGCGGAGGTCCAACTGGAAACACGATCCACCGGGGACCGTCGCGGCGCCGGAGATGGAGCCAATCCCTCCCTCTTGGAAGCTGACAACGATAGAATCGTACATGTCAACCGGGCCACCAATGTGACTCATGCGAGCAAATACGGACTGAGGTTCAAGGTCGGCCAGCCAGAACAACAAGCCCAGAGCATGAGAAAGCTGTCCCTGACCGTATCCTCCTTCTGAAAGCTTAGGGTCTGTCCAGGTTGACAGATTCGGTTGTACATAGGAGCCTTCCCCGTGTTCAAAGGACTTTCCCAGGAAAAGGGATTTGGCCGGAGAACCCATGTGACACATCACATGCTCAATCTGCCCAATTTTCCCCAGTCCCATTAACCTCTTAGCTGCAAGGCTGAGCGGACGAAAATTCCAACCATAGGGAATTAGCAACTGCAGCCCTTTCTCCGCAGCCAATTTGACTAAGTCGGATGCGTCGTGGGCTCGGGTCGCCATCGGCTTTTCCACCATCACATGGCAACCCGCTTGGAGTGCGGCCATGGTGTGTTCGGCGTGAAGGCTATGGGGGGAAGACACTACGACGCCATCCAAGCCCTGTTGAAGCAGCCCACGATAATCTGTAGTGGAGTGAGCAAATCCGAAATCCTCTTGAATTCTCTTATTCAGGGATTCATCTAAGCCGCACACTGAGACTAGCTCAACATCGCGCCGAGCCTGCAGGAGAGGAATGTGGTTGGTGGTGGCCCACCAGCCAGCACCAATGAACCCGAGTCGCGCCTTTCGATCTTTGGCCTGTGGCCGCCGCGAGGCGAGTTCAATCTGTTCCTTGGAAAGTAGACCAATATCAGATCGACTAGACCCCATTACTCCCCCTTTTGCTTGATCCGCTGCAGAAGGAAGTCGCGAAGTCGGATGGTCTCGCTGAGGTTATCCACTTCATTGCAGTGTTCCCAATCAATCCAGACGTACTCGAGTTCGACATAACCAGAATAGTTGTACTCTTTCATCGCATCGATCACTCGAGCGTAATCAATCTCATTCTTTTCAAAGGCAACCTGCGGTCGGGATTTCGCTCCGCACCGGGCGTGAAAATGAGAAGCAAAAGCAACAAGAGGTTCTACTGCACTGTCCTTGATCCCTTGATAAGTGAAGTGTGTATAGTCGAGCGTTAGGGACAGGCCCGGAGTCATTTCAAGAAGTTGAAGCACCGTCTCGGGTGAGGGCGCGATCGAACCAAGATGTGGCTCAACGGCAAAGACTACACCCACTTGCTTAGCTTGTTCCATGCGCCAAGCCAGCTCCTCTGAACTGCGTTTCAGGGAACTATCCAGAGTCTCCTGTTGCCAAGCTATGCCCGGCAGACAG
>JAKEER010000638.1 GCA_022616615.1 Acidobacteriota bacterium
CTGCGAAGCCCACCACCCCGCGCTGGCTGACACCGGCGCTGCCCCTCCTCAGCCGAGGAGGGGATTTTTTTCAGGCAGGTTATTTCTTAACGCTGCCTTAGCCAAGGTATCGTCGCAGAGCCTGGGCTACGCCACCCGCGTTGTTGCTTGCCGTCTCTTCAAACCCCCGGCCTTTCAGTTCTGCGACACAGTTGGCTACCACCACTCCGATCCCCGCGTATTCCAGCATTTCCAAGTCATTGTGATTGTCGCCGATCGCCAGCACCTCTTCGCGCGACACGCCGTAGAAGGCGGCTAGAAACTCCAGCGCAGCGCGCTTTGAGCACCCCTTGTCTAGAAGGTCAATGATGCCCAGGTTTCTCTGCGGATAATGAGTCTTGGCCAGCTTTACGTTTTCCAGCAGCCCGGCGGCCTGAAGCAAGTGCTCAATCTCCATCATAGCTGCGAGCTCCCCACCGAACATAATCTGAATCAATTCAGAATCGACGCCTTGCAGCAATGACTCTGTTTGCAGCACGGCATCCGGAAATTGGCCCAGATAACTTTGCATGAGGAGATTTTGACGGCAGGCAGGATGGACCAGAGTCTGACCGTCGGCACCCTGATCTCGGTGCAGGACGACGTATCTGAGATAGTCCTTGGATCGAGCGAGAATGCGAGCGGCAAGTTCCGGCTCTAGGAAGCAGCGGGCAAGGCGGCTGGAGTCGATGGGGGACCGAATCAGGGCGCCGTTGTGCGCAATCACTGGGAGCGTCAAACCGAGCGAAACAGAAACCCGGCGAGCCATGCACCATCGCCGTCCGCTGACTAGAATGACCTGGACGCCTCGCTCCACCGCCTCGGAAATTGCGCATCCGTTTTCAGGTGGCAAATCGCCATGAGTGTCCAGCAAAGTTCCATCAATGTCGAGCGCCACCAGCTTAATAGGCATGGGAAGCGATGGGGAGAGGTCTGACCGCTAGTTTGACCTTGGCTGCTGCCGCTTCATCCGGCGTCAGCGCCTTTTTTCCTGCCCTCTCGGAAACCGGAGGTATCGAGGCGAAACCCGCCTGGGGCTGCCCTTACTACCTCGGCGGCTACAGGTAGCGAGCACCCTCAGACCGCCGAGGGTAGCGTCGCCGTCGGCCGCGGCCCCCTCACCCGGCCTTCGGCCACCCTCTCCCCACAAACGGGGACAAACGGGAGAGGGAGTTGCGCTCGAATTTGACCGAACTTTGAACTTCGTTGGCAGCAAGTGAACTAGTCTCGAGAGTGCGAAAAGTTTGTCAGTGGAGATGAAGGCTCTGCAAAAACAAAGAAGGCCAGCGGTAAAGCTGGCCTTCTCGGGGGAGTGAGGAGAGAACAACGCGCTGCGAGACGCTTCTCTGAACTACCCCTTAGTCGCTATTGTAACTTGGTTGTTGATAGAGTCAAGCGGTGTTCTAAGAAAACTTTCCTGCTTGTCTTGGCCAAGGTGAACGGTCTCCACGCGGACCTGTTGTCGCGGGTGAGCCCGTCAGCAAAACTGTCGTACTCGTTCAAAGGGTTGCGAAGACAACGAAGGTTCGCTGAAAGAGTCTTCTTATCATGCTTTACATCAATGCTCTGCAACAGATTAGGGTTCCGTCAAAGTCAGAATCAGAGCGTTCAGCCAACCGCTGACGTCAGCCAGTGCTGGAGGTACTGGGCCGCTTCTTGCTCCCGATGCCGCAGCCAGCGCGCTACGGGCGCGCTGGCTGCGGCATCGGGAAAGATCGTAGTGGAAGCTTGGCCCACTGGCTGACGCCGGTGGTTGGCTCAATGCAACGACTTTGACGGGGCCTGACAACAGGTTCAGTGAGCGGCTGCGGCCATGTTCCGCCGACCCAAGCACCAGATTCAGAAATTTGCCGTTCGGGGCTTTCTGCGGCACCGGGTTCTGGTCGTCTCCCTCTGTTCATCTGGTCGTGCGCCAGGAAGCACTTAGTCGAGGCCAAGCCTCTTTAGAACCGATACGTAAAGCCTGCTGTTAGACGAAGCCCATTTCCGGTGTCGCCGCTTGACCGGTTATAGAGCCAATCAGCCTGTACTGCTCGGAACGCAACACTGTCGGTAATCTTGATCTCCACACCGCCGCCAAACAGGGCTGCAAAATATTTGAAAGAGTCATCAGCGGAGACTCCCAACACCTCGATCTTGATCGTCTCTACCGTCATCCCCAGCATGGTGTGAAAGAAAGGGGTGATCCTGTCATGCTTGCGATAGGTGAATTGCGGACCAAATAGTATGTTATGTACCCAATCCTCAACCTTCTGTCCTGTCTGCCCCGTGGTTTTGTAGTGCCCGCTCACATTGAACTTCAATCCAAAATAGTCGTTCACATTTTGCGCTATGGATCCGTCCCAGCCATTAAAGTTTAGTCCGTTACTTCTGAGATAAGAATACCCGCCAAACAGTTCCCCTTTGGGCGCCTCCTGAGCCATCACCGGCAGAACCATCAGTAGTGTCAGTGCCAGTACGAGAGTTGTCGTTCGCATTTGTATGCTCCTTTGTCCTTTGCAGGTGAGTTGAGAGAGAAAGTTGAATTGAACGGATAGAATCACTTAGAAGCCAGCTAACAGAACCTGACGGACTAGGAATCGGAAGCACCGGCAACAAAGTTCACAGTTTTTCTTCGCTGAGTCGAACAAGACTTGTCCGGGGGTGGACAGTGAAGATTCTGGCTTGGTATGGCCGCTGACAAGAGGAGGGAGATAAATCAATGAAACATGACCGACCAGAGATTGGCAAGGGTTTCGGCAGGCTCATTCTTTGTGCAGTAGCCGGTTTGGCCCTTTCGTTGAATGGTTTCGAAGCTCAAACCGCCAAGGGGCCGCGTCCAGGAGTTTTCAAACAGTCACTGGCTGCTGGTTCTGGCCCGATGAAACAGAGTGTCAAGAGTGCGTGGAGCGCTTTTCGAGCGGAGCACGGCGAAGAGACCACTGCCATGTGGAGCGAAACAACGGGCCTTCCAACTTCGCTCTCTAATTTCGCAGTCGCCATAAGAGCAGGAGACCGCCGCCAAGCCGCAAAGAACTTCATCGACGACCACAGATCTCTTCTGCTGCAGGGCGAGGCAGCCGACAATCTTGAACTCTGGAATACCCGGCAGAGCGCGGCTGGAACCCATGTTGATTTCAGGCAAACGTACCAGGGGATACCAGTGCATCGAACGGTGTTGTCAGTCCACATGGCTGCCGATGCCGTCACCATGCTGAATGGATCGTATTTCCCGAATCTTGAAATCGACACCTTGCCCAAATTTTCTGCTGAAAGTGCTCTCGCAGCAATCCAGGACGATTTTGGCGCCGGCGCCCTGCTGGGCGAAGTGGCGCATGGTCCCGAGTTGGTGCTCTACCCCCACGGGGAGGTCCGTCAGCTTTGCTGGCTCGTCAGGATTTCTTCCTGGTCGCCTCTGGGTGCTTGGGAAATTTTGGTGAACGCGCAAACCAACCAGGTTGTCCAGAAAAGTAACCTGATCAAGTTTGCCGAAGGAAGAGCGGTTGTTTTTCCTGAGAACCCGTTTACGACTCCCGAAGCAACGGTCGGGAAACTCAACTATCTAGACGAATCCGGGTTCCTGCGGGGCAGTTTCGCTCGCGTGGGACGATTCGTTAGTTTGACCGGAGGCCGGGTCGAGCTTCAACACGATGCGGCCAGCACTAATCTAGATTTCTTTTTCTTTCCAGATGATCCTCGATTCGCCGAACAGAACGTCTACTATCACATCAACCGGATCCACGACTATTTCAAGGACAGGTTCGGATTCACCGGGCGTGACGGACAGATTCCGGTCGCCGTCCACTTCCCGGATGAAGAGACTGGCGGCCCCCTGGACAACGCATTCTTTGAGCCTGTGTATCAAGCCCTTGCGTTTGGGGCTGGTTCCGGCGCTGAGAATCCTGGTGGAATAAACAACCCGGCTTACGACGCAGATGTGATCTACCACGAGTACACCCACGCGGTGGTCGACCGGATTGTACAACTAGGGATAGAAAAGCACGATCTCGCCAGAGCGATGGGTGAAGCTTTCGCAGATTACTTTGCTTGCACAGTCCTTGACGATCCAGAAGTTGGAGAGTGGGCTTTCGGGACACCAAACGGCGATCGAAGCCTCCTCAATCTGAACAGATACCCCAACGATCAATTCCTGCCAGGAACCAACAAGAGAGAGGAACACTACACGGGCTGGATCTGGGGAGGAGCGCTTTGGGACTTGAGAACGGCTCTTGGCGCCGAGGTTGCAGATCAGATCATTTTCCAATCGCTCTATTTCCTGCCACAGTACACGGCCGATTTTGGGAACGGGCTGCAGGCACTGATTGCGGCAGACAACGTGTTGTTCCATGGTGTTCACAGGCTAACTATCACTCGAAAGTTAAACGCTCGCGGCATTTTTGCGGTGGGCGCTGCCCCGATTCATGAAGTTACTCTGCCGGTGCTGTTAGCCCCAAGCGGAATCACCGGCGGCTCGGTTCTCGTGACTGAGATGTCGCTCAGCAATCGAGGCAGCGAAAGTGCGATCGTCGAGTTCACATATACGTCTGCGCTCGGATCCGGTGGTGGAACTGCAACTGATCGCCTGGACGCAGGGGCGCAGCGAAAAATTCCCAACGCCATTGCCTACCTCAGGGAAATCGGCATCGACATTCCTGATTCTGGCAGCGTCGCGGGAACAGTACTGGTTCGTTTCTCGTCTCCTGATTGTCAGGTGACAGCACAGAATGTAGTCCGGCGATAGGCCGAGCGAAAAAGCCTGGTCCTGATCGACGGGAACTTCGAGCGCGTGTTGAGCTCGTAAATCATCGACACTCAGAAATCAAGACAGGAGAAGAGCTATGACGAAGAAATTCACGGGTTCCATTCTTGGAGCAATCTGCGCGATACTGGTAGCGGCCAATGCCCTCCAGGCTCAGGGCGTGCCACGCAACTCGAAAGTGTTTATCACCGAAATGCAAGGGGGCTTGCATAGTTTCATTGCTCCAGAAATCATTAAGAGAAAACTTCCCGTTGTTGTGGTCGCAGACGAGAATCAAGCTGATTTTGTTCTGGTCGGTGAGTCTGTCAAAGGCGATGACAAGTGGCACCATACTGTCTTTGGGGGAAAGGATAAGAACGAAGGAGCTGTCCAGTTGATTGACGTCAAGACGAAAGCAATTGTCTGGGCGGGGGAAGCCGGCGACCGCTCGATGATGTGGGGTGGTTGGAAGCGTGGAGGGCAGAGAAAAGTGGCCGACCGGATTGTCAACCAGATGGGTAAGGACCTTTTTAAGAAATAGGCGAGTTCAGAAGATAAGGTCTTAGGTGCCGCAAACCTTGTTGTCTCGGCGACGCCCGCATTGTTACGAGCGTGCGTCGCCCCTTCCTACTGAATGAACTGGATCGATTGGGTTGTACACGCTCGTTTCATGAACCATCTCTCTATTTGAATTGATTTCGGCCGGTCCTACCTTGCTTCCTGCCATTCAAACAGTGCCGTCTCTGCCACAAAGCCAGGTCCGAAGGCGGCCATCAGCCCGAGGTCGCCACCCTCGGGTTTCAGGCCGGTCTGAATCTCCTGCAAGACCGCCAGCACCGTGACACTGCTCATATTGCCCTGGTTGTACAAGACCTTCAGCGTCGGCGCAACTTGCTCTGCAGACAGACCCATCTGGTGGCCAATGATCTCGACAATACGGATGCTGCCCGGGTGTAGCGCGAAATGCTTGAGAGATCCAGCTTCGACCTGACACACATCGAGGAATCCCTTTAAGGTTGGCTGGATCTGGCTTTTGACGAAAGGGGGAATGTCTGGAGAAAGACGAATGCTGAGCCCAGCGTTGGTCAATTCGAACCCCATGAAATGCAGGGTTTCCGGGAAGAAACGCGTTGC
>JAKEER010000639.1 GCA_022616615.1 Acidobacteriota bacterium
ATCTGCGCCACCCGGTTCATTGGGGAGGCTGCCCATGGGTGGCGCGCCCAACGCCCGGGTGGCGCACACATGCTGCTTTGTGGCATGTGTGCGTAATGGACCTCGTAAGGAGCCGGGAACGCAGAAATGACCACACGTCGAACATTCATCCAGAATCTGATGGGCCTTTCTGCCGCAAGCACTACCGCCAGCGCGGCAATCCACGTTCACCGCTTCGACCCTGTCGGTCAGCGCATGGCAGCCGGCAAGGTTGAAGAGAAGGCTGCTCACCCGTGCGAAGCTGAGCATCGCCAAGCGATGGCCATGAAGCTGCGCGAACAGTGCGCTCGGCATCAATGCCAGCGGCCGCTGCCGGATCAACTGGCCAATGGCGACGAAGTCAACCTGCCCTGGACAGCCGTCCCCTCTGCGGTGACCGGGAACAGCCCATCGGCCGTAAACACGTCCGGCCAGGTCACTCCCGGATGCATCTTCAGAGGGAGATCATTTGGAGACCTCACAGGGCACTACCTTTCTCAGTTCCTCTGGAAGCCTGTCCCTTGTGGTTCTGGCAAGTCTGGGCAGCGCTATCGAATCCTCACAGGCCGCGACGTGGCGGAATACGTCCACTTCGACTTTCTTTATCAGGCTTTCCTGAACGCCGCCGTGATCCTGGAAAACGTTGGTCCAGAAACCGAACCTGACTTGGCCATACTCTCTGACATTGGAGTGCCAGTGACCTCCTCAATCAGTTCCTGAGCCGGGCACTTTGACACTCTTTGCCACCGCGACGATGCTTCTGGCAATCTGCAGGTACCGGGATAGGAAGCGCTCGTAGCACTATATGCTTGTTCAGCGAATACCGTTCTCCCTATGCTCCAGCCGGTCAAGTCGAAACCGCTGCCGCGGCCGGCTGAAATGTTTCGCAGCTCACTGCCCTCGATGAGTCGCACTGACGTGCGACACTACAAACCGATTGTAGTACCGGACGCCAGTGCGGTGCGGCCAGTGTGGTCACTGGACCCACTCCAGGACAGCGTCGGTTACTCGTTTAGCACTCTCGACAGGGAGCTCTGGATACAGCGGCAGACTGAGCACCTGCGCCGCAGCTTTTTCCGTGTTCGGCAGAGGGAGACGCAACGGCAGACGGGCCTGATAGGCAGGCTGAAGATGCACCGGAACAGGATAGTGAATACCGGTGCCAATGCCCCGTTCTCGCAGAAATCCCATCAGCCCATCCCGGTGCTGATGTGCCACCACAAAAAGATGCCAGGCGTGCACGCCATTTTGAGGACTGGAAGGCAAACGCAAGCAAGATCCATGAAGTTTTTCGCAATAGACCTGGGCCAACTCCCGGCGCCGCAGGTTACCCTCATCCAGGTGGCGCAGCTTCACTCTCAGGATGGCGGCCTGCAACTCATCAAGGCGGCTATTCATGCCGGGTTGATCGCTGACGTAGCGCTGTTTCCAGCCATACTCTCGCAACTGCCGGACCTGCTCTGACAAACGGGAATCGCGTGTGACCACCATGCCCCCATCTCCTAAAGCGCCCAGATTCTTGGTGGGATAGAAACTGAAAGCAGCCATATCGCCCCAGGCTCCGGCCCTTGTCCCATTCAGAGAGGCCCCATGCGATTGGGCACAATCTTCAATGACCCGCAACGAGTGCTTGCGGGCAATCTCCAAAATGACAGGCAGGTTCGCCGGGCGTCCATACAAATGAACCGGCAAGACCGCTTTCGTTCGTGGAGACAGCGCCGCTTCGATCTGCGCGACATCCATCGTGTAGGAACCCGTTTCGACGTCCACAAAAACCGGCGCGGCACCCGCCAGCTCTATCGCGGCAACCGTCGCGACCGCCGTGTGGGACACGGTGATGACTTCATCACCGGCGCCAATGCCACACGCCCGCAACGCCAACTCCAGCGCGTCGGTACCGTTGCCCACGCCGATCGCGTGAGGGACGCCAATGAAGGCGGCAAACTCTTGCTCGAAGGCAGACACCTCTTTGCCGAGGATGTACCAACCGCTGTTCAATACCCGATGAATCGCCTCATCAATCTCCTGCTGAAAGGCCAGGTAGCTGGCATATGGGTTGGCCTGCAAGATGCTTACGGGAGCATCGCTCATGGGGCCGGAACCACCTGTCGAGCGGCCTGTATCATGTCCGCCCAAGGGACCTCTTGTCCCCAACGCCCCTTGAGATTTTTCATCTTGGCGTGAAACCTGGGCAAACATTTCATGACTTGCTTGGGGTTGGTTGGAGTGAAAGTGGGATTACCGCGTGTGGCCAGCCAACTGACGACGTTCTCGACAACCCCTTTCTGTGTGCCGTCATGTGGCTTCGCGTCGAAACCAGCCAAGTCCGAAATGTACTTGATGTAGGAATGCTGTTGCGGCACCAAGACCAGCCAGTCGTGTCTCGTCTTCTTTTTATGGGAGGTGCTGTAGCGGCGAGCCATCGCCATTCCGAGTTCCAGAGGCATATTGAAGCGGGCCAGTTTTTCATCTCCCTCGCCGCGGCAGCGCGATAGATCGCGTATGGAATAGTCAGAAGTAAAAATAGCTGCCACAATGCGCTCCAGCCTCGGCTGGGAGGTGGTGCCAGACTCCAGTGAGCTCCGAGGCACAAAGCCACACGACACACAGGCGAACACGATGGCTTCAAAGAGGGGAACGTAGTCGGGATCAAAAGGACAGTTAATAAACACCGAAATCGCAGGATCGAGGGCTGGGCCTGTCGCTCTAGAATGGGCGCGCCGCGGCTGTTTGAACTCATCCGGCATATTCCGAGGAGGAGTCAGAGGATGTCCATTAGGAACAGGTTATGGCAGTTGCCGCCGGGAATTCAGTGCCGTCACCTTTTTCCATGAGAGGGCTTGCCGGTTTCGAGTCGCAAAGCCTCGGCCATCTCGCCAATGTAGGTTAGTCGCTTTTTGAATGCGAGTCGATCAGCTTTGGAGACGGGCTGAAGGCGGCTTGCGGCGCCAGCATCTGATCTCAAAATCTCGATCAGTCGCTTCAAAGCAGCGTTCCATTCCTGTTTCGTACGGCCGGCGTGGACGGCATGCCAAGTGCGCAGAAAAGCTGGGCCTTCAGCACCTTTGACGAGAAAGGGTATAACCATCTGGTTACGGCCAGCCCAGGTTGCCTTGAGTGCGGTTTGCCAAGAAACCTCCTGGCGGGGATCTTGATCCGCAGGTCCCACCAACAAGACAATGGCCTGGACCCGTTCCATCGCGTCTTCGATCTCCTCCCACCATCGCGGTCCCGAAGTCAAGATCTGCTGATCTGACCAGACATTGAAACCTGCGGCCACCAGGGCCTTGACAAGCTTCTGCGCCAAACTTTGTTCTGCGAGAGAGTGAGAGACCATGACTACAGGCTGACCGTTCTTGTTCATAGTGACCCCTATCATAGACCCGTACCCTTCGCTCTCGGTAATGATCATTCACTGCTGTTCGACTTCCCAGTATTGCTGGCGGTACCTCTTGTAGAACTGCAGTGTCTGAGCAAGCCCTTCACGCAAACCGACTTTCGGCGCCCAGCCCAGTGTTGACTGGATCACCCGGTAATCCGCGTAATAGTCTCCGATATCGATCGCTTTGCGGTCCGGCGGAAAAGGCACAATCCTATACTCCCCGTTACCGTGAAGCTCCACCATCAAGGCGGCCAGCTCCTTCAGACTGATGGGCGGCTCCGCGCCCAGGTTAAAAATCCGGCCGTCCGCCTTCGGGTTGGCGGCACACAGGAGCAACGCTTCCACCACATCGTCGACGTAGTTGAAATCCCGCCTCTGCAAGCCGTTGCCGAAAACATCAATGGGCTTGCCTTCCACCAATCGCCGAATCCAGACGCCCAGAAACGTTTGTCGCGCGTCTTTCACCCGCATGCGGGGACCATACGTGTTGGTCAATCGCAATGCCGAAGCCCGCAATCCGTGCACATTGTTATAAAGGATGTGATACCACTCGCCGGCCATTTTGTTGATGCCGTTCACATCGACTGGGCGGAGGGGATGCTTCTCGTCGACGGGCAGATAGTCGGGAGCTCCATAGATCTGGCGGGTACTTGCAAAAACAATGCGGATCTTGGGATTGTAACGCCGGCAGGCCTCCAGAATGGAGAGCTGGCTGCGACAGTTGATTTCCAGATCCGTTTGAGGGTTTTCCATCGAGTCCAGATGGCTGGTTTGCCCGGCCAAGTTGAACAGGTAATCTTCTCCCTGCACTAGATAGCGCATGCCATGCTCGTCGCGGACATCCGCGATATTCACTCGCAGCCGGGTGCGAATTTCCTCGATGTTGAAAAGGTTGCCGCCGTATTCGGGAATGAGAGAGTCCACCAGCAGCACCTGGGAACCTAAGTCCAGCAGCCGCTGCGCCAGGTTCGAACCGATAAACCCCAGCCCTCCGGTAATCAGCACACGCTTTTGGCGAAAGACACCAAAGTCTTCAGACATAAGGAAGTGAATTTAGGCAGTGTGGCCACCGAAACGGCTCCTTCATCGGCTGAGGACGGCGAAGGGTGGCTCCAAAGAGGGGACTGTGGGCTTGGTTCGCCGGTGAAGGCAGATATTTTAACACAGCCCGATCCGGCCGGCCAAGAGCTGCCGCGCGTCCGGGTGCGAGGTGGCAAGGGCGAGCTCAGCCTGCGCCACCTGTCTGGCTTCTTCGTTTCGACCTAGGTTGACGAGACACCGGGCCTTAGGAAGTGGATTCCTTGCCGCCCAGCTTGCCGGCCTTGTGGAAGGGTTAGTTCGTTTAATAGCGGAAGCGCTCAGATTCCGGCGAATTCACCCACTCGTTCAGCGATTGGGCCTTGGCGTCCTTGGCAGAGAGGATGGGTTCGGTCACCGGCCACTGGATGCCGATTCCCGGATCGTCCCAG
>JAKEER010000640.1 GCA_022616615.1 Acidobacteriota bacterium
CTCAACCCTTTGTCGCCCAGCGAGGCCAAGTTCTTGAGACCGATCCCTATCCTGCAGGAGGTCGGTCACCGCATCTGCTAGTGCCCCGCAATCCCGATGCTGTACGAGGCGCCCTGTTTCACCATCAATGACGACTTCGGGTATCCCATTGACGTCGAACGCTGCCACCGCTCGACCAACTGCCATCGCTTCCAAGGCGACGATTCCAAACGGCTCCCATTCCGAGCAAACCACCAAGACGTCGAAGGCGGCCAGACAGGTCGGGATATCATGTCGTTCTCCCAGGACCCGAAACCGGTCCGGCCCCAATCTGTTGCTGGCGGCTTCGACCAAGGGACGGTCCGGACCATCGCCAACAATGAGGAAACAAGTGTTTGTGAGCCTCCGCAACACGATTTCGGCTACTTCAATGAGATAGGGTAAGCCCTTCTGAGGAACAAGCCTGCCCACAAAGCCCACTACGGGGACATCAACGCCAATGCCGAGAGATTTCCGGGCTTGGATGGCCTCGGTTGAACTCACGGGGGCAAGCCTGATACGTTCCGGATCCAGCCCAGCATAGATAACGTGCACACGGTCAAGAATGGCAGGACAGTAAACACCCAGGAGATGGGCTACACTCTTCGAGCAAGCGATCAGGTAGTCAGTCCCCGGGACATAACAGGATTGAACCTGTTTTCTGAGTTCAGGGGCCACTGCCCGCAGCGCAGCGGTCCATTCATCGGGGAAGCCGTGGACGTGGGTGATGACCGCACGCGCACCAGCCAGTTGTGCCAGATACCTCGGTACACGGCCACCAACATGTGCATGAAGTACGTCAATGCGGTTCCGAAACAGGGCGGAGAGAAGGCGGGCAGCAAAAGTGATTCGGGAATCAAATTGAACGAAATGGACAACCTGTATTCCTTTTGCCCTCAGCTCCGCCGTTAGCGGACCCTCCGGCCCTAAGATCCATACAGAGGGAAGAAATTTCTCTCGGTTGGTGTACCGCAGAACCTCCCTGACCAGGGACTGAACCCCTCCGATCTGTGCCGTCCCAATCAGATGTACAACGCGACAACAGCGTCGGTCATGACTTCCGGGCAACAAGAAAATCCTCCAGAAGGAGATAGTCTAGACGGGTGGCGAGGAATGTTCGAAGGGCGTCTTCGGGAGTGCACACGATCGGCTCACCGGCGGCATTAAAGGAGGTATTCAACAACACGGGAAGACCCGTAATCTTCCCGAAAGCCAGCAGTAAGTCGTAGAGTCTTTGGTTCTGTTCGCGCGTTAGGGTTTGGGGGCGCGCGCTGCCATCAACGTGTACGACAGCAGGAATCAGAGAGCGGGCTTCGGGCCGCACTCGCATGGCGAAGAGCATGAAGGGCGTGCCGGTTCCGGGTGAAAAGAACTCGGAAGCGCGGTCGGCGGGAACAATAGGCGCCAAGGGGCGCCACGATTCGCGCCCTTTGATCTTGTTCACCCGATCCCGAATGCCAATGGACCGAACATCGGAGAGAATGCTCCGATGTCCCAAGGCGCGCGGCCCTAATTCCATCCTGCCCTGGAACCAGCCCACAACGTGACCAGCCGCAAGCGCGTCGGCCACCTCCGAAACAGGGTCGGAGACGCGACGGTAGACAACTTGGGGCTCCCGCCGCAACGCTTCCTCGCATGCGGACAGATCAAACTCTGGCCCCCAATAGGCGTGGTCAAGACGCTGGCGGGAGAACTCTCCGGCATCAGCTGCCGCCAGCAGGGCCGCACCGACGGGAAGGCCAGCATCGCCAGAAGCCGGGAAGAGCCAGATTTCATCGGCAAGCTCAGAAGCCAAGAGCTGGCCGTTGCAGGAGCAATTCAAGGCCACCCCGCCTCCCAGACAGAGCTTTCGCGTACCGACTTCCTGTATGGTAGAATGGACGATGCGAGCGACCGCGCCCTCCAAGGCCTTCTGGCAGGCAGCGGCAAAGTCCTTGTAGGGAGCTTGAACCACGGGCTCATGGTTACGGGAGGAAAACCCCAGGATATCCGGCCTGGGGGGAGAGTGGTAGCGATACCACAAAGAGTCGGTGGTTTCGAGCAGACGGGCGACCTGGTTTTGAAAGAGACCTGAATCGCCATAGGCGGCAAGTCCCATCGCTTTGCCCTGGCCAAAAATCCCCAGCCCCAAATAGCAGGTGCAGAGCTCATAGAATACACCCAGCGAATTGGTGTAAGGTTCGGCGCGTAGACGATGCAGTTGGCTCCCTTCAGCCTTCCAGGTTACGGTGGCGTATGGTCCCCCCCGCCCATCGATGGTCACCACGGCTGCTCGTTCCCACCCTGCAGTCAGGTAGGCAGCAGCGGCATGGGCTCGGTGGTGATCGTAGTAACGAATAGGCGGAAGGGTTCCATAGCGACCCCGGAGAAGCGCAAAGGCTTCTCGATACGTTGACGCCATCCCCCAATTGAAGCGCGACCCCAAGTGGCTCGACACGTTCAGTGCCACCTTGTGGAGGAGTGATCTAGAGCGGATTGTGCCTTCTCGGTGCAATCTCCGCACGAATCTCAGGTCCATCTCCGCATGGTAGGAGTCCCGACCGGTGCGAAAGGGTTTGGTAGGGAATGCCAGGACATCAACCTGGGACATTTCGATACCCGCCCGGCTAAGACAAAAGTCAATGGCATGCAGGGGCAAGCCACCGTCGTGTTTGACCCGCGTGAGACGTTCCTCTTCAACGGCCGCCACCAAGGCGCCGTCGCAGACCAAAGCAGCCGAGGTGTCGTGGCCGCCATCACCGTAGACGAAGCTGAGGATATTCATCACACTCCTGGAGCGCGCGCTACCACTTGCTTACCACATAGTAGTACTCAGTGATCCCACCACTTGGCGTAGCGCTTGGTATAGCCTCAACGAGTTTGCCGCCACCAGACCAGATCATCTCCCTAAAGATACCCGGGTTTGACCGGTTGACATTCTCCATCAAAACGACGAGGCTGCCTGGTTTCATGAACTGCCGGACAGCGCCGTAGAAGCGGCGGTGAACCGACCAGCCGGGGTCATGGGCGCGAAGATTCATGGGAAACCGATCGGTTGAGGACAGGAAGTGAGGGGGGTTCCCGACGACCAGATCCCATTTTTCCGTGACTGGAACTTGGTTCAGGCAGTCCGAGCAGTAGATGTTGACCCGGCTCTCGATCCCGTTGTGCTTTGCCGTTTCTTGGGCAGCCGCGACGGCGACCGGATTGATGTCTGCCAGCGTCAGGTTCTCACAAAAGCCATAAGCAAGCAACGCGTAGCCGATGTAACCCGGCCCTGCGCAAAACTCGTAGATTCGTTCCCGGCGTGGCACGCCCAACTGGAGGAGAACACGGAAGAAATCCTGTCCAAAGGTCAGTCCGCCGCCGTGCAGATCTGGTCGGTCGAACACCACCAAGCCATTGTAGGAAGCCACTGGCTTCAACTTCTTGGATCTTTCGCCCCACAATCTTCGCTGTAGTTTCCGGAGAGCGACCTTGGCCACTACTCTTAACGGATAGTGCTCATCCAAGAAACGAAGCTGAGCTTCACTGTCAATGGCGCACGTGTCGAGCATTTGTCGTACGGGCCTCCTACGGCTTGTCCGAGACGGGGCCTCCCGAAGAAGCCCTTTCCGCCGCCTCGCGGAAGGCACGGAATTCGTTCCACCTGAGTATCTCTCTCAGGGAATGGCAGTATGTGGCTGTGTATTCCCACTGTGCCAGCCTGAGGTTCTCCGGCACAGGGTACCGTAGCAAACGGAAGATGCTGGCCGCGGGCTTCCCCACTTTCCACAAGAGCCACCATCGCCTCAGCGCTGCCTGATCGTACAGGACCCGATAGAAGGGCAGAGACGCCATGGCCCACGGATAGGCACGAGCAAACTGGACATCGTTTCGTGCGCGTTCAGCCGCGCGACGCACCAATTCTTCCGCAGTCAGGCATAAGTGCATGTTCGCCCGTGCCTGGCGAGAAAAAGCAAAGCGGAAACCAGCCTGCCAGAGCCGAGCCCCCAGCTCCAAGTCATCACGGGCGGACATGTAGGTTTCATTAAAGCCACCTAGTTCGCGCATGGGGGTGGTTCTGATGGAGAAGTTTCCGCCCAAAGGAGATGCAAGGCGTACCTGGCGGCGGTCCCCTTGCGCATGGCCTCTCAAGGCTGGGACATTCTCAAGCTCCCTGAAGTAGTCATCATAGGCGTGCGCTAGGTACTGGTGTAAAGGCGTCGAATCGGGGCCTAATACGACAGGGGAGTAACCACTGACGATCAGATTCATGATTTGGGCGCGCAGGTGGGCCTCAGCGTGCGCCTGAACAAAGCTGCGGGTTGGCTCCATATCATCATCGAGGAAAATCACCAGTTCGCCACGGGCAATGCCAAGACCGGCATTGCGCGCACTTGCCGATCCCCCGGTCGCCTCAATCACTCGGACCTGATCTCCAATCTCCGCCCGCACCATCTTGGCGGTCCCATCCGGTCCACAGGAAACGATGATTTCGTAACGGTGGGCTGGATACTCTTGGGTTCTCAAGGCCTTCACCACGCGAAAGAGGCTGGTGCGCCTGTTGTGCGTTGGGATAACCACGCTGACAAACACAGGCTGTTCCAACGCTTTCAATTCCAAGAGTCCGTCCACAGCGACGCTATTCTAACCTCAGTTTGCCCTTGGGACGCGGAGATGGAACCGCGCTCGCGAGCTCAGGAAGAGGACGAGCGAGCTCGTCGCGCCGCTCTCCGAGGACGAGCGGCGCCCGCCCGACACGGTCACGCCGAAGACGGCGCCGATGCCCGTCGTGACCCCCGAAGCGCCACCGCCGGATCCCCCAGAGCCGCCTCCGGCAAAACCGCCGAAGACGAAGGAGCCGCCCGCCGTGCCAGCAGGCACGCCGAAGACGGTGCCCATCGC
>JAKEER010000641.1 GCA_022616615.1 Acidobacteriota bacterium
ACGGTCGGGCTACTGAACAGGTCGGAGGCTCAAGTCAGTAGCCCGCGCGTCAGCAAGGGCTCTGCCGCAACTCAACGATTTACACGACTTTGACGGGACCCCGCTCAACAAAGCGAGCCACTGGAAATTGGACGTTTGGGCTCCCCCCTCGGCTGTCCTCGGCTGAGGAGGGGCGGGTGCCGGCAAACCCCGGCGTACGCCGGGGTCCGGAGACTGGACATTTTTTCCAGTCTTTCGCACGGCTTTTCGGTTGTTGTGAGCGCGGTCCGTGTAGAGCCGTAACCAAACAAGCGTTTCGCTGGCGGAACGCACTGACTCGACGCGAAGCGTGCGTTTGACGCAGCCACCCTGGGAGCGCGGGCGTCCCGCCCGCCTCGGAGCGGCCGGAGGCCGCTCCGATGGCCTGCGGCCACAACTGCGGGCGGGACGCCCGCGCTCCCAGGGTGGGCTTCGCCACTCTAAAAAACGTCCAATCTCCAAACTCCGGCGTACGCCGGGGCTATTCCCGAGAAAGCGGGAATTGCGGCAGCTGCTCCAGCAGCCGCCGAGCGTTGGGCAAATTCTGCGCCTGCCCACACGTCGACACAACGTCGGCAGGCCCAGCCTTGCAATTTTTTCAGTCTCCAGTTAAAAAGGAGGTCAATCTCAGTCTTTAATAAGAGAGCTCGAAGATCCGGGGGTTAGCTCCGAAGCTACCAGTGCCGTGGACCAAAAGCAAAATCTAAGCGTCAACGTGTGGCTGGACCAGGAACTGCTGCGTGCCATGCGCAGCAACTCCAGCTTGAAAGAGAAGGTCGCTGAAATCTTCGATCTGCTGCAGGAGCCCGTCTACCGTTATCTGCTAGTGGCTGTTGGCGAGGTCCAGGAAGCCGAGGACCTCACTCAAGAGGTGTTTCTTCGCCTTTTCCGCTGCCTCGACAAAGGCCAGGTCGTCCTTAACATTCGAGCCTGGGCTTTCAGAGTAGCACACAATCTTGCGATTACGCGGCAGAAGAAGGCAGCTGTGCTGACGTCGCTGAATGTCGAGGCCTTGGAAAAACGGCCGGCGCCGGGAGACATCGAGCGCGCCTTGCTGGAGCAGGAACAGTATGCTCGGTTCGAAAAGGCCCTGGCGTCGCTTGGTCCCGAGGAAAGGCGCTGTCTGGATCTTCGAGCCGAAGGGCTCACCTATCGCGAGATCGCTGAAGTCATGGGCATGCGGCCGCCGAACCTCTTCAAGTTTCTCGGCCGCGTCATGTCCAAGTTGATGAGAGAGACTTATGATTAAACTGGGCTACGGGCGCTTGTTTCGCCAGTCGTGGCATCCGTCGCTTGAGGAGCTCATGCGATATGTAGACGGCGAGCTGGGCGTGAGAGCCAAAGCGGCTGTCCGCTCCCACTTAAGGCGCTGCTGGGCTTGCCGCGTGAAGCGGGAGAAACTCGATCACCTTATTTCTGCATTCATGCGGAGCCAGCAGTCTGTGCTCGACACGTTCCCCGCGCCTTCTCCTCGCCTGCGGGAACGATTTGCAAAGCGGCTGGACTGCTTGGAGCAGCGAAGCGGGTGGCGTGCCTGGCTGTCCAGATTGACCGCCGGCGTGCAAGCGGCCCTATTCGTTTCTCGGCTGCCGGTCAAGATCGGTTTCAGTGTGCTGAGTGTTCTGCTGGCGGTCGTCCTGCTTGTGCAGGTGACTTCTGTGGAACGGGTCTCAGCCAAGGAGTTGCTGCAGCGCGCTGAGGCAGCCGAGTCGCGGCGAATCGAGCGCGTGTCTCTTCCGGTTGTGTATCAAAGGCTGACGGTGCGCCGACTTCCAGCGGCTCCACAGGCGGAAAGCACCGCCACTTGGGAGATCTGGCATGACCCGACCCATCGGCGGTTTAGCGAGCGGATCGAAGACACAGGCAAGGCACGGCAGGTCCGCGATGTCACCGCTCACGGGAATTCCGCCGCCACCACCCTTTCGGAGCCCATGGCTGGCGACTTTCCCGATGTATTGAGAGAACTGGACGAAGTGTTTCAGGAAAACCGGCTCGATCGCCAAAGGCCGTTGTCCGCCTCGGGATACCAAGCCTGGAGGGGAACGGTCGCCCGGACGACCGAGCAGGTTAGCAAAGCGACCTTGGCGGGAGGGGTCGAAGTGCTGAAGATCACAACCTCTAACAAAGCTGAAGACCGGCCGAAGAGGATTGTCGAGGCGGCCATTCTCATTCGGGCCGAAGACTGGCACCCGGTGCAGGAACAGCTGAAGGTTCGCGAAGGCGCTGGTATCAGCGAGTATGAGCTGACGGAAGCTGCGTATGACGTGCTTGCTCTGAACACCGTTCCGGCGTCGATCTTTGCCGGCCTGGAACCGCCGCGCTTTCCCCAACCTCCCCAAACAGCCGCAGACGACGTGGAAACATCCGCCGCGCCGGTCCTCAGCGTTGGGCAGCTGAAGGTTGCTGAAATGGAGGCGGCCTACGCGCTGCACCGGCTGAGAGTTTGTCTCGGAGAGGGGGTGGAAATTCATCAGAGTCCCCAGGGGACGATTCAAGTTCAAGGCTTGGTAGAAACCGTCCAGCGGCGGGAGGAAATTGCGGCCGCCCTGGCGGGAATCTCCCTGGTGCGAGTCAGCTTGCGAACCGTGGCGGAAGCCATGAAGGACGCCAGAGCGGCTTCGGACACCTCCTCGGAACAGGCGCCGGAGCGCTCCCAGCCAGACGCACATGCAGCGCTGGAGGTGCAAAGCGCGCGTTTGCCCCTCCAGGACTTCCTTGAGCGTTACTACTCAGGGCCGGCTGCCACTGCGCGAAACGAGCCCGGTCCTGCTCGAGCAGGCGCAACAGCTCAGGCTCGCCAGCAAATCGCCGATCTGTCGAAAGACGTCGTCTCATTGTCAGAGTCGGCGTCAGCAGAAATGTGGGCGCTTCGCCATCTGGCTGAGCGATATCCTCTGCCGAAAGCTCAGGCGCTGCCTCCTGGTGCTCGGTGGCTGCTCGAAACCATGGTGCGAGACCATCTCACCGAACTGAAGTCGCTCATGAGTCGCATCCGCCGGCTGGTCGAACCGGTTCTTATAGCCTTTGTGACGGCTCATGGGAACGTGCCCACTGCCCGTTCTTCATCAAGGGGGGCGACTATGGAGGGCTCCTGGGACGCTGGTGTCCTGGCCTTGTTCCGAAACGCAGAACAGATCGAGCGTTTGAATCTGGGTCTCTTTGCGGACGCCAGCCTGCCTCAAGCGCAGACGGGATGGGCTACGCAAACACTTCTGACCGTCTTCGCCACCTTCGAACGGGACGTCAACGATATGGAGAAAAGGCTGGCTCAAGAGTTCACCACACTCGCGAAGCAGTGACCGGTCCGCTCCTGGTTCAGCCGCAGTCAAGTCAACAAAACCAGCCGACCGGCTTTGGCGCAACCTGATGAACGCCCGAACGGTTGCTAAGGGCCTGCGCAAGATTAAGTTGGCAATCTTGTACTTGATGGTAACAGAATGCTGGGAGGCTTCACTCGTTCTCGTCGTCGTTCTCGTCCTCGGCTTTGCAAGGCCGAGAAGCAACTGTGGGTTGACATTGAATGCGAAGGCCGAGTGCGAGGACGACAGCGAGGACGAGTCAAAACTCCAAGTTATTCTTGTTCAGGCGCCAAGGACACCATTTCAGAAATACACTAACGTATCTGTTTTGGCAGAGGGATCCCCGGAGGGGATCAATTCGAATAGCCACGGGTGGAGCGTTGGGACGCCAGTCCCGGAGCGCAACCCGTGGTTAACCAAACAACGGATGCCAACCCCGAAGGGGTTGAATTCCCGTCTCGGTCGATGTTCAACCCCTTCCGGGTTGGGTCGTCAATGGGTTAGAGCCACGGGTTCCGCCGGGCGCGTCACCCGTGGCTATTCAAATTGATCCCCTCCGGGGATGCCGTAAACCTGTGAGCAAAATACGTGATCGAATTTATGAAACGTACTACT
>JAKEER010000642.1 GCA_022616615.1 Acidobacteriota bacterium
CTCCAGGGACCGAAGATGTTTGTGTTGTACTGCTCGAAGAGTTCTTCATCAGAAACCTCCTCGATGGCGCCCTCCAATCCGTACCCTGCGTTGTTCACCAGGATGTCAACCGGGCCGGCCAAAGCCACCACCCGCTGCACTGCCGCCGGGTCGGTCACGTCGAGTTCGACCGAACGGATGCCGTGAGATTCCAGGTCAACGATGGATGGAAGGCGGCGGGCGCTCGCCAGCACTCGACTGCCCGCGCGCGCGAGAGCGAGCGCCGTAGCACGCCCGATGCCGCTGGAGCAGCCAGTAATCAGGCAGCCAGATCCCTGCAGGTCCATAATCCTCTCCCCTCCCAATACTCGCCCTTTAGCCGTGGCACGAGGGCCGTATCCATCGCGCAGTCACCTGCCTTCGTTCCAATAGATCTTCATTTTCTTGAGACCCGCTGCGACTATGTCCAGACGCCCGTCCTGATTCAGGTCTATACACGTGCCATCCTCGCCGGGCATGCCACTATTGTCCAATACTCTTCGATCCCACTGGTCTCCCTCGCCGTCGAGCGGGTGGAAGACGTACAGGATCGGGACGCCCGGTCGCTTGTTATAGTGGCCCACAAACCCCAAGAGGAGCGAGTCAACACCACTTCCAGTGAGGTCCGCCGGCCAGACGATATGACCACCGGCGTTCTCGATGAGCACTTTTCGCTTCCAAAGCTGTCCCGCTTTTTCAGGCGCAGTATAGATGACGGCTTCGTGCCCGTGGTGGGGTTCGACGGCGGCAATGTAGCGTTTCCCACCGGGAAGCCGGCCCACGGCAACCTCGCTGCTGCCGAGTTTCTCTCCCTTCAGATAACCCTCTCCGATCGTCTGCTTCTTCCACGCGCCATTCTCGTTCCTTCGAAAAAGAATAACTCCTTCCCGTGCGGCGGCCAGCAGCTCCTGCCGTCCATCGCCGTCCCAGTCGACCGGCCAGAGGCCATGCTTCATGTGCAAGTCGCTGCTGATCCACTCGCGCTCCCAGCGGTCTTTGAAGGGATTGGCCGGGCGCCGCAGGAGATAGAGCGAAGCACCGCCGCCGGCGCCCGGCTTATTCGGAGCTAACAAGGTCGAGACCACGAGTTCCCGCTTGCCTTTGCCATCTGGGTCCATCGCGCACAGATTATGCAGCGTGGGCTCTTCATCGATCTTGATGGCAGTCCAAGGCTGGTCAAGATTCTTCGGCCGCTGGAGCAGCCACACGCTGCCGCCTCTCTTGGTATCCAAAGGCTCATAGTAGTCGGCGCCTGCGATGAGCTCGACCTTCCCATCGCCGTCCACATCCATGGCCTGAATGGTGGCAAGCATCTTCGGATGCTCTTCCACGACGAGGCGCCGCTTCCATGTGGGATTCTCGTACCAAACGACGCGGGCGGGCTCATAACTTACGGCGACCACATCGCTTTTGCCGTCGCCGTTGATATCGGCTGTTGTGAGCGCCCAACAGTCGCCCAGCTGGTCGTCAATGACCTGCTCTCGAAACTTGGGGAGGTGCTCGCTCGCAAAAGCTAGCTTCAAAATGAAGAAAGTGGCTGCAACCAACAGAAGCGAAGGTTTCATGTGGCAAGACTCAACCTGGACGAGCCAGAGCTAAGAGGGAACCACGGGGAAAAGCCAACCGCGAATGAACGCCGATGAACGCGAATTCTCCTGGGAAGTTGAACTGTGGGTGGATGTTTGTCGATCCCTCCCCAGTAAGGCTTTCCAGTCGTAGCGACGATTTTTCTAAGCGAGCACGAAACAATCTCATTGCTAAGGTTCTAAAAAGGAAGTGAGTTTCTTCTCGATCACATCGGCCATCCGCATGGTTGGCATCGGGTTTTGAGAGCAACATTTCTCGCACACTTACCCTTTGGATGGCGCAACACACCCTTAGCCGGCCGTGTTGAGCAAAACAAGAATTCTGTTCTCGTTTCCGCGAGGTCTGAAAGCCCGAAGCGCCAGCGAGGGTCAGTCAGCAATTACCCTCGCTTGCGCTTCGGGCTCTCAGAGTCACCGACTTGGGATATCAAGGGCAAAGCCCTTGATTGGTTAAAGCAACGCTCAAAGCGTGTCATAAATGTAAGGCAGCGTCAGATCGGTGTAACCACCAGCGGCGAGATCGCCGCCATCGACCACCACGACCGAGCCTGTCATGAAGCTGCTGGCATCGGAGGCCAGATAAATCACAGTGCCCACGATCTCGTCTGGTTCGGCGATTCGGCCTAGCGGAGTTTTGGCGATTATGGGTTTGAGGAGTTCCTCGGAGGCCAGCATTCCGGCGTTCATGGCCGTGCGAAAGAAGCCTGGGGCAATCGCATTCACTCGAATCTTGTATTTTGCCCACTCGATCGCCAGCGTGCGGGTCAGCTGAGCCACCGCTCCCTTGGAGGCACAGTAGGAGACAGCCGTAGGATGACCGAGGAAGGACAGCACCGAGGCAATGTTGACAATGCATCCGCCTCCCTGCGGGATCATCTTTCGGGCGGACGCCGACGCGCACAAAAACGGCCCCTTGGCGTTAACGGACATCACCTTGTCCCATCCCTCTTCCGTCTCTTTTTCGGCGGCAGCGCCGCCGCCAATCGCGGCGTTGGAAACCATTAGATCAATCCGGCCAAACCGGTTGCAGGCTTCTTCAATTAAAGCGTCGACGTCACTGCGTAGCGACACGTCGGTGCGAAGGAATGCGATCTCTTGATCGAACGCCACCTTGGGATCGCAGATGTCTGCTGCAAGCACTTTAGCGCCAGCCGCATTCAACCCACGGGAGATGGCGCCACCTAAGCCGCCCGCTGCTCCAGTCACGACGGCTACCTTGCCGGAGATGTCAAAAAGTCGCAACGTGTTAGGCACTGAACACCTCTAGATGTAGCGAGCGACCTCATAGAACCGCCGAGAACAGAAAAAACTAACCACAGAGTTGGAACCATGAGATGGTTCCAAGAGGCACAGAGATTCCATCGGGAATCCGAGGGGCATGGCAATACTCTTGGTTCGCTTTGGACAATCTGGTGTCCGGTAACCTCTCCGTGCCTCTTGAGGCTGTCTCACAGCCTCAACTCTGTGGTTCAGACACGTCGGCTCGCAACACAAATCTTGACCGAATTGTGAACTTTGTCGGCAGCAAGTGGAACTAGAGTTGCTGAACAGGAACCAGCGAGGCGTGACTCTAGTCTAGTCTAGTATTACTCTGTTTAAGTCTTGATCGCGTTTTGACGCTATAAGCGCCGCATGGCACGGGCGTCCCGCCCGTGGAGATTGGCTTCAGGACTTAACAAAGAAATCCTAGGCGAAGACTTCCTTGACGACTTCGCCACCCAGCACAGTCACTATTTCCTTGCGATTCTGATGGGTGTAGTAGAGCTCGTGCTGATCGATGCCCAAGGCCTGCAGAATCGTGGCCTGCAAATCATTTGGGTGAACGGGACGATCCACCACGGTGTAGCCAACTTCATCTGTTGCGCCAATGATTTGTCCGCCTTTAACTCCCCCGCCAGCCAACCACATGGTGTAGCCCGTGGGACCGTGATCTCGTCCCGGTTTGCCGCTGCCTTCGGCAGTTGGAGTCCTGCCAAACTCGCCACCCCAGACGACGAGCGTCTGACCGAATAAGCCGCGGCGCTTCAAGTCAGCCAGCAAGCCGGCAATCGGGCGGTCAACCAGTTGAGCCTGTTTCTCATGGTTGCCCTTCAGGTCACTGTGAGCGTCCCACCCACCCTGGTTCAGCTGGATGAAACGAACGCCGCGCTCGACCAGCCGGCGCGCCAACAGGCAGCTCTTGCCATACCCGGGGGATTCATCAATTCCATAAAGTTTTCGAGTCTCTTCCGTTTCGGCGTCCAGGTTGAAAGCTTCAGGAGCGGCCGTTTGCATGCGGAAAGCCATTTCGTAGGAAAGAATTCGCGCCTCGAGCTCTGAATCTGCTCCCAATCGTTGCAGCTGCTGCTTGCCGAGCTCTGAAATAAGATCGAGTTGGGCGCGCCGGTTTTTCTCAGTGTAGCCTGCGGGCATCTTAATATCCGCAACGCCTCGGCTGGCGTTGACGACGGTGCCTTGATAGCGCGCCGGCAAGAAGCCTGAACCGTAGCCGGCAGGACCCAGGCAGGACCCCCGAAGTTGTCTCCAGCAACCATCGCAATGAATCCGGGCAGGTCCTGGTTCTCGCTGCC
>JAKEER010000643.1 GCA_022616615.1 Acidobacteriota bacterium
CTGCGAAGCCCACCACCCCGCGCTGGCTGACACCGGCGCTGCCCCTCCTCAGCCGAGGAGGGGATTTTTTTCAGGCAGGTTATTTCTTAACGCTGCCTAAGGAAGCTCCTTGATCTCGAGGTCTCTGAACTCCACTTTCATTCCTGGTCCTACATGAATTTGAAGCCCTATCCGACCCGTTTTCTCACCATAGTGGTCTACCATATCGAAGGTAACGTCGCCGTTCAATTGACCCATGACATGGTTGCGGTGGCAGATGATGATGAAGTTGTTCCAGCCGTCGGCCCGGACTAGCTCTATGCGCTTCTTCGAATCTTGCACCGGAAACAAGATCCCACGTCTGGAACCCTCGTGATGTAATTGCCCCCACCACGGATAACCCATATCAAATTGGTATCCGTTCATCCCACTATCGAATTGGTAGCCCAGCATCCCACCCGGGATAACAGAACTTCGCACCTGGACCCCGCTGTTTGCGCCCGGGGGCGACAAGCGGACCGACCCCTTCAGAATAAAGTTCGAGTATTCCTTCTGGGTTACCAAAAATGAGTTATGAGACTTGCCGACAGTGACACCTTCCTTAACTGTCCAGAAAGGAGTTCCATCCTGCCAACCTTCCAGGCTCTTCCCGTCGAACAGAGGACGAAATCCTTGCCTGTTCTTTGCCATTGCTTCCAGTTCACGCCTCTCCTGGGTGCGTGCCTCGTCGCTCTTTCGGAGAAGATCAGGGGCTGACGAACTCCATTCTTCGCCAAAGCGGCCTGTAAGGTCCCCAACAGGGGCCTCTTTTGCCCAATGCACCTCTCCGATGAGCCTGATCTCAATATCCTTCAAATTCACCTTCGTTCCACCGCCGGGCGCCAGGCGAAAGCCGATCATCCCTTCTTCGAGACCGTCACGAGCCTGATAATGTGCCGTTGTAGTTCCGTTGATTTTGATTAAGATGTGGTTTCCCAGGCCGGCAATTTCGTACCGAGCCCAAGGCTCCGAGCCAGATCGCTCCTGGGAGGGATTGACGCGGACCAAGGGTACTACCTCCGCTTCCTGGGCAAAGGGTTGTGGCATCGCATCAGGAAAACCTGCAGCTGCCCGTCTGGTACTTCCTGAGGGCGCAGCGGCTGATCCGGGTTTCCGCAAAGTCAGACTTCCGCGATGAAGACCCGCGATTTCCGCTTCGTATCCCACCAGGTACCCGGGGGGCATGGTTCTGGCGCGACAGAGTAGGTGAACATCCCCACCCTCGGAGTTCATCAAAAACCTCAGCACGAAGTTTCCGAAACGTTCTTTAGTGAAAAGAAACTGGCTCTCCATTAGGGGAGCGCTGGTCTTGCCAGTAAGCACGCCGTTTTTGAAAGACCAGTATTCTTTATTACCCATGAAGTGTTCAAGGGAGGGACTGCTCATGAGCGGAGTGAAACCATGGTCCTCGGCCCAGCCAGACATGGAAGTGACGATGCAGATAAGTAGAGGCAGCGTCACGTTTTTGATCCTGTGTAGTGCAGACTTACCGAGCCTCATCACTCGTCTCCTAACTAGCACTACTTTGTTAAGTCACTCTCGGGTGGCGCATACATCGCGCTTTTGGCGATGTGTGCGAATCCGTCCGCACACAGGGCAAACCGCGCCATGTGTGCGCCACCCCTGGGTTGTTGTACCAACTTAACAGAGTAATACTAGTTTCTGTCGCGAAAGTCGGAAAGCAGTGCCGGTGTGGAGTTGATCCCCAATGCAATTCTCGGCTCCCCTCGCCCCAACGGGGAGAGGGCTCGGGGGTGAGGGGGATCGCCGTCAGTGACGGATCCACGCTGTCGCCCATCGGATGCGCTTCTTGAGTTGTTTCCGAGAATCGCCGACGCGTGCACCCCCTCACCCCCAGCCCCTCTCCCGCGTTGGGGCGAGGGGAGCCGAAATCTCACGAGAGTCGCAACCAGTAAGGCTCTTCGAGTTTCGTGACAGAAACTAACTGGCCAAGGGCTTCGCCCTTCATATCCCAAGTCGGTGACCTTGAGACCCGAAGCGCCAGCGAGGGTAATTGCGACTGACCCTCGCTGGCGCTTCGGGCTCTCAGACCTCGGCGAAACGAGAACAAAATTCTCGTTTCGGCCAACCTAAGCGCCTAAGCCCCTAACTTGGTACTACTTTATCTTTTGGGCCTTTTCTTGCGGCCCTCACTTGTGGCTCCCGACCCCGACTCCCCATCCAAGCTAAAGCAGAATCTCTTGCTGCTCTTCGTTCCACCTTGCTTTTTTCCCGCCTAAAAGCGCGGCATTTCCGATATGCGCTGCCCGCGCAGCTTCCACGCCAACCCGAATGTTGGCATTGGGGGTCTTCCGGCTTCGGATGCTTTCCAGCCAAAGGCGCAGGTTGTCGGCAGTGCCTTCATGCTCGGATTCGACATAAACTTTGGGTTGCGGCCGCCAACGCTGACTGGCCGGGTTGTACCCGCCAAAGGTCCGAACTGAATCTTCCTCATAAACCGCGAGAGCAGCACGGCTGATTTCGAGGATTCCCTTCGAGCCGCGAAAGATGATGCTGCCAAAATCAATGCCGGTGGCGTGATTTCCTGTATAGGTCACCAGGAATCCTTTGGGATATTCCAGCGTACAACTGATGGTATCCGGGCATTCCCACTCGAAATCGTAGGCGTGACCGACGGCGATAGCACTCGACGGGGTGGGGCTGTCCATATACCACTGGATGGTGTCGATGGCGTGGGTCAACAAATCGGTAAGCGCGCCTCCACCGAAATCCCAGTAATAGCGCCACAGCCGGAACTTCATTTCACTGAAGGGCTGGGGCGGCGCAGACCCCAGCCATGCTTTCCAATCGAGTTTGGAAAGATCTGTCCGCTGCTGGCGCACCATTCCGAGTGCCCCGCGGTAATTCAGAAACCAATACGACTCAACCAAACGCACATTACCCAGAGCGCCGGAGTCAATGATCTCTTTGCCACGGATATAATGGCTCCAGCTTCGGTGCTGGGTTCCGGTCTGAACGATTCGGCCGGTTTTTTCCACGGCACGAATCATCTCAGGCCCCTCGGCGAGCGAATGGGACACCGGTTTTTCAACGTAAGCATCTTTACCCGCTTCAACCGCGTCGATGAGCATCTGTTTGTGCCAGTGGTCCGGCGAACCAATAATGACAGCGTCGATGTCCTTTTGCTCCAGCAGCTTGCGATAATCGTGAAACTTTGTCACTCCCGGTC
The DNA here is from genome assembly GCA_022616615.1 of Acidobacteriota bacterium. Lineage (GTDB taxonomy): Bacteria > Acidobacteriota > Terriglobia > Versatilivoradales > Versatilivoraceae > VFZK01. The sequence continues at coordinate 3,209 of JAKEER010000643.1, forward strand.
CGAACCTGGCGGCTGCTCGGTCCCGGCTAGGCTCATAGACGTCGGCCAGAGCCACCACCTGGGCGCCCGCAACGTGCTTGGTCTTGAACTGCGGAATTCCGGCAAATGGTGCTTGCGTTTCCGGAAGCAAGTGGCTTACTAGCTGCATCGCGCGCCCACCCGCTCCCATTACGCCGATCCGAACCCGATCATTCGCCCCTAAAACCTGAGACTGAGACGCAGACGCTATGCTGGATGCGGAGACTGCCAACCCTGCCCCACCCTTCGCTGTCTCTCTTAGGAATTGGCGCCGAGTCTTTCTTTTATCCTGTGTATCCATTTCATCGTCCCTCTCTTATTACCCGCAACGTCATGGGTGTTCCCACTATGCTTCTATTCGTCAGTAACACTAACAGGGCGATTCCGAAATACCGCTTACAGATCGAACTGGGTGGCGCAGATATCGCGTCTTTTGCGATGTCTGCGCTCCGTCGCCGCACACATGGCAAACTGCGCCATGTGTGCGCCACCCAAAGCTCTTGTATCGTTATTTAGGAATCGCTCTACTAGCTGGCTTTGCTAGATTGCCTTTCCTTACCAGAAGAATTTCAATCCGAACTGCAGAATACGCGGATCCCGTGCCGTTAAGATCCTTCCGAAAGTGGGAGTCCCTACTGCGTTGACCGGGGGAAGGAAATGCGGTGTATTGGTCAAATTGAAGAATTCCGCGCGGAATACTGCCTGATACCGATCCGAAAAGGGAATCGTTTTCGTTACGCCAAAGTCTAAATTCGTAAGTCCTGGCGAGCGCAGGATATTTCGGCCGGTCGTGCCAAAAGTGCCGATGGCATTGGAAACAAACGCCGAGGTATTGAAATATTGGTTGATTACTTCTCCGCGAGGGCGGTTCGTACTCAAGAAGGCAGAAACTCCCGGCGCCAGATCCGCATGATCAAGATTGTTGCCTGACAGCGAATTACCCCCAAGCGCACCAATGCTGAACGGCTGCCCCGCATCCAGGATCCAAATACCACTGACTTGCCACCTGGAAAGGAAGGCCTTCGCCAAAGCACTGGCTTGTTTGGCAAACGGAATCTGCCAGACGAAGGAAGTGCGCCAACTGTGGGAGAGGTCAAAATCCGACAGCCCTCGCCGCAATCGGGGGTTCGAAGGAACGGGGACCTGATTGGGCCCGCCTGACAGGATCAAGTTGGCGTTGGCCGAAACATAGTCGATCGACTTACCGGCCGTAAAAGCAGAATCCAATGTCAGGTTACCCTTCGTCCGATATCGGACCGACAATTGAAAAGCGTTGTAATTGGAATTTCCATCGTCCCGTAGCACGATGGCCTGCGCGATATCTTTAAAGGGGCGTCTCTGCTGTACATTTCCCAAACTTGATTGGCCTGGAATGAAGACCGCCTGATTCTCGTCCGCGCCAACACTCAAACGAGTTCCCTTGGTCCCGACATAAGACGCTTGCACGACGGTGCTTGCATTTAAGGCATGCTCCAACGTGAAGTTCCACTGCTGTACATAACCCAGGTGCAAATTAGGAGTTATACTACCCGCGCGGACGGGCAGGATAAACCTCACGTCCCTCGGCCTGGCCTCGTCATCCAACTGGAAACCATTTGCAAACGGACTGCCACCCGGGAAGTTGGCCCAGGGGTCAGATAGCAAACCCGGCGCGATGAGCTGGAACAGCCTGGAATACGGCTGTCCGAAACCAAAGCCCAGAAAGCTAAACATCGGGAACTGCATCGTGTATAGCCCATAGCCTGATCGAATAACGGTCCTTCCGCGGTCATCCAAACTGTAGGCAATCCCCAGTCGTGGCTGAATGTTCCCCAAATTTGATTTGGTCCCTGAGGAATTACAATTCGGATCTCCCTCAAAAACCAAACCCTCTGGAGCATTGGCAAACACAGTCGACTTCTGGCCGGGGCGAAAGCACTGAATGCGACCGAACCTGGCACGAAAGGGCCAATAGGGATCCCAGCGCAAACCCGTTGTGAGGGTCAACTTCGAATTGACCCGAATCTTGTCCTCGCCATAAAAGCCCCACAAACTTCCCCTAGCGCGTACAAAGATGCCGTCAGATTGCAGGAACACAAGAGGGCGGCCTAACAAGAAATCACTTACGGCGTGGCCAGATAAGGCGCCGGCAAAAACTGAGCCGGGATTTTGAACGTTGTCAGTGAGCAATTTGGCGCGAAGATACTGGATCTCAGTCCCGAATGACATCTGGTGACGGCTGCGTTGCAGACCGATATGCTCGGCCAAGCTCCACGTGTCTCGGGGAAACCCATTGAAATTCCCTGGATCGATCTGGAAAAACCCTTGAACCTGTAGAAACTGGATTGTCGGAAATTGACCCACAGGGAAACCCTTGGCTCCCAAACCAGGGAGGGTAAGGTCACTTTGTCCGGCCACGGTGGTGCTGGAGTTTCGAGTATAGGAGAGACGGAATTCGCTCACAAAGCTAGAGGCGCTGTAGGTGTGGCCCAAGGCCGCATTCTGCCAGCGATGCAACTGCCCCCGGAAGCTCTTCAACAGATTTCCATCCTCGATTCCTAACGGGTCCCACGAGAAATCATCAAGAAAATAGCGCCCAAAAAAGAGATGCTTGTCGCGAGAATAGTCCGTTCTTATCACAAACTGATCGTCATTTTGCGCAATTCGGCGCGTGAACTGGATCCTGCCGTCTGGGGCCGATGAGCGCGGCAGGAAAGGCAGCAGTCCCCTGGTAACCGGATTGAACTGCGCCAACGGAATTTGATTATTTGGATACGGGGTCCCTGTTACCGGATCACGTAACGGAGTTGGCACGGCTGAGAAATCTCCGACTCGTTGAGCATCCGTGGGCACAAAAGCTGTAAGACCCCTTACCTCATCTCTGAGACGCATCCCCTCGTAAGAGCCGAAGACAAAAAGGTGGTTCTTAACAATCGGCCCGCCAGCCGTAAAGCCAAATTGGTTTCGCTTCAGATCATCGTGGCGGTCGGCAAAAAAGTTGCGCGCATTCATGACGCCATTGCGATGAAACTCCCAGAGATTGCCGTGAAGCTCATTGGTGCCTGACTTGGTGACGATGTTGACCGCCCCGCCCGGCGCTGAGACATAGCGCGCGCCATAAGTGCTCGTCACCACGCTAAACTCCTGAGTCGCGTCGGGGTTCGGAAATGGACCGCCCGTGACCTGATACGTATCAATGTTGTTGGCGCCGTCCAGGGAGAAGTTCACTCCATTGCCGCGCACCCCATTTAAGGAGGGAGCAATTTCTCTGGGATGCACCAGGCTGTTTTGAAGCACTGGATGTCCTGTGTTTTGAGTCGGGATATTCTGCACTGGGTTGGAAGAGCCGGGCGCAAGAAACACCAACTCAGCCGGCTGACGACCATTCAGCGGCAAGCCTTCCACTTGGCTCTCATCGACTAATCGCGACAAGGTGCTATCGGAAGTGTTGACCATCAACACCTCGGCGCTGACAGTGGTGGTTTGCTCAATTTGGCCTAACTGGAGCGCGACCGGCAGAGAGACGATTTGTCCAACGGTCAGCACAATACCGGTTTGCCGGTGAAGCGCAAACCCCGTCATCGAGGCCTCCAACTTGTAAGAGCCGACCGGCAGGGTCGTAAAGGTGAAGGAACCGTCGCTGTCAGTCGTGGTCGCCCGTGACAATTGCGTCTCGGTCTGGGTAACCGTCACTTGTGCTCCAGGCACCACAGCGCCTGACGGGTCCCGCACCACGCCGGTGATTGAGGCCGTTGAAACCTGAGCCCACCCTTGCTCTGAGATCCCAGCAATGATCACAAACAGGAACATGAGTCGAACTGTTCGGTTCACGAACATATACACCCCCTCGCACTTAATGTAAGTCACTCAAAAGAGTATGCGCTGAACCAAGTAGTGCCAGGAAAAGAGCCACGCGCTAACAAAACAAAGTGATTATTTTGTTATTCTAGAACCCTCGTGATTGCTGTCAAGATAAAAATCTGGGGGACCCGTAATGCGTTAGTTAGTTTCTGTCGCGAAACTCGAAGAACCTTACTGGTTGCGACTCTCGTGAGATTTCGGCTCCCCTCGCCCCAACGCGGGCGAGGGGAGCCGAGAATTGCATCCAGTGAGCGCAAGAACCATTCTGACTGCGGCTCTGCCGCCTGATGTGCGGAATGTCTCCGGCTTTCCGCTGAACTCTCATTTCATTGGGGCTGCGCCCCGTTTTGCGGGGCACAGCCCCGATCCCCTAAAACGGCCACTGCGGAAAGACACAGCCTTTCCGCACATCGGACGGCGGAGCCGCTAGGCGAGCTCAGGTCTCTCCAGGCTCCCTTTTCGAGCCTGGAAAAGTGCGTCCCCATATTCATGAAACGCAGTACTTAGTGAGGGACTTTATTAAGAGGAACTAGGGAAGAGAGGCAGGGTACAAATCATGATGGAAGACATGATTAAAGGAAGCAAGATTCCGAGAGCCGGCCACCCGGTTGACAAATCTTTTCTCGACCGCTGATCACCGCGCGCGATGTCTCAATCCCAATCGGCCGGCAGCGCCTCCAGTGAGTACGGTGCCAGGTCGCCAATAGGCTGACCGCTAGCCAGCAACTGGTGCGGTGCAACCCGAAGATGCTCGCCATGAACCAGTTCCACAAGTTCGGAACGGCCTGGCACCGAATCCAGCGATGTCTATCGTCACGAGCAGATCCTTACGCGGCATTAGCATGCCTCGACAGAATGCCGAGAAGCCTGTTGAACGCCACGGAGTATGCGGTCTCGTTTCGCGGGACTCTGGCCTTCCCGCTCATGCCACTGCTCGCTCGCGAGCACTCGCAAAGATTCCTATGCGTTAGGCCCTTCCTACTCTGGACAGATTTCTGTAGACTTCATCATCGTTTCTCTTGCCGACAACGACGGGGTGCAATTAAAAGTGCGAGTCAATATCAGGCGGCCTTGGAATAGGAATTGTGCCAGTAAGCCTGCCAATCGCCATTAGCGCGCAAGACTCGGAGGGCGAGCATTTTGGCAGCGTTGTTTTCTTTCCACCAAGCTCCGGCAATCTTGAGCCGAGCTTGGATGATGTAGCGATGACCACTTTCGATCTC
>JAKEER010000644.1 GCA_022616615.1 Acidobacteriota bacterium
CTAGACAAGAAAACTGCATCAAGGCGGAGGTGCCGTATGAAGAGCAGGCTAGCGGGCGTATCCATGATGATGTTGCTTCTCTGTGTGGCGGTTGTGTTCGGACAGGACGCGAAGCCAAATTTTTCCGGCGCGTGGGCGCTAGACCGGGACAAGAGCGAGCTGGGTGAGCGTGCAGGCGGCGGTGGCGGAGGCCGCGGGATGGGGATGATGGGTTCAGTCATCGTCACTCATGATGGCGATGCCCTGGTCTTGAAACGGAAAATTGACTTTCAAGGTGAAGAGCGAACCATCGAGTCGCGCCATACTACCGACGGGAAAGAGAATGTGAACGAAGGTTTTCGCGGTAGTTCGGTAAAGTCCAAGAGCCATTGGGAAGGTGCCAAGCTCGTCACAGAGTCCCTCATGGAGACTCCCAATGGAAAGCGGGAGACGAAAGAAGTGCGCACCCTTTCCGCCGACGGCAAGACGATGACTGTCGAAACCACCTCCAAGGGAGGCTTCGGCGAGGGCACGCGCAAGCTGGTTTACAGTAAAAAGGATTAGACAAGCCTACCGGACTCTTCGCGACGTGCGCAGTAGGGTGCGCTATGGAAGACAGTGCACCTGGAGTTTGGATACTCGTAGGCAGCGAAGCCGTCCTGGGAGCGCGGGCGCCCCGCCTGGCCATAGGGCGTCCCGCCTGCCCCTAGCGCGGCCGCAGTCCGCGAGACGGTGGCCTGCGGCCACGGGTGCGGGCGTCCCGCCAGGCGAGACGCCCGCGCTCCCAGGGAAGTGGCAAGCCTTCGGCTTGCTACGGCTGCTTTCGGGGCGCAAGGAAAACTCGTGAAAAGTTTCAGGCTAGTTCGATTATGATTGCGCCAACTGATCCAGCAATGGACTCGGGACTGCATTCTGCTGCAAGCTTGGAGAGCGTAGGAAGAATGATCGAATTGCCTGCCGGCCTCACTGCAGAGGCATTGCGTGCACAGATTCGGGGTGAGATCCTTGAGAACGAGCCACTGAAAGACAGGACTACTTACCGCATTGGTGGCCCGGCAAGGCTTCTGATTTGTCCCAAAGACCTCGAAGATCTGCAGAGACTCAACGCCCTGATGGAAGGCTGCGGCGTTCCCCGTTTCATTCTTGGTGGCGGTGCCAATGTCTTGGTTAGCGACGCTGGATTCAGCGGCATCGTTGTCCACTTAAAGAATTTCAATACTTTGGAATTCCAAGGCTCAAAGGTAACAGCAGGAGCTGGCCTTGTTCTGGACGCGTTCGTTTCCACCTGTCTCAAACGCCGTCTAGCGGGATTGGAAAGGCTCTCAGGCATTCCTGGAACGCTTGGTGGCGCGTTGCGCATGAATGCCGGTGCCTTTGATGCCGAGATCTCAGACCACCTGGTAACGGTTGAGTGCATGGACTTTGAAGGGAACCATCGCGTTCTGTCAAAGTCAGAAGTCCGCTTTGCCTACCGGCAGGCCCCCGTCATCCGCGACAGCTACATTCTGGGTGCCACGTTTGATTTCCCTGACGGTGACGGCGAAGCTCTCTTCATCGTTCGCGAGGAGATACTTGCCCGGCGCTATGAAAGGCAACCCTGGCAGTACCCTTCGGCAGGCAGTGTCTTCAAGCGCCCTCCGGGCTACTACACGGGAAAGCTGATCGAGGATCTCGGGCTGAAGGGCGTGAGGATTGGGCGGGCGCAGATCTCTCCCAAACATGCCGGTATCATCATCAATCTTGGCGGCGCCAAAGCCGCGGACGTGCTGGGACTGATCCGGCTGGCTCAAGCAGGAGTTCTCGAGCGCTATGGAGTCAATCTGGAACTGGAGCAGGAATTAATCGGGTTTAACGGTATCGGAAAGATCTAGATGGGCTGCCGCCCGGCAAAGCCGCTGTCCAAATCATGCCACCAGGAAACTTCCTCTTCGTCCTGCTTCCAACAGAGGTAAACCACCCGTCCCTCACGCTGATGGGGGAAATCGCACAAGCCAACATCCAGATCCTTCACTAAGACTCCCAACTCCTCTATGTCGCGTACGGCTTGCTGGAAGGCATCCAGGATGGAGACGTACTCCGTGCCGCGATGGCTTCCCCAATCGTAAATGTGTCCCTGCTCAGCTTTCTCCAGGTGAGGTTTCATCTCCATCATCCTTTGTTTCTCGCCCTGCACTTTGGCCAGCAGGCCTTTCAAATGCGGGATGAGGGAATTGGCTTCAGCAATGGAGAATAGTCGGTTCATCGGCTGTGGGTGCTTCGGAAGGTTTGTACCGCGAAAATCAGATTACCTTTGGCTCCAGAGCTTGTCAAAAGTTTTCCAGGTTTGCCGGTCGCGGAAGACGCCATGAGTGGCGGTTCGTCAGACCGCCAGATCTGCAATTTCAACTGTCCAATTTGCAGTCGAGGTTGAGCCGTTGCGCTCTGCGTCTCTGATGTCCTGCAGGTCCTGCCAGGCCCCGTCAAAGTCCCGAGCCCTCCCTCACGGTCGGGCTACTGAACAGGCCGTGGCTCCTCAAGACAGTGGCCCGCGCGTCAGCAAGGGCTCTGCCTCAGGCGCAATAACTTATGGGACTTTGACGGGACCCTGCATTTCCTGCAGGCAATCCTTTACACCACCAACCCAGAAGGCTAGAATCTCGTGGTCTGAAGCTCTTTGAGTCTTTTTAACCTGTCCAAGTCAATCGATTGAGTGCCGCGTTCGGCTCGGAATGACGACAGGCGAGACCCGGCCGGGCAACCTCGCACTGCCACGGCTCGTTTTGTTGTGGGTCCGGCTCGATTGGCTCAAATCAACGGAGGGAGGATCCGCGATGAATCCATATGTGCACCCGGAGGTGCTGGTGACAACCGATTGGGCCACCAGCAACACCAACAATCCGAAGGTCAGAATCGTCGAAGTGGATGTCGACACGAAGGCGTACGACGAAGGGCACCTGCCCAATGCCCTGGGTTGGGCTTGGAACACCCAGTTGTGCGACACCGTTCAGCGCGACATCATCCCGAGGGCCCAGTTTGAGGCGCTGATGGGAAACTCTGGCATCAGTAACGACACAACGGTCGTCCTTTATGGGGACAATAACAACTGGTTTGCCGCGTGGGCCTTTTGGCAACTTAAGATCTACGGCCACGGCGACGTGCGCATCATGAACGGGGGCCGGAAGAAAGTGCTTGCCGAGGGACGGGAATTGTCTACCGAAACTCCAAAGTTCGCGGCCGTAGGTTATCGCGCCTCCGATCCCGACCTGTCCATCCGGGCGTTTCTGCCCCAGGTGCAGACGTCTGTTAGTCAGCGCGCTGTTGAACTTGTAGATGTCCGCAGCGGTCCTGAGTTCACCGGCGAGATCCTTTCTCCTCCAGGCCTTCCCGAGACCTGCCAGCGCGGCGGACACATTCCCGGCGCTCGCAGCATTACTTGGTCTAGAGCCTGCAACGACGATGGAACCTTCAAAACGTTTGATGAGCTGAAAGCGCTGTATCAAAACGAGGGCATCACCGGCGCCAAGCCGATTATTGCTTACTGCCGGATTGGAGAGCGTTCCAGCCATTCCTGGTTTGTCCTGACATACCTGCTCGGCTACAAGGATGTGAAGAACTACGACGGCTCGTGGACCGAGTGGGGAAACCTGGTCGGCGCGCCGATCGAGAAAGGCGCTGTCGTTGGGGCTTCGGCATAGAAGGAGCGCACGGTTAGCTTGCACCTCAGGGAGGTTTCCTAAAGACCTCCTTTTTCTTTTCCTGCCAGGACTCCGCGATGATCCTGAAACAGTACTATCTTGGCTGTTTGGCCCATGCATCGTATCTCGTCGCCGACGAAGACAGCAGGACGGCTGCGGTCGTCGATCCTCAACGTGATATCGACCTATACGTCGCCGATGCAAGGGATCAAGGAGTTGAAATTCGGCATGTCCTGTTGACTCACTTTCACGCTGATTTTCTGGCCGGGCACCTCGAGCTGCGAAACCGTGCAGGAGCGCAGATCTATCTTGGCTCGCGGGCGAAGGCCGAGTATGCGTTTACTCCTGTTCACAATGGGGCCGTTTTGGAATTTGGTAGTGTGCGGCTGCGCATCCTCGAAACTCCAGGACATTCGCCAGAGTCTATTTCCATCGTCATCTACGATCTGAAACAGGACGATGTCAAACCGCATGCCGTCCTAACAGGCGACACGCTGTTTATTGGCGACGTGGGCCGTCCCGATCTAAGGGCCGCGCTGGGCTTTTCGGCGGAAGAGCTGGCCAGCCTGCTTTATGATTCGCTGCACGAGAAGCTGTTGGGGCTGCCGGATGAGACTCTGGTCTACCCTGCTCACGGAGCTGGCTCCCTTTGTGGGAAGAGCTTGAGTGCGGAAACGGTTTCAACCATCGGAGTACAGCGCCAGTACAATTACGCGCTGCAGCCGATGAGCAAGGCCGAGTTTCTCCAGATTGTCACCGCCGAGCAGCCGGAAGCCCCTCCTTATTTCACTTTTGACGCAATTCTCAACACGAAGGAACATCCCACTCTCGAACAGACACTGGACCAGGTGTTGAAGCCGATTCCGCTTGGCGAGGTGCTGGCCAGAATGGATTCGGGCGCTCAGGTCCTGGACGTGCGCGACCCGGCCGAGTTTTCAGCCGGACACTTGGCCGGCAGCATCAACATTGGTCTGGGTGGCCAATTTGCAAGCTGGGCAGGCACAGTGCTTGATCGGGAGCAGCCGATTCTGCTGGTTGCTTCGCCCGGCCAGGAGAAACAGGCCGCGACGCGTCTCGGCCGCATCGGTTTCGACCATGTCGCCGGATACTTGGATCTTGGAATGGCTGCCCTGGAGCCACGTCCTGAGCGCGTCGGACGAACCCCGCGTGTTGCAGCCACAGCGCTGGCTGAACAGATGGCCTCTTCGCTCCCCCCGCTGCTTTTGGATGTGCGGACCGAAAGAGAGAGAAAGGACAAGTTCATTGAGAACAGCTTGCATATTCCCTTAAACCACCTGCAGCAGCGAATTCGAGAACTAGCTCAGGACCAACCTCTGGTGGTTCACTGCGCGGCAGGGTACCGTTCCGCGATCGCGGCGAGTATAATCAAGCGCGATAGGAACCTTAATGTTTCTGAGCTTCTCGGCGGTATTTCAGCCTGGGAGAAATCTGGTCTTCCTGTGGCCGGTCAAACTAAGCAAAGGAGCAACACAGTGAAACCGACAAACTATTCGGAAAGAGTTCTGGAAGTGGCCGGTTGGAACCTCAGGCTCACGTCCTACGAACTGGGAGGCAAACACTACTGCAAGGCCGACAACGTAGACCCTGGGGCTTGCATCGCCAGGACAGAAGGAGCCACGAAGGAAGAATGCGAGCAGAAGGCTCTGGACAAGGCCCAGGAATACCTCTCGCGCACCCGCCGCTTCTCAGCCTGATTGCCAGTTTCGGACTGGCTCTCACTCTTAGGCAGCGTTAAGAAATAACCTGCCTGAAAAAAATCCCCTCCTCGGCTGAGGAGGGGCAGCGCCGGTGTCAGCCAGCGCGGGGTGGTGGGCTTCGCAG
>JAKEER010000086.1 GCA_022616615.1 Acidobacteriota bacterium
GGTTACTGCGCTTACTTTACTCCAAACCTCCCCCCAGGAATTCCTTCGCCCACAAAGCGCTAAACTCGTTCCTGAACCTTTTATATGCTTATCAAATTTGATAACTCCCTCTCCCGTTTGTGGGGAGAGGGCGGCCAAAGCGACGGCGGTCGCGGCGGCCGGGTGAGGGGGCAGGAGCCAACGCAGCCACGTCCCTCGGCGGTCTGAGGTTGCTCGCTACTGCTAGTTATTCGCCAGTTCGAACTTCGAACTTCGGATTTCGCACCTCGATTGATTCTATGTGGTTCACAATCCTTTGCGCTGCTCCTCGATGAGCCGTCAAAATGGCTTGGCCGCGATCACCAATGCGCTGGCGCAGTTCGGCGTCACGAAACATCTTGATGAACCCATCTCCAAGCTCCGCCGCATCGTTCACTTGAACTGCAGCTTGCTGTTGCAGGAAGTATTCCGACATTTCGCGAAAGTTGCTCATGTGCGGCCCAAACAGAATCGGTTTCTGGAATAGGGCCGGTTCCAGAATGTTGTGCCCGCCCGTGGGAACGAGACTGCCGCCGATGAAGACAACGCTGGCGAGAGCGTAAAGCGTTGCCAGCTCGCCGAGGGAATCGAGCAGAACAACCTGGGCGTCCTGGTTTCCTCTGGGCCTGCCGTGGTTCAACTCGGAGCGCTTAGCGTAACTAACGGATCGGTCAGAAAGCAGCTTCTCGACTTCCCGAAACCGTTCTGGGTGGCGCGGCGCTATCACTAGAATGGCTTCGGGGCAGCAGGCGCGCAGGGTGTCAAAAGCAGCCAGCACCAGAGCTTCTTCGTCTTTCATCGTGCTGCCGGCCACAACTACAAATCGGTTCGGCGCCAGTCCCAGCAGCTGGCGGTAAGCCTTGGTTTTCGCTTGAATACTCTCTGGCGCCGCAATCTCGTACTTCAGATTGCCGCAAACTTCCACCTTGGTTTGCTTGGCGCCCAGGCTCAGAAGTCTGTCGCGATCCATCTCTGTCTGCATGCAGCAGAAAGAAAAGTCATCCAAGATGCGCTGCATGAATCCTTTGATCCTCCGATAGCGTCTCATCGACCGGTCAGACAGGCGGCCGTTAACCAGCAGCACCGGGATGGCTCGCGTGCGGCACTCTCTGAGAAAGTTTGGCCAGATCTCTGTTTCTGCGATCAACACCAGAGATGGCCGAACTGTGTCGAGGCTCCTTCGAACCGCAAATCTCCAGTCGAGCGGGAAGTAGAGAATTCTGGCTCTATCAGCTAGCTTTTTCCTGGCGAGCGCTTGGCCGGTTAGGGTCGTGGTTGAGATGAATAAGGTTCGTTTCGGCCAGCGGGCCTGCAAGGCATGAACGAGTGGTAGAACAGCCAGCACCTCTCCTACCGACACGGCATGGATCCAAACTCCTGCTTCAGCGCCCGACGAGATCTCTCGCGGCAGATCACCGAGCCGTTGCCAAAAGCTTGAAAAATATTTCCGATGCAGCAACGCCTGAAACAGGAAGTAGGGCAAGGCTGAAATGAAGCCCAAGGTGAAAGCCAGGCTGTAGAGGAGGTGCATGCAGTTCTGATGTCACAGTCGTGAAGCCCTGAAAGCCGCTCCCATTCTGCGTTTGCGCTCGGCGATTATAGCAACCGCACGGTTTCTGCGCCAAGCTAAAACGTTGACAAGCGTTTAGCGAAGCCGATATATTGGCCGGTCTTGCACGGCGGAAAAGCGCTGCCAGAGGCAGCGGGAGCGCCAGGGAAGCATCCGGCGGGAGTGAAGGAGCGAAGCGTGCCCATAAGAGCTGGCATCAATGGCGTTGGCAGGATTGGACGGAACGTTTTGAGAGCCGCCCTCATCGATCCGGAGATTGAGTTTATGGCTGTGAACGATGTGACGGATCCCAGGACCCTGGCGCACATCTTTTGAAATACGATTCCGTGCTGGGCACGTCGGAAGCGGCCATTTCCGCTGGCGAAGATTTCCTGTCGCTGAACGGGAGGCGGGTCAAAGTCTTCAAAGAACGAGACCCTGCTCGCATTAACTGGACCAGCCTGGGTATTGAGATCGTTGTCGAGTCGACAGGTCTGTTCACGAAAAAGGAGGACGCGCAAAAGCACCTGCAAGGCTCCGTAAGAAAAGTGGTTATCTCAGCCCCGGCCAAGAATGAAGACGTTACGCTCGTGATGGGCGTCAATGAGGAGAAGTATGATCGGTTGCGGCATCACGTGATCTCCAACGCCTCATGCACCACGAATTGCCTGGCGCCGGTGGCCAAGGTGCTGCACCAGCGATTTGGGATTGCCAGTGGGTCGATGACAACGGTTCATTCCTATACCAACGACCAGCGGATTCTCGATCTCCCGCATTCGGGCCTGCGCCGGGCGCGCGCGGCAGCGGTTTCGATGATTCCCACGACCACGGGAGCAGCTAAAGCCGTGGCGCTGGTTCTGCCTGAGCTGAAAGGAAAGCTGGACGGGATCGCCATTCGCGTTCCCACCCCGAATGTCTCGCTGGTCGATTTTGTCGCGACGCTCGAAAGGCCGGCAACTGCAGAGGTGGTCAATGCAGCCTTGACCGAGGCCGCCGAAGGTTCAATGAAGGGGATCTTGAAGGTTTCCAACGCATCGCTAGTTTCAGTCGACTTCAAGGGCGACCCGCACTCTTCCATCGTTGACGCGCCGTTCACTCGCATGATTGGCGATCGGATGGTGAAGGTTTTGAGCTGGTACGACAATGAGTGGGGCTACAGTTGCCGGGTTCGGGATTTGGTCCGGTTCGTGATGCAGGCCTAGTAGGGACGCGCGGTCCATTGATGTCAAGTTAAGGCGGTTTCGTCCGCCAAGACGACTGGTCAGGGCATGGATAGCCACGATTGGCGTGTTTTTCGCCAATCGTGGGCCCCGTCCTGCCTTTAAGTTGACTCAATGAGCACCGCGTCCCCAGCAGAAGACATCGTCAGGAGCAGCCATGAGCAAACTATTGATAACTGACCTGGACCTAAAGACAAAAAGGGTTTTCATCCGCGTGGACTTCAATGTTCCGCTGGAAGAAGAGGGTCGGATCACTGACGAGACGCGGATCCGAGCCAGCCTTCCTACAATTCAACACGCTTTGTCCAAAGGAGCGAGAGTTATTCTTGCTTCTCACCTCGGCCGGCCAAAAGGCAAACCGAATCCCGAGATGAGTCTGAAACCGGTGGCTGCGGCGCTCAACGCACTGCTGGGGAAAAAGGTGCAGATGGCCTCGGACTGCATTGGCAGCGAAGTGCTGAAGCAGTCCCACGCCTTGGAGGACGGCGACATTCTGTTGCTCGAGAACTTGCGCTTCCACGCAGAAGAGGAAGCGAACGATGCTGAGTTTTCCAAGCAGTTGGCTGAGCTGTGCGACGTTTATGTGAACGACGCTTTTGGGACAGCTCATCGCGCGCACGCCTCGACGGTGGGGATGATCCCATTCGTGGGCCGGGCAGCGGCTGGCTTGCTGATGGAAAAAGAGCTCTCGTTCCTTGGCAAAGCAATATCAAATCCCGACCGTTCTTATGTTGCCATCATCGGTGGTGCCAAGGTTTCCGACAAAATTGAAGTGATCGACAACCTGCTCAATGTGGTCGATGTCCTCTTGATTGGGGGCGGCATGGCGTATACATTTCTGGTAGCTGAGGAGTATGAGGTTGGCAAGTCGCTGGTCGAAACCGATAAGTTGCCATTGGCCGAATCGTTGTTGAAGAAGGCTCACGAGCAAAAGGTGAAGCTGCTGTTGCCAGTGGACCACGTTGTGGCTAGCCAGTTTGACGCGGCTGCAGAGTGGAAGATAACTTCCATTCAAGAGACTCCGATGGAATGGATGGGGCTGGATATCGGCCCCGAAACCGTGTCGCGGTTCAAGGCCCAGATTGCGGCAGCTAAGACCATTCTTTGGAACGGCCCATTGGGCGTTTTTGAAATGGAGAAGTTCGCTCAGGGCACCCTGGCGATCGCGCAGGCCGTAGCGGAGAGTGCCGCCACCACCATCGTTGGTGGCGGAGACTCCATCGCCGCGGTCACCAAGGCGGGCGTTGAAGACAAGATCAGCCACATTTCAACCGGCGGCGGCGCTTCACTCGAGTTTCTCGGAGGAAAGAAGCTGCCAGGTGTGGAGGCGCTGAGCGATCGTTGAAGACCGATCGAGGATTAGAGGAGATAGCGGATCAGGCGCTCCTCTATCTTCTCTCCTCAATCTTCAAGTCTGGACATTTCCAAATACGGCGAAAGGTTTTCATCAATGCGACGTCCTGTCATCGCAGGCAATTGGAAGCTTTACAAGACGGTAAAGGAAACCGTCCAGTTCGTCGAACAGCTCAAGCCGCTGGTTCAGAATTCGAGCCATTGCGATATTGTGATCGCTCCGCCGTTTACGGCTTTGAGCGCGGCAATCCACGCAGCCGCGGGAACAAACATCCTGGTCTCCGGCCAGGATCTGTTTTGGGAAAAGGAAGGAGCCTTTACTGGAGAGGTATCGGCTCCCATGCTGGCTGATCTAGGCTGCCAGTTCTGCATCGTCGGCCATTCTGAGCGCAGGCAGTATTTTGGCGAAACCAATGAGACGGTGAATCGAAAGACGCAAGCAGCGCTGGCGGCTGGTCTAACGCCCATCGTTTGCATTGGTGAGACACTGGCAGAGCGCGAGGTGAACCAAACGCATACGGTGATTCAAACTCAGTTCGATGAAGGCTTCAACAACTTGACTGTGCAGGACTTTTTCCGTATAGTCGTCGCCTACGAGCCAGTCTGGGCCATTGGCACCGGGCGCACGGCCACTCCTGAAATGGCTGTAGAGGTTCACAAACAAATTCGACAGTTCGCCCAGCAGAAATTCGGTTCTGAAGCCTCCCGTGAGTTGAGAATTCTCTATGGCGGCAGCGTCAAGCCAAACAATATTAAAGGACTGATGGCTCAGGTAGACATTGATGGAGCTTTGGTTGGTGGCGCCAGCTTGAAGGCCGACTCCTTTGCTTCCATGGTGAACTTTTAGGCCGTTATTACGGTTACGAGAATTTTGTTCTCGTTTTGCAAGCCACGCTGGGCGCTTTCCTCAGCGTGGGCTTGTCGGGGATCGCAACGAACTGCCTACGATGACCGTAGAGAACGCGGTCATGGTGGCTACCAAAGCTTGGATATCAAGGGCGGCAGCCCTTGCCTTATAGGTATTCAGAGCAGCGATAGCTGCGGTCTGAATACTTAGGAGTAGCAGTAGCCTTTCTTTCTTTTTTGCTACTTTTTTCTTTCTAGTTAGTAGATTGAGGCGTCATGGCTATTGTGTTATCTATTATTCATGTGCTGGTTTGTCTGATTCTGATTCTAATTGTCCTTCTGCAGTCGGGGAAAGGGGCCGATTTGGCCGGGGCCTTTGGTGGTGGCGGCTCCCAAACAGCCTTTGGAGCTCGAGGCACGGCGACGTTTCTTTCCAAGTTGACGACGGGAGCCGCGGTCGTCTTCATGCTCACTTCCTTTGCGCTTTCGCTGTTCACGACGCGCAACCGCGGCAGTTCTGTGATGGAAGGCGCAAAGCCAGTGCAGAAACAAACAGCTCCGGCACAGCCGGGAACAGCGCCAGCGCCTCCGACTCAAAATGCTCCAGCTCCAGCGCAGCAGAATCCG
Source organism: Acidobacteriota bacterium (assembly GCA_022616615.1). Lineage (GTDB taxonomy): Bacteria > Acidobacteriota > Terriglobia > Versatilivoradales > Versatilivoraceae > VFZK01. The sequence continues at coordinate 5,614 of JAKEER010000086.1, forward strand.
GCAAGTCCTCAGCAGAAGCCGTAATCATGGGTAGCCACGGTCAGCGTTTCTTGCTGACCGTGGGCCTTTTCGTGACGAACCATCCATGATCACCGCAGACAGCGTGGTGATCGTGGCTACCACACAAGTCATGAATGCCTGACCTGCCTTCAAACGCGGAAGTGGTGGAATTGGCAGACACACCATCTTGAGGGGGTGGCGGCGCAAGCCATGCGGGTTCAAGTCCCGCCTTCCGCACCACATTCTTCCAACCGTATTGATCTTCACAAACTCCAGAGGAGCGTAGGAATGCTCCGCTGTTTCGCTCTGTTTTGCAGAAACCCCATTTTCTCGAGGCAGGCATCAGTTGTGAGCGCTGCCATGGCTCGGGAGCGGCCGTTGCAGCTTGAGTACACGCTAGCTGGAGGCAAGGTGGAATTGCCGTTACAGTCGTCCAAGTAGGGGCCGGCGCTTGATTGGCAGTTGAGATGAAAGCTAATCTCATGCCAATGAATGCGAGCCGGTTGACCAGCCCTTCTCCTTCTTAGCCTTGCGCTTCTGGGCCGGGAAGAATTGCACCGCTTATCAGAGGCTGGCTTGCCGACGGCTTGCCGGCCTTGTTCTTTTTCAGCTCGCCGCTTCAGCGGCGGGGAGACAATTGGAAGATACTGGAAGCCCGGTTTACCGGGCTTCTTTCTTTTCCGGGCGCTTTGGCGTCAGAACGGAGAGTGCAATGTCCAGCCACGCTTTCTCTCAGGTCTATCTCCGTGTCACCTTTCACACCAAGGAAAACCGGCCCATGATTCGCGGCGAAGTCGAAAGCTCGCTTCACGACTGTCTTCGGACCCGTGCTCTCGAAAGCCCCGGTGTGGAGGTGCATGCCGTCGGGGGCATAGAGGATCACATCCACCTCGCCGCGAGGATTCCACCAACCCTTCTTATTAGCGACTGGATAGGAGATCTGAAGGGAGCCAGTTCGTGGCACATCAACCATCGGCTGAAGCCAAAGACGCTGCAGTGGCAGGAGGGATACGGAGTCGTCAGCTTTGGGAAACGATCTCTTACGGAGGTGATCGACTACATCAAACACCAGAGGGAGCACCATCAGCAGGGCTCGACGCATTCGGGGCTGGAACGCATCACAACAGAGGAGCCGATTCCGGTGGCTCGCGCTCAATCGGCCGCCCGAAAAAAGGAAGCCCGGTGAACCGGGCTCGAGTGCGGTTGCTACTCTTCTCGCCGCTGAAGCGGCGGGCTGGGAGGGAAATCAGGGCCGTGTCGCAGGCGGGACTAGCTTGCTGTCCTTCGGCACTTCTTCGTGCCCCTTCGTGTTCTTCGTGGACTACTTCTTGAGTTGAATATTGAAGCTCTCCAGCGTCGACGCGATGGCCCGCTGCAGTTGGGCTGTCGCGATATTGTGGTCGGCGAGCGTGCGCATCTCGCGGCTGCGTGCTTCCGAAAGCTGATTTTGGCGAGTCAGGACAAAGAAGTTGGTAGCCTCTCCAGCGCGGAAACGTCTCTCTTCGCTCTCCAACTGGGCCTGGCTCGCCACCCGCCCGGCACGGGCCGATTCCACGCGCTTCTCGGCGGTCACCACCGCCTGCAATGCATTACGCACGTCAGCTTCGACGAGTTGCTCCACACGCTGCCGCAGCGATTGCAATTGCCGCCCTAAGGTCAGCGTGCGGGCCAGATTGGCTTCGGCCGTACGGTTGCGCAAGGGCAAAGTCAGCGTCACGCCGACCTGGAAGGTGCGGTAGTTTTGTTCGAAGAGGTTGCTGAGCGAGGATCCATAGCCACCAATCAGATTTCCAGGAATACTGCCAGGTGGAAGCGGCTGAATCACCGGCAAACCCGCCAGCCGAGATAGATCATTGAGGCGGTTAAGAAAGATCTCATTCTGGGCAGTGAAGGGGTTCGTCTGGTCGAGCAACGTCCCCGCCAGGCCCGTACTGATGTAGCTTGCCAGCAGGTCGACCTGGGGCCTGACCTGATTCTGGTTGAACGCGGAGTCGATGGCGTTGAGCTCGCTCTGCAGGTTGAGCTGTTCGAGCTCCGGCCGGGAGGCGAGAGCCTTCTGCATGGCATCCGCAAGTCCGAGTGAATTGGGCTTCAGGTCAGCCGTGTCTGACGGCTCAAAATTCTCAGACCACCAGGTATCTTTCCGATCAGGAAGGACAAGCTGCTTGAGCACGTTCTGGGCCCGGTTCACGTTTTCCATCGCGACCAGCACGTCCCCTTCGCGCCGCTCCAGCTCGGCTTCGGCCTCAACAATCTGCACCGGTGCCAGCGTTCCTGCGGCCGCCAGCCGCTTGTTGATCTCCAGCTGGTTTTGAGCCCAATCCGCTGTTTCTTGCTTCACGCCCAGATCGCTATAGGCGTAGGCCAAATCCCAGTAGGACTGCACAACCGCGGTAACAGTTTCAATGACCTTCAGGCGAAACTGAGCGTCACTGAGCGAGACTTGTTTCTTGGCGATTTGGATTTCCCGCCGCAGCGGGTCGATCTTGAAATTTCGGAACAGCGGCTGGGTAAAATTGAAACCGAGGGAAGAGTTGAACTGAGGGTTGAGGCTGGTGAAGACGTTGTTGGTCGTGTCGCGGCTGTTGTCGAAGAATAGAGAAAGATTGGCGCCGCTCCGAAACAATTGCTGCAGCGAGCTGTTCCAGGTCGCGCTGTCGATGGCAACCGCGCCGTTAGCGCCGCCGCCCAGAATGCTGGCCACCGGTAGAGTTCGCGACGTGAAGCTGGGTCCGAAGCTGAAGATCGGATCATACCGCCCCTCGGCGCCTGTGACACCCAACTGCGAAATCTCGATGTTCAGACGTTCCACTTCAATGTCGCGATTGTTTCTTAAAGCCAGTTCGACGGCTTCCTGTAGAGAAAGCTTCTTCTCCTTCGAGGCGTCGATGCCCACCAAGTCAAATGGCACACGATGGCTTGGATGCTGGGCGAAAGTGATTGTCGCAGGAAACAGCAGGATTAGCAGGATACAGGTAGGTTTTGAGCGCATGGTTTGGGATATCTGCATAGAAGTTTCTTATGTTCTGGATTGTGGCCCTTCTCAATAGTCGCGACGCGCCGCTGCAGATGGACTCAATTTAAGGCGCCCAAGTTCACCCTGGACTGCGCTCTGTTTCGAGCGAAGGGATCTCCTGCACACCCTGCAGAAAGATCCTGGCAAATTCCTGGGCCATCTCCCGATGACTCTTGCGCAAGAATGGATCGCCATAGATCAGGCAGATCAAGGAATGGCTCACCATACCCAAGAAGCCGCGCACACTGGCCGGCCCCCTTGTCATCCAACTGCTGGCGCTGCTCGCCCAGCAGCGCCACGGCTCGCGTCGAGAGGTTGTGCTGCTTCTTTGGCGCGCGATAGATTTTCTTGTCCTGGTCGGAAGCGCGCTGGCCTGGCTTGCGCACCACCGGCGCCTCTTCAAAGCGGATCGGCAGGCTGCGGGCATCCTGGTCCCCTGTGGGTAATGCGGAAACAGCCAGCCCATCTGAATGAACCGCTGCCCCCAACGCAAATTGAGGTGAAAGGGAGGCGCCAGCGGATCGCGCTGCCCGGCCCAGGCGCGGCTTCAGGCGAACGGAGAATTGAACTGGAAGGTAGCGCACCCAACGGAAGGGCAGAGCCTTTCCGCACATCAAGCGGCAAAGTCGCATTGAGACTGGTGTTTCGAGTTTCGCGACAGAAACTAACCGACAGATTCCGCCTCCTCACGGCGGCGGCTGCCCCCGCTACACTGGAATGCTTCGAGGCTCCGGGAAAAGGGCTGGGCTCCCATTACTTCGCCAGTGCCTGCTGCTTTTCGGAGGATTCTGACTGGATCGACTCCAGGCCAGGAGGATTGGTTCGTGGAAGGGGTTTCTGCGGCGCACGCCAGTTGTCGATCATCGCAATCTGTTGCACGCAAGAGACGGTGCAATAGGGCGCGCAGGACTTCGGAGCAAAGAACTCGTGCCGCATCTGTTCGCGCGTGTAGTCGAACAGCGAAATGGCTGGATACCCGCGTTGCTGCGAGCAGTAATGAACCAGGCCGTCTTCGCAAATGTATAGATAACGGGCGCCGGCCCGGCAGCGCCAGTCGTTGGGCCGGCCGTGCGCGATGTTTTCCTGAAACGCATTGAATCGCGCAAAGGATTTCTTTCCTAGCTGCTTGATCTTCTCATAGACCTCACGCTCCAAGGGCTTCAGAGGCTGCAACTGGCCACTGCCATCGTGGATGATCCCCAGGGTGCTGCTGAAGCCCAGGGCGACAGCCCGGTTGGCCACCGTCAGGGCGTCCTCCGGATGAGCGATGCCCGAGCCGACCACGGAGTTAATATTCACGCCAAATTCGGCATGCTCGGCCAACATCTGCAGTTTCTTGTCGAGTACTTTCAGGCTTTTCTTTGAGACGGCATCGGGTTGAGCGTTATCGATGCTGATCTGCAAATGCTCCAGCCCGGCACGGTTCAGCCGCTCGATTCGCTCCACCGTCAAAAGGTAGCCGTTGGTGATCATGCCGGAAATGATGCCCCGGTGGCGCATATGGCGGATGATGTCATCCAGATCGGGGTGTAAGAGGGGCTCGCCGCCGCTGATGGTGATGATAGACGTGCCCAGCTCCGCGAGACGATCGATACGGCGACGCATCTCCTCGGTCGGAACCGGATTGGAAAAATCGTCAAACTCGTTGCAGTAGGTGCAGGAAAGATTGCAGCGACGCGTCGGGATAATGTGGGCGAGCACCGGATGACGGGTCGAGAGCAGACCCTTGGCGATCATCCTCCACTCGCGCAGGCGGCGATGTGCAAACCGAACCCTTTGGCGAATTTTCTTGTTGATCGTCATCCGCGATTGGAGGTTTCAGGGATACGCCGGAACAACAACGGCGGGCGAGGTTCAGCCCGCAAAAGCGTTCAACTATAAACAAAGGAATTGGCGCCTGCAATCCGAAATCAGCCAACGGTCTCGGTGAAGCTGCTTTCGGGTCGCCAGCCCCAGCCATCGGTCCCTGGTGCGGACTGTCCGCCATCCGACTTTGACAGTCAGGTTTAACAAAGGGAAACCCAGATTCATCCGCCACGCTGCGGCGTCATCGGTCCCTTTGCAATCGGAGGCGCGCACGGTTCACAGGTCCATACTCACGAGATTGACATTCGTCATCTCTTCCCCAACGATTCCTCGACAACTTCCAGGAAGGCCTTTGAAGCTCGCGACAGATAGCGGTTTCTTCTGTAGATAAGACCCAGCTTTCGGATGAGTTTGAAGTTCTTAACTCTCACTAAGCGTAGCGTCCCACGCTCAATTTCATCTGTTACGTAGCTCCTCGGAACGATTGAAATCCCCATCCCGATCGAGACAAACTTCTTGATCGTCTCGATGCTCGCGAGCTCCATCGAAATATTCATTTTCTCCCACAACGGCCCGAGATGTTTCACCAGCCGTTCGCGGGTTGTGCCCGCTTTGTGGAAGATGAACGGGTAGGAAACCACGTCTTCCAACACCACCGAGGCCTTGTCAGAAAGCGGGTGCGTCGGGCTGGTAATTAGCCAGAGTTCGTCCTCCGCAATGGGCATAACATGTAAATCGTGGTCCGGCACGGGCAAGGTGACGATTCCGAAATCCAGCTGGTTTTCCAGAATCTTGTCCACGACCTTTTTTGAGAAGTTCCGGTAGATGCTGATCTGAACTTCAGGGTACTTTTCTTTGAAAAGAGCAAACAGTTGCGGCAGGACGTAAAGGCAGGTGGCTTCGTTTGCTCCAATGAGAATCTTGCCACGAGGCGAGGCATTCAATTCTGTAATGGCCAGTTTGGCTTCGTCATGCAATCGCAGCAACCGCTCGGCATAGCCAAAAAGCAATTCGCCAGCCTGCGTCAGGCACACCTTCTTGCCAATCCGGTCAAAGAGCTTTTCTCCCAGCTCCTCTTCCAGCATGCGAACCTGCGTGCTGATCGCGGGCTGAGTGCGAAAGAGTTTCTCAGCCGCCTGCGTAAAGCTCCTGTGGACAGCGACTTCATAAAAATTTCGAATCTGATCCAGGTTCATAGAGGGATGTTAGCGCTTCAGATATAAAAACTCCTTATAAATAACACAGGGATGATAAGTCTGAGAAGAGGCAGGCCGCGTCGTCCTCATCTGCGCTCGTCGCTTGAACTCCGCTTACCGCTGCAGATCTTTCATTTCTTCTTCTCTTTCAACTGCCGGATTCTCTCTCTCCAGCTGGTAAGGCGTTCCTGAATGGCGCGTTCAAAACCCTCCTCCGATGGCGCAAAATAGACTCGCTGCTCCAAAGCCTTGGGCAGACAGCTCATATCGGTCAGCTTGTCCTGGAAGTCGTGCGCATACTGATAGCCTTTGCCGTAGTCCAGTTCCTTCATGAGCTTTGTGGGAGCATTGCGCAGGTGCAATGGAACCGGCTCGGCCAGGGTGTTCTTCACATCTTGAACCACAGCCCCATACGCCCGGTAAAGCGCGTTCGACTTTGGTGCCGTGGCCATATAGACGGCCGCCTCAGCTAAAGCCAGATTCCCTTCCGGCAGGCCGATGAAATCAAACGCCTGCATGGCGCTGACGGCCAGCGTCAGGGCCATAGGGTCTGCCATTCCAACATCCTCTGAAGCAAATCGTACAATCCGGCGGGCGATGTAGAGCGGATCTTCTCCGGCTTCCAGCATTCGCCCCAGCCAGTACAGCGTGGCGTCCGGATCGCTGTTCCGCATCGATTTGTGCAGTGCCGAGATCAGGTTGTAGTGCTCCTCGCCGGCCTTGTCATACAGCAACATCCGCCGTTGAAAGGCGTCTTCCAGAATGTGTGGCGTAACAGTCTTAGCTCCGCCTGCATCCGGAGGCGCCAGCTGCGCTGCGATCTCCAACGTATTGTAAGCCGTTCGGGCGTCGCCGTTGGCAAACACAGCCATCTGCTCAAGCAGAGCAGCCTCGATGCGGATGGCTTCGCCGCCAAGCCCGTTCACCTTGTCGGCTAGGGCGCGCTTGAGCAGCCCGACGATGTCCTCCACCGACAGCGGATGCAGCACGTAGACCTTCGAACGGGACAGCAGCGCTGCGTTGACCTCAAACGAAGGATTTTCGGTGGTAGCGCCAATGAGGGTGATGCTGCCATTCTCGACGTGCGGCAGAAACGCATCCTGCTGCGCCTTGTTGAAGCGATGGATCTCATCGATAAAGAGAATCGTCCGGCGTCCGTAATGGCGTGTCCTTTCCGCCTCGGCCATCACCGTCTTGATTTCTTTGATGCCCGAGAGAACCGCGCTGAAAGGGATGAAGTCGGAACGGGTCATCTGAGCGATGATGTGCGCCAGCGTTGTCTTGCCCGTACCCGGCGGCCCCCAGAGGATAAGGGAGCGAAGCTGATCCTTCTCAATGCTGACGCGCAGCGGCTTCCCAGGCGCCAGCAGGTGTCTTTGGCCGGCAAAATCCTCCAGCTTCTCGGGACGCATGCGGTCGGCCAGTGGCGTGCCTTTCTCAGCAACTTTCTTCTTCGAAGGTTCGAGATTTGAAAACAGATTCATGACCCCTGGCACCCATAAACTGCTGGAATGCCACAGATGTTACAGTAACTCTTCCAAAGCGGGGACGGATTTTCGCCAGCAAACCCAGGTCTTGGCAGAGAGCAGCCGAGGATCGAGCGCGCGATCCCGCGATGCCCGCAACCCCCCTCACATCCCCGTCGGCGATTCTCGATGGACCGGTACGATGGGCTTGGCTGGCGCGGGGCCGGACGCCACAGGTTCATCCGAATCGCGCACGGAAATCGCGAGAAAACTTCGCCCCACCTCAACGTCAGAGCCGTCCGACAAGCGGAGCAGGTAGTTATACCCATTGGTCGAAGTGAATTTGAAAGCAAGAACCGGAGTGCTAAGGACAAGAACCACTGCTACATTTGTACTCGTAACGCGAATCGGGGAAAGGAAGCATATGAACAGGTCAAAAAAGACGTCCATTGGCAGCCGAAACGGGAAGCGATGCCCGTTGGGTATCAGGTCTTGCCCGCGACCTAAGGGCCGATGACAAATTCTACTCCAGTGAATTTGAAAGCAAGAATCGGAGTGCTAAGGACAAGAACCGCTGCTACATTTGCTCGTAACGCGAATCGCAGAAAGGAACTCATATGAACAAGTCAGCAAAAAACGCCCAGTTCGCAGCCGCAACGGAAGACGATAGCCGCTGGGCATCCGTTGTCGCCCGCGACCCCAAGGCGGATGGCAAATTCTATTATTCGGTCGAGACCACCGGCGTGTACTGCCGTCCCTCTTGCGCCGCCCGTCTCCGCAGCCAGGTGGTGATGGCACGGCATGGTTTCGGGCGTGGAGAATACCAATATTTCAGCTATCCGCTGCCCGATCTTATTGCGGACCTCCGGACGGCCGTCTATCCGCATCTTGTCCCGATCGCCAATCGTTGGAACAATGCGATGGGTATCGGTGTTCGCTACCCGGAGAAGCACGCGGACTTCATTGAGCGTTTGCCATCAAGCAGGCCAGGTCAGGCCGACACCGCTTCTGCTCCAGTATGGGGCCGGCGATTACAACTGCCTGCACCAGGACCTCTATGGCGAGCATGTTTTCCCGCTTCAGCTCGCGATTCTGTTGTCTGAGCCCAACAAGGACTTTACCGGTGGCGAATTCGTGATGACGGAGCAGCGGCCGCGTATGCAGTCGCGGCCGATCGTTGTACCGCTTCGCCAGGGCGACGGCGTAGTGTTCGCAGTTCATAATCGCCCCGTGCAGGGTACTCGCGGCATGTATCGCGTGAATCTCCGGCACGGCGTCAGCCGCATCCGGTCGGGACACCGTCATACGCTTGGCATCATTTTCCACGACGCGCAGTGAGAGTGACCGAATGACCATGAATCTGTTCGACAGCCTGGACGATGGCGAGTTGCGGCAGGAGCAGCGCGGGCCGGGCGCAACGGTGCTGTGCCAATTCGCTGTGCCGGAAGAAACGGCGCTCTTGTCCGCACTGGAGGATGTCATCGCCAGAGCGCCGTTCCGCCATATGATCACGCACGACGTGGGTGTCTCTGCGTGGACCAAATCCCACCTCCAAAGCGCGGAGCATCTTGGCAGCGAAGGGAAGCAGCGGACTTCTGTCAGGAGGAAGTGAAACGGATGCACAAGACACTCAACAGATCAGCCGCCGTGCGGTTGCCTTTGTTAGCGAGGATTTTGCTGTGTCTAGCGACCGTGTTCGTTTTCAGCCGGAGCGCCCCGTCGGCGGCTCAGCCGGCGCGGCAATTCCGCGCGGGAGCGGCCACCAGCAACATCACTCCCTGGCTGGGGATTTCCAGTAACGGAGGAATGCAAGATCGCGTGCCCCAGCACGTCCATGATGAGTTGCACGCACGGGCCCTGGTCCTTGATGACGGTCAGACGCGCCTGGCTTTGGTGACCGTTGATAGCTGTATGGTGCCTCGCCAGATATTCGATACGGCCAGAAAACTCGTTCACCAGCACACCGGTCTTCCGATTGAAAACATGCTCATGTCGGCCACGCACACGCACACGGCCGGGACCGCCGCGCCCGTGTTCCAAAGCGAGGCGGACCCCGAGTACCAGTTGTTTCTGACACGCAAGATTGCCGACGCGGTCCGAATCGCGCTCTACAATATGGAACCGGCCCGTGTCGGATGGGGCGTCGGCCAGGTGCCCCAGCATGTCTTCAACCGCCGGTGGAAAATGAAGCCCGGCACAATCCCGCCCAACCCTTTCGGCGGTATCGACCAGGTTAAGATGAATCCTGCCGCCGGCAGTCCGGACTTAGTTGAACCGGCAGGTCCCACAGATCCCGATCTGACCGTGATTTCGGTTCGTGCGCTGGACGGGCGGCCGATCGCGCTGCTGGCGAACTACTCACTGCATTACGTGGGAGCCGGACATTTTTCGGCCGACTATTTCGGGGTCTTTGCCGATCGCATCCAGCAACTGCTCGGCGCCGACCGCCAGGACCCACCCTTTGTCGGGATGCTGTCGAACGGAACCAGCGGCAACATCAACAATATCGATTTCAGGCAGCAGCGTCCGGCCGATCCGCCTTTTTCGAAGATGAAGGCCGTGGCGAACGACGTGGCTGCCGAAGCGCTGCGGGTTTCCAGCAACATCGGTTATCAGGACTGGGTTCCGCTGGCGGTCCGTCAGACCGAAATCGACTTGAATGTGCGCCGCCCGACGGCCGAAGAGCGGGACCGCGCGCGGCAGATCATGGCTAAAGCGCAGGGCCCCGCCATGCGGACCCTCGAAGAGATCTACGCGCGGGAAACAGTGCTGATCAGCGAGTATCCATCGAAAGTTCCAGTCATTCTGCAGGCGTTGAGGATCGGTGATCTAGGGATTGCCGCCATCCCGGGCGAAGTATTCGTCGAGATCGGCCTTGAAATCAAAAAGAAGAGTCCGTTTGCCGCCACATTCACGACCTCGCTGGCCAACGGCTACAACGGTTATCTTCCAACTCCCGAGCATCACCGCTTGGGCGGCTACGAGACGTGGAGAGCAAGGTCCAGCTACCTTGAGATTGACTCCTCTCCCAGGATTGTCGAGCAGTTGATCGAGTTGCTGCAGCAGCTAGGCAAGAATTAGGAAGCATTGCAAGTGAGAGTGACACTTCTGCTTGCTTTGTCTGCTGCGATCGCAGTTCTCTAGAATCGGCTCCCCTCGCCCCCAGCCCATAAGCGCTAACTTAACGCCCAAGTGAACCGCACAATTGCTCTGAGCCAACCAATTTTGGCTCTGACAGGACACAAACGTGAAATTAGTGCGCAATAAATGTCCGATCTGCCTGAGTACCTTCAGAACTTGGTTCGGCGTCAGCGCAAAAGGCAGCAAAGTAGCGGTTGTCTCGTCTTGCAAGGAGGCAGAATGGTTTCTTCAGGTCGTATCGTTCGATTTGCCTCTGCAGGTGGATGGCGCCGACGCTGGCGAGGAGCTGCGCACCAGATGGCATCGACCTACCACACCTGCGGCTGGCAAGCGGCAAGCGCGTGCAGGCGTAGCCCGACGATGTGAGGAGGAGGATTGCTCGTGACATCACCCTCATGAGAGCCGTTCTGCATTGTAAAGAACCTGGATGTTGCGAGCCGTGGAAGTGATGAGAATCCCCGCCATCAGGGCTGCTGCAATCACCCCGCCAATGTCGAAAAGAAGATAGTTCCTGCCTAGAACGTGGACCGTTGGCCGGTAGAACAACACGACATTGCCGATGCCCAAGAGCAATCGGAGCTCTGTAGGGCTGAATTTCCCAAACGAGATCTTGAAGGTTCCCAGAGTGTAAGTAGCCAGATAAACGTTGATGCATAGCATAAAATAGGCAATCAGCACCAAAGCAACTACCTGTGGACTCATATAGCCTGAAAGGGCAAGGCCACCGAAGAGGAACGACATGCTGAACGTGTCGAGGATGTGGTCGACGTAAAATCCATAACGCGGCCTAAGGCGATTTCGGTAGCGCGCCAAGGTTCCATCCAGGCTGTCGCCCACCCAGTTCAAAAACAGGCAGAAGTTCACCACATGGAGAAACACGCTGCTGGCCTGGCTGCAGGCGTAGGCGGCGCCAGCAGCCAGCATTGCCAGCAGTCCCAGACTGGTCAGGTGGTCGGAATGGATGCGTCCAGGCAAACGGGCCGCCATCCAGTGGAGGGCCTGGCGTTCGGCCTCGGCCAGGATTCCGTTCTGCTCACGCCGGGCATCTTGAAAACTGAGCGGGCTCATCTGGAATTCCTATCTCCTTGACGTAGATTTGTCTTTGAGTGGCCAGGGCAATTGCACGAGGCCCGGCTTCCTTTCTGTAAGAGCACGGCTTCTGCCATGAGAGCAACCGGTTGAGTAGGTGAGACTTCGCAATGGCCAAGCCACAGACCGGCACAATGTTTGGATAGCTAGCACGGCGGCGGCTGCAACAATCGATGGCACTGCCAGGTAGTGCGAGGCGGACTCTAGTTACGTCGACGGCTACATTCAGCTTTTCGCTGGCACTAAAGGACTTTCAATGAGAGGAATTCAATTGAGGTAAAGCCCTGCTACCTCCCAGCCGACAAGGAACGATGGGCTGCCCATCTCTCCAGCCGGGCTGGCTTCAGGCCGGGAATGGTTGATTTGACGCTTCCGGTTTTCTAGCTTCGTGCACTTCACATGCATCTCTATTGACGCTGATCATCCCGTTTGCCGCTGGTGATCCATCAAGCACCGTTGAGGCGGTCTCAAGGTCTCCGGGTGCTTCGGCGGATTGCGCAAGATGTTTGCGTTCTGCGGACTAGCGGGTTTGTCTGGGGGTGCAATTAAAAGTGGCGGGCAGCCCGCAGCGGGCCGGAGCCCTTGCTGACGCGCGGGCTACTGACTGGCACCGGCGCTGTCAGTAGCCCGACCGTGA
>JAKEER010000645.1 GCA_022616615.1 Acidobacteriota bacterium
AGCGATTTCCAAGAAGGTGAGATGAACCATTTTTCCTACAATGCTTCCACAGGTTGGAAGCGTTACCCAAACTTGCCGTTCAAGGACTAGTAGTCGACCAGGCTGTGGATTTTCGCGAAGCTCGATATCGGCGCAAGAGATTTTGACAACCTCAGACCCCTTGACTCGGTTCTGATCATCGTAAGCAAGCTGGGCTTCATGTTCGAGTCGAGTTGACCCTCTCCTCTGGCTGCACCTCCTGCGTGTCTTAATATTCTTGTTGCTTGGCCTCCACAAGCAGCATCTTGTCAATCAGCGATGCGGTCCCAGGCTCTTGGATGAGCGTGAGGCGAACCTTTCCGGCTCCCGTCTTTTCGGCGACTCCCAACAACAGAATCCAGCCATCCGAGCGTTTCACACTTTCTTGCGCTTGGCTCAGGAAAGTGAAGTTCTCGCTTTGCAGCCAAAGCGCTGGTACAGGACCCCCGTCCGACGGCCGCACCCAGCCCGAAAAAAGGAATATCCCCGCCTCACCGGTTTGGGGCGATAAGTAGGGAGAGACAAGGTGGTCGCGAGCGTCACCCGACTCGTACCGGCCGGCCGTATCACCTTCTGCAAGGCCGTTAGGCGTTAGAATCATGCCACCGCCTTCTCCATAGCGATTAACTCCTACCTCGGATAGCGTGTTGAAGTCGGCGCGAAACAGGGAATGCACCTCCAAACTATTGAGAACATAAGCCTCTCGCGCATGGGGTCCGTGCATGAATTGGACACGCGCCGGCCATCCATTGTCACCTATGGTTACCCTCACTTCTGGGCCAAGCAGGCAGTAGAAAGCCCACCCGAAAGCGAGAGCCGCCGCTGCGATCGGCAATCTCCGGACAACGGCCTTATGGCAACTCATGCTGCGGCCCCGCTTTCCATCGTCGAAAACGCGCTCCCGCAAGGCCACCTCAAGGCTGCAGCTCTTTTACCAAGAGTCTCGCAGGACTGCTTTGTCTAGCGGTTGGCTGTGCGTAGCCATTCCCACGTCTGCGCAACCCCTTTTGCTATCGGTGTGGTTGCTTTCCAACCCAGATGCAACTCCGCTTGGGTCGGGTCGAGAACATTGGCTGAAACCCCTGACGTTAGATGGGAGTGTTTCTCGATCTGGGCACGGAGCCCGGTTGTCTGCTCCATCAGGGCGATCAGTTGAAGAAGAGAGGTCCCCATCCCAGTCCCGATATTGAATACGTGGCAAGGCGATCGTTGTCCAAGCGCAGCTCGAAAGGCTCGGGCCACGTCGTCCACATAGATGTAGTCGCGTACCACTGAGCTGTCATCCCAGAGCGCGATAGGTAATCCCTCCTTCAGCCGTGCTAGGAATGCTCCGATCACGCCCTGCTCACCGGTCAGCGGCAGCCGTGGACCGTAGGCGTTGGCTATCCGGAGGACAGTGTAGTCGAGCCCATGGAGATGAGAGAAAAGCGCCAGGTACTTCTCGATGGTTAGCTTGGTAATCCCGTAAGAAGACCGCGGCTGCGTCGGATGAGTCTCCGGAATGGGCAGGCTGGAAGCTTCGCCGTAAACCGTCCCTCCCGAAGAAGAAAACACAATCTGGCGCACCTTGGCCCGCACACACGCTTCCAGCAATCGGAGCGTTCCTACAAGGTTGGTTTGTACATCGAGAACGGGGTCACGGTTGGAGGTCGCCGGCACTGTCGTCGCGATCAGGTGGAATACATATTGGCAACCCCTGACGGCCTGCGTCACAAGATCGGCATCCAGAAAATCACCCTGCACAACCTCGACTCTTCCCGAGGAGGTTGTCAGCCAATGGGGGGGACACTCCCGCTGATCTAACACTCGCACGGGGAATGCCCCTTTCCGGAGCAACTCGACTAGGGGCGACCCCATGAACCCAGCTCCGCCCAATACCAAGCACCGCTCACTGTTCATGAGGTCTCTCTTTGTCGGTTTTCTTGCCTTCGCGACTTTCGCCAGATTCCCGGACGTATAGGTGGACGAGGATCGGGCGATCAGGATACTTCCCCCACAATCGGTAGGTCCGAACCAGCCGATGGGAGCTCTCGGGCCGCTTGACCCACTCAGAGATGGCGCGCCAATAGGGGTAGCTCAGGGGGGCCACATGGAACACCTTGGCCACTTCCTCGATATCTTCCGCATACACCAACAGGGCCTTGCACTGGCTGACTCGTTCTAGAAGGAATTGGGGGATGGGCGGGGAGGTCGTTGGATCCACGTTGACGGCCTGTGGGAAACGCCCTTCATTGTCCATCATGTAGTACTCCAAGGCGGCCGGGTACCCATGAGTCGGAACCCACACGAAGACGTCCTCATTGGTTAAGAGACGTCGCAGATCGCCCGCAATCTGCTGAGTGACATCTCGATTCTCCAGAGGGCCGACTTGCTTCTCCGCTGGCCAATGATGGAGTGCGTAGAATGCAGCCGCTACAACGAGACTTCCATAGAGAGTCGGAAATAGGACCAGGCATGTGCGTGCAACGCGACCGCGCTGCCCAAAGACGGTCAGGAACGGGGCCAAAGCTGCCCAGGAAAAGAGCCACAGTAGAAGATAGTAGGGTAGCCCAACGAAATAATTCTTGGCTGGCGTCACAGAGACTAGTCCGTACAGAACTCCGGCGAGCAATAGGTAGATCAGCAAACGGTAGTCCCTTTCCCGCTTCTTCAGCGTGCCAGCCGCCCATAAGGTTAGCCCAACACCAAGCAGCAACCAGCTTTCCCAATGGCCAATGTGGTAGGGGAAGATCTGCCAATAGTACTTCGCTTCAGAGAAAAAAGTTGCATTGGGATCAGACCACAGCGGGAGCCCCGCGGTTAGAAGATGCGTAAGGTATCCAACCGCAGCTCGCCCTCCCCCTACGAGGATCCATGGGGTCAATAGGATCGCTAATGGCACAATTCCCCACGCGGCGGTCACCATGGTGGCAAGAAGACGATGTCGGTTCACGATCAACACGCAAGTGATGGTTAACCCACCAGCCAACAGCAACATGGGAGTCGTCGACGACTTGACAAGGACCGCCATGGCGGCGGAGGCTCCCGAAACGATCCAAGTGCACTCATTCAGTTCGTGAGCACATTCGATGATAGGGACTACACTCCAGAGCAATAGGACAGCGAAGAGCAGATCGGGCCGCAGGTCCGCCAGGTACCACTCCCATCCGTAAACGCTCTTGCCAGTGAAGTATTCCCATCCGCTGGAGCGCAGACCTACGCTGATCGTAGGTAGCAAGGCAGTACAGAGCACTGCTACCCAGGCCACGGTTGCGCACCCTCGCCTTCGAACAACCCAGAACACCAAGAGCAGTAGCAGCATAGTAGGCCAAAAGCGGACGGTGTAAGCTTGCCATTCGCCTTCGCCCAATAACAAGAAACTCAATAGCATCAAACCTTGCCACAATGGAACAAATGCCGAAAAGCCGCCAAATAAGACCTCAGACAACCATTCGAGCGCGCCCCCCTGGAGGGCATAAAAGGAACTCTTGGCAACAAGAACATACCCGATGCCGTCGTAGAACGGCGGATAGGCTAACAGGCCCAGTTGCCTAGAGAAGTAGATGTCGACGGTGATAATGAGTGCTGTTACCGACAGCATGATGACGATATCTCGAATGGAAGGCCAAAGATGGGGCCTCATTCGACACCGCCCGGTACGGACTAACCAACGGAGGAGCCAGCTTGTGATAGAGAGGCCTGCCCCGCAGGTAAGCAAGAGAATTTGCTTCCAGCCAAAGCCTGGCTGTCGGCCGATCCCCATGCAATCCGCCGCAATCGCCAGAAAGCTTAGACCAACACCCATCCACACCAACAGCGTGCAAGCTGCTTGAAGGTACCGGGTGAAGGTCTCATTCATCAGCAGCAATTATGAGTCCTTGCGGGCGACAGCAAGGAGCGAAGTGCCGATGGGAACGCGTCGACGCCGGGCGATTCGCGGAAGTTCAAGGTTCAAGAGCAGCCCCATGAGCTCATTGATGATGGGTACAACCCGGAACTCCCGCGCGGCTACGTGTTGGGACCGCGCCCCCGCACGTGCCCAGCTATGGCGGAACCAGGCCGTGAGCCGCCGGAAAAGCAACATTACAGGGTAAAGGCTCGCCATGAATTGAGTCAAATAGTCCACCTGATACCCTGCCTCTCTCAACTTGCGTTCCAGCTCAAACGGTTGGTAGCGCCGCCAGTGATGGTTGGCTTCGTCCCAGTAGCTCCAAAGGGACGGGTGAGCGGGCACCGTCAAGAGCAGGATACCACCCGGGTTCAATTGCGCGCGCAGTTTGCTCAGTATACGCATATCGTCTTGCTGATGCTCAAGCACATCAAAAAGTCCGATCATGTCGAACGGGGTGCCGAAGGGCAAGTTGTCGATATCCGCTTGGATCACAGAGCAGCCGGTTCTCTGACGAGCGTACCGCAGCCCTTCGGCGAACAGGTCTACGCCGATGACCTTTCCTCGCGCACATTCCTTCTCGAGAACACCCAGCACACCCCCTGCCCCGCAGCCGACTTCCAGGACCCTGTAGCCAGGTTCCAGGTCGGATATGATCTGACCAACTATGGTCGCGATTACGCGGTTGCGGGCGAGAAACCAAAAATGACGGCTCTCAGCGGCCAGTTGATGTTCGAAAAAAGTTGGATCGTACAAACGTCACACCCGGTTTTAACAATCCGCTAGGCCTCGTTATCGCCGTTGGAATCTCTTGATTCATCGGTTACCGACCGAATCACATATGGAGGCCGCTCCATCATGCGAAAATGCATTCTCGCCAGGTACTCGCCCATGATCCCCAGGGCGAACAGCTGGGCGCCCGAAAAAACGGCAATCGTAGAAGCCAAGAATGTAAAGCCGGGCACATCGATCCCGAGAATTAGGTAACGACCCAGCACATATGCGAGAATGAAGACGCCGAACAAGGTGAAAGTGAATCCGACGGCTGTAGCCAGCTGCAAGGGTAGAACGCTGAATCCCGTTGTCATGTTAAGTGCATGGGTTATCAGCTTCCAGAACGTGTATTGAGATCTTCCCACCCGCCGCGGTTCATGACGCACGGAGACGGCCGTAAAGCGGTTGGTTCCCCAGGTTAGCAGGACGTCAATGGAAACGAACGGGCTTTGATAGTTGGCAAATGCGTTGCGCAGTTGAGTGCGAAAAGCTCGAAAAGGGCTGACCTTGCGAGCCGTTTCAGCGCCTAGGACGCTCTGGAGGGTAATTTTAGTGAAGCGCGCCGCTAACGTCCGCCAAAATTCGTGTTGCTCCCTTTCGGGCGTGCCGTAGACGACATCGTAGCCCTCCGCCAGTTTTCCCAGCAGCGATGGGATTTCCTCGGGCGGATGCTGCAGGTCGTCGTCCATGATGACGGTGGTTTGGTACCTTGCCGCCCGCACGCCACAGAGGAGAGCGTTGTGCTGCCCGTAGTTGCGCATCAGGTTCATTCCACGAACCCAACTATGCCTTCGAGATAGGCTCCTCACAATCTCCCAACTGTGGTCCTGACTGCCGTCGTTCACCAGCACGACTTCGAACTCGGACTCGCATTCTTTCAGCGTGCGGTCCAGCCTGGCAATCAAGTCCGGAAGCGTAGCTTCGCCGTTGTAGACCGGTACTATAACGGAGATTCCTGGAAGGAGCGTATCTTGGAGCTCACCATTCATCTTGTGGTACAGAGTCCGAAGTCTCTTGTAGCTGACCAACATCTTACCACGCGCCTAGGAATTCCATCACACCAGTTGGCGCAGCAGGCGGCCGACTCCATAGGCCGCGGCGGCGGCTGTAGAGCCCACGAGAAGCATCTCGGCACCGCTGACGAACCAGCGCGCCCGCGTCACCACGGTGCGCAGGCTGCCGACCACGAACAGGGTGGCGCCAGTGGCCAGGCAGGAAATCGGGAACATCCAATC
>JAKEER010000646.1 GCA_022616615.1 Acidobacteriota bacterium
ACCTTCGGACGCCCTGATGGGGCTCTATACGGATCAAGCGGCCTCCTGCCGCTTGCACAATTTCCAGACTCCAGAGGCTCGCCCGGTTAGAAGACCGGGCGAGCCAAAGGGTTAGTCGCGTTCCTGCTGCTTCTGGAATATCCAGAGTGAAGCTTGTCGGCTGACTTCAGCGACCAGCAGGAGGTCATCCCGCCCGAACGAGTCACTCGACTTCCACTCGTCCTTAGCGTCCTTGTAGCTGCGCGAGAAGGTGACGTTGTAGATATTGCCGCTGTCGGTTGGGTGCTCCCACAGGGCTGCGCGGATCCGCCCGAGGCGGAATTCCTGAACGGGCTTGCGAGCTTTGGTTTCCTGCTGGGTTGGGGTTACCGTTTTGCTATTGGCCATTTTAGTTTCTCCTTTTAGTGAAGTGGATCTTGGTCCTGCACTCGAAGTTGAGGACCAAGGCTGCGGAACGAGGTGAAACGGTGCCGGCTGGGCCGTTGCGAGGCGCGGGCCTGCGCAAAAGCAAAGGGAATGACAGGCGCGTTTTCCTGGCGTGAGCTTTGCTGCAGGACCAGCCGAACAGGCCCAGCCCAAGCACAGATGGCCGGAAAAACTCACGAACCTGCCAGGAAAGTCCGACCGCAAGGCCACGCCAGAGGGCGCCCCGCCTGCTGCAACGAATCCAAACTCAACGGGCAGGTCAGTTACGGTCACCACAGCAGCGGAGGATGCGGCCTTGAAGGGACAGTTCGAGGCCGGTTGGACAAGCAAAGTCCCGCGCGCACTGCGATCTTCGGCAGGAACACGGCTAACCTTGCCGACATGTTCGGCTATGGCCTTCAACACGTGGCCTGGGCCTTTGAATCCTTTTTGCATGAACCGATCCTTCCTTCTGATCCACTCTTTGAAAATGCCAACAAGGCTACGGCGCCAACTGGGGAGTGGCGGCTGTTTGGGGCTGTGATACGGATGCCGACTTTTCAGCCAACATTTGCTGCAGTCCGAAGTTCCTCGGCACGAACTCCTCCCTGACCAGGGGCAGGAACTTCCTTGGCGTCTCCATCCGCGTCAGCCCGTAATTGGCAACCTTCAGATAGGCATGGAAGTCAGGCAGGCTTTGAAACTCGGTTGGCAGGACGATCTTCTCCAGCTTCTCCTGGTCACTGATTGAAAACCGGTCGCCGAGGTCTGAAGGGCTCATCTGACTGCTGTGGAGCTTCTTGACGACTTCGCGCTCTCCGAAGGCCTTCGACAGGAAGTCGGCTGTCGTGGGGTCGTTGGTGCGGAAGACCAGGTGCAGGTTGAAATTGTTCAGGAACGTCTCCTTCTGGTCATGCCCGTAGATATGGGCCACCGAACCGAGGTCCTGGTTGGCCAGAACCAGGAAGCCGCCTTTGGACCTGCCCATGGTGAGAAAGTCGAAAATCGAGGGCATCTTGCAAAGCGAACCAAACTCATCGATCAGAAAAGTGATCCTTCGACTCTGGCTGTCCGAGAGCGAAAGCACTTCCCGGATCATGATGTCGATCACAAAGGACATCAGCGACCGGAAGATGGCATCGTACTGGCGGATGTTCATCAGGAAGAGACTTCGTCTCTCGGTTTCGTCGCGGATGAACCGACGAAATGAGAAGGTCCCATCGCTATCGGTCAGGTAACGAAAGAACGTGAGCCTCTCCTGGAGGATGGAGATGACCGAAGCCGCCTGATTGGAGTCTGCCTTGTCAATGTGCTTGAGGGCTCCCAGTTCCCGTGTCGGGAGAGTATAGAGGGCATCGCGGATCTGCTGCAGAGGCTGGGAAAAGAACTCCCAGATTTGTCTGTTGGAGGTCTGATTCTCCCGCAGCAAGTAGAACAACCCTGTTCGAAACACATCGCGGGCGGCGTTGTACCAGTAGGAGTCTCTGGAATCTCGAGGAGGCTCGTAAAGCGAAGTGCAAAGCACGTCAAGGTCGGGGTAGTCCAAGACCTCGTTGAAGAAACTCCAGGGAACGCTGCGCTGATCGAACGGATAAAACAGAATGTCTTCGGTTCTGGAGTGCTTGCCGGTGAATTCCCCTTTGACGTCATAGATGATGGCCTTGTTGACCTCACCACGGCAGGCCTCTCTCCGCTGGTTCAAGCTTCTCAGGTAGTTGTTCAGACAGGCGGACTTGCCCGTGCCTGAAGTGCCTAGCACCAGGGTGTGCCGACGAGAAACCGAATCGGGCAGCGGAGCTTCACCGAGTTGAAGAGGAACCAGGTTGGGCGAGTCTTTTTTCTCCCTTTGAATGGCAACCTGCAGTTTGGCTTTCATCCGGAGGAAGGGAATGAGATCGGCACCGCGGACGAACCGCGTTTTGGAAGACTTTTTGTTCAAGGCTCTGAAGGCCAGGAAGTAACAGACGCCAAAGAGAGGGAAGAACGAAAGACTCACTGGAAACAACCAGCGAAGCTCTTCGACCCGACCGTGGGTGATGAGGCGGACTGCGGCCCGGTAGGCTTCCCTGGAAACAATCTGGCGACCGAGGAATCGCTGAAGCTCGGCTCCGACAAACTCCTGGAGGTCGGGAGCTCCGTGTTTGCTGGGATTGAGGTTGAAGTGGAAGTAGTTTCTGGGATTGAAGGAAACGAAGTACTTGATAATTGCGAAGAGCGGCAGCCTAGGAGCGTCGGGACCCACAACCAGGCGCGTCGTGCCGTTTACGAATCGCACTTCGGGAACCGGTCCGGCAATGAATTGCGAGACCACGGCGGCCATCAGAGCGCAGTACAGTATGCTTCCGAGAACAAACCCAACCACCGTCATCTGGATGTACATGCGGACAACGGAGACTGCTTTGTCATGGGCAACGTAGGCTCGGGTGGGCATGCTCACTCCTCCTCTGGGGCAATCGGGTGCAAGCGCCCTTCTCCTGGCGAGGCACTGACCCGAAGCACTGCCTCGCTGATCCGGCGCCCCTTCACATGCTGCCGGCGTCGGATCTCTTCCAGACCACGCTTGGCAGCCAGGGCGAGGCTGCCGGCCTCGACACTGGCTGTCTGCTCAGCGTGCGATGCTGGCAATTCGGGAAAGCGAACGTAGACAAAAAAGCGCTTCATATCTCTTCCCCTCTCCCGTGGTTCCAGTTTGGTTCATAGAGGGCGGCCGGCGTGCTTTCGCAAGGACCTGCGGTGGGGTCGTTGCGAGCGCTGGCCGAAGGCCCCGCTGAGTGCCTTGGGAAAGGTGTTCTGCGCCGTTTGCAGAACTGCTTTCTCAAGGTGCTGGCGCCGTAAGGGGCGGGTTTGGGGGAAACAAGGCTAATGTCCATGTCCTTATGAGCCGGCTGTATCGGCGGAGCCCGGAAGTCCTCTCTCATCCAGTCGTTGTTTCAGTGCGGCCACGAAAGCGTGGAACTCAGCCGGACGAACAGCCAGCTTTCGCCCGTAGAAGTAGCTGATCTGATAAATGAGCTCAACCTTGCGAACAAGAACTTCCAGCTGCCGGCTGAGAGCGGCATCCTTCTCGACTGGATCCGCTCCCAGAAGCTTACGCCGGGCGTAGTCCTCGAGGCTGAGACCCATATTGGAGCTGCGATCAGAGAGAACGGCCAGTTCGGCTTGTGATAGAGGAACGGCCAGCATCGTGAGACTGGATTCCATAAAGCCTCTCAATCAGAGAACTCGATGACACCCTGGCGTTGGGCAGACCAACCCGAAGCATTCCGCATCACCAAAAATCTCTTCCGGGGTCGTTTGGGATCCTTCACCAGCTCGAGCGTGCGGCCGGCCTCGGCCAAGCGAAGAAGGACCTTCAGGTTCTTCTCCGTCTCTTGAACCATCGCTTGCCGCTCACGTTCCAGCCGGTGGGTATAGGCGCGGTGAATGAACAACCAGGAGACCAAGCTGACCGAACAGGCGAGCACCAGTGCAGCTAGCCCATAAGCGCCGAAGTGAACGCGTCGCGCCAGCGAAGCTTGCTTGGTCAGAGCAGCCGAAGCGCCTTTGCTGGCCTGGATGGCTTCCTCCAGTGCCTGATTCGAACTCGCCAGGTCCACCAGCCGAGACTGGAGCGGGACAAGTACCGTCTGCTCGATGTTTTCTTCCAGAAGCTCGCCCATCTGCAAAGCGAGCTCGGTGGCGGACTGGCGAATCGCCTCCTGGATATGCTTGTGGATCTGCGCCAACTCTTGATGAACATGGCCAGCTTCGACAGTGAGAGTTTCGACCAGCTGTGTACCAGCTTCAGTGCTGGCCAGCGCTTTCTGGCTGAGGGTCGCGATCTCCTCTTTGAGCCGTGCAATGTCGCCTGCGGCCACCTGAACGGCCGCGGGAATCGACTCGTAGTAGGCCCTGTAAAGCTGGAGGGCCTTGAGCAACCGGGCCAGCTCGACATCACGAGCGTCAACCCCGACCTCGTGAAGAACTCGGTAGTACTCGGCTTGCTCGTCGGAAGGCAGCTGCGCAGCCACATGTGTGAA
>JAKEER010000647.1 GCA_022616615.1 Acidobacteriota bacterium
ATGACGAGGCCCGGCAAGCCTCCGCTATATACGGGGCTATCGGAGACTCCCAGGATCCCGAACTCAGCCAGGGTGTTCAGGCCGAACGGATCTTGAACGGCCCGGGATTCATTGCGACCCCAACCGATGCGAAACTCATTCACCATGCGAGTCCCGATCACCCGGTTCCAACCGATCGAGGCTGAATGACCCTTCATGCTCAGCCGCCCAAAGGCTGAGGTGGACGTGCCATCGATAATCCCGCCAAAAGTGCCGGGCACGAAGCGAAAGCGATCGGAATAGGTGTAGCGCACAAAGAGATTGTCGCCCGCTCCCAGCTGGTAGTCGCCACGGGTTGTGTAGCTGTCGGTGTCGTCAGTGATGCTGGGTACACGGAGGAAATTATTCACGTTCAACGGGCCTGACGTGGGAGTGATATTCGGCCCCGGGACCAGGCTCAGGATTCTCTGAGCCACTGGGTCGAGACACCGCTCGGGAATGATGTTGTTCGGAAACGGATTGCCGCGTCCCATGCAGTCTCCCACCTGGTCTACCAGCGGGGCGTAGGCCGTCCGATTGGCAGCTGCTGCGGCCGAGGAATAATCACCTCGAATCTCGTTCGGCATCGGCACGTTGCCCAGGCGTGTTGTTCCCTTGCGGACGCGGGTGCCTTCGTAGTTGAAGAAGAAGAAGGCGCGATCCTTCACAACGGGGCCACCGAGGTTGCCGCCGAACTGGTTCTGAATGTTCTGCCCCTTGTCGCGACTGGCCCGATTGAGGAAGAAGTTATTGGCATCGAAGATGCGGTTGCGATGGAACTCGTACAAAGCGCCGTGGAAACCGTTGGTGCCCCCCTTGGTTGTAACGCTGATCAGCGAACCTGGGCTACGGCCGTTCTCTGCGGAGTAAGGGTTCGTGCTGATCTTGAACTCCTGGATCGAGTCCACTGACGGGCGGGCGACCTGCGTCGTCAGTTCCTGCACATTGGTCGAGATGGAGTTGTTGTCCACACCATCCAGCACGAAGTTATTCTGCAGCGAGCGGACGCCATGAACGTTCACGCCACCGGTCCTGCCGGCAGCGGTTCCGCCGCCTTCTTCCGTGTAGCGATCACCTTGCACGCCGGCCACAAGGCCTAACAAGTCATCCCAGTTGCGAAGACTCAAGGGGAGATCGGTGACCAAGCGGTTTTCGATGACCGTACCCGTCGAGGCCTCCTGGGTAGTGAGTAGCGGCGCCGTTCCTTCGACAGCGACGGACTGCGTCACTTCGCCGACTTCCAGCGAGAAATCGATTCGCGCTTTCTGTCCGACTTGCAGCGCCACATCTTCACGGACAGCTTTTTTGAAGCCTTGCGACTCTATTGAGAGGTCGTAACCTCCCACCGGCAAGCTGGCAAAGACGTAATATCCCGACCCGTCGGTCGAGCTCGAGTAGGCCACATTGGTTGCTCGGTTGCGGACAGTGACCGCAGCGCCGGCGACGACCGCGCCGCTGGGATCGGTGATCAATCCAGTTAAACTGGCAGTATTCACCTGGGCCAAGACGTGATTTGTCAGACCAGCCAGCAAAATCAAAAGGCAGCCGGTCAATCGCAGGGTTTTTCTCATTGTTTCCTCCTTGTCTTATCAGGCAGTGCAAGCACAATTCACACTCATGGAGAGGGTAAACATCTGGTGTTAACCAAGGGTTAATTCGAATTGAACTTCTGAGACATCCGAGAAGCGGAATGGTTCTGCTGTCGCGCTATGGTCAGTTTATTCGCCATCGCGGTGATACCTGCGCAAGATGGGATAGAGTGTTGTTATGGAACTACTACTGAATAAATCCTCCAAACCGTGGATTCTGGCGGACGCACGGCAAGGAAATAGTCTCCGGGAACGAAGGAGGAAAGATCAGCCTGGAACTCAAGCGTGGTCACACCACCTTTAACCTGCGCCTTGCCTGAAATCTTCAAAACTGGATCTGACCTTTTCCGAATTTGCACATCGTATTTGCCCGCTTCGCTCCCCAACGCTAAGTAGACCTTCAAGCGAAGTTGTTCCCTCGGGAGCCTCAGGGAATCCTTCTCCGTTCCATTCCTGGGTGGCACATCTTCCCCACGGGAATACGACCTGTTCCGTAGATCCAAGGCGATTTCTCGCGGTTCCGGTTGTGGTGGAGGCTGTGGAGTGACCACGGGAGGTTTCTTGATGATCTCGGGGGGCTTCTCAGAGACGTTGAAGAATCTCAGCCAGAGCCACGTTGCACCAAGGGTCAGCAACAATACTGCGGCAATTCGCTGCGTTGTCTTGAAGGTCCGGTAGCCACGAAGATAACGGCGATGTTCCTGAGAGCACGGGGAGCATTGAGTCAGATGCTCGACCACTTCGCGCACCTCGGAAAAGCGTCGCCTCCAGGCCAGGTTCTTGAGCAGCTTGCCATCGGGGCATCCCTGCCGCCCGGGATTTGGAAACTGAGTGAGAAACACTCTGCTCCCTGCCTTCAGGAGCTGTTCTTCCAGCTTCTTCGGCACTGAGTTTTGAACTCTCGGTTTTTGACCGGGCGGCTTAGACTGCGACATGCTTTCGTTCACCTGACTTTATGCCTTCTTGCCCTTCACCAATTTCAGTGAGGGGTTGTCCTTCAAAAGTTGTGCCAACGCCCTTTGAAAGCCCTCGTCAAAGGAAACCTTGGCATGGTGAGCTGACATCTGAAACAGCTCTCCTATCTCTCGCCATTTGTATCCCTCGGATCGAAGTTTGTAAAATTGCCGGGTTCGGAGATCCATTAAATTGACAAAGTCCCTGATGAAGAGATTGTCCTCCATCTTCCGAGACCAGGTTTCATCACGGGCCAAACGGGCAAGGACTTCGGGGTCAAAATACTCTGCCGGCTCCACATTGGCCAAGAAGCGTTCAAGCTCTCGCAGCACGGATCGAAACAGGTAGGACTCCAGGTCGTCAATATCCTGAGGCGAGCGGCGCAACGTCTGCGAAACCGATAGCACAGCGCTCTGCAGAATGTCTTCAGCAAATTCCGTGGATTCCAAGCGCTGTTCTACGACGGAATAGACTCGATTCTTGATCCGGCCGGCCGCTTCGAAGATAAGTTGATCGATGTGGTTCCAGTCTCGGTCTAGCGCACTGATCCGAATCTTCTCACCGAAAGGCGATTCTCTATTGGGCGCTGGGGCATTGGAGAGCAGAAAATCTTTGACAACCTGGTTGAACTCCCCAGGCTTTTCTTTATTGAGCATGTGTCCAACGCCGACGAGAGTGACTTTCAAGGCGCCAGGAACACAGGTTGAAATAATCTCGGCAATGGAATGGATGTCTGGTTCGTCTTGTTCCCCCACCATCACCAAAGTAGGCAAGTGGATCTCAGCGAGTCTTCCAATGGCCGGAGGGACAGGCAGCTTCAGAACCTCAGGATTGAGGGGAAGCATCGGGAAGAACTGTTTGGCCATCAGACGAATTCCAGGGAATGGTTCGTCCAGACACCACTGAATCCACCGCAAGATTCGTCCGTCTTGCTTCATGGCCATGTTGGTCGTGAGTTTCTGAAAAAACGCTGGCGAATATTGGTAGCCTCCTAGTGCGGGAGCCACCAGGATCAAGTGACTCACCATTTCCGGCGAATAGAGGACAAAGTCGACGGCGATGCTTGCTCCTAACGACGAACCGAGAAGCGAAGGCCTCTCCAGTTTCAGGAACCTCAACAGGCCAAGAAGATCATGAGCAGCTGAGAACGGCTTGTCAGGCGGGTCAGTGGATTTGCCCAGACCACGAGGATCGTAGCGGACGACTTGGAAGTTTTCGGCAAGCCCACTGAACTGCTGGTCCCACATGGAACAGTCAATCCCGCCGGCATTGATCAAAACGAGAGGTTGGCCCTGGCCTGAGATCTCGTAGTACAAGTTGGTCCCGTTGACTGGGGCAAAACCCGTTGATTTGAATTCTTGAAAATTCATCTGGCTCGCGTACCCGGTCACTCGGCTTGCCGAAGAGCTGATTCCCTGGGTCTACAGATTCCTGACGACTTCGATGGCCTTTTCGAGCTGGCGGTCCTTCCCGACCCTCAGCGCCTCATAAGAGACTTCAATGGGCACATCAGGTGAAACGCCCTTGCCTTCGAGGGTATTGCCTTGCCACGTAAACCAGCCAGTGATCGGCAATCGAAAACGATAACCATTCCCAACCCTGAAATTGGCACCTCCGAGGACCGCGCCGGCTGTGCGTGTGCCCACGATCGTGGCCAGCCGGTTCTCCGCCGTAAACGCAGCCACCATCTCGCCGGCGCTATTGGTAGACTCGTTGACCAAAAGCACAGTCTTCCCGTGAAACGGCTGCGGCCCAAGGCCTTCAGTCACCAGAACCATGGAGCGGTCCTTTTGGATGTAGCGAAAGCGAATTCCCATCCAAATGAGGCCCGCCTTGCTGGAGGGGATTTTGCCGATTCTGGTAAGGCTTTCCTTCCGATAGCCCTTTTCTGCCCGCTGTTTCGTCAGGCTGTGACCAATGGGTATTCTGTCAGGGGTGAGATAGCTCATTAAGCGCAGCGCCCCGAGGCCTCCACCAATGTTGGCTCGAAGATCCACAATCAGCCTGGAGCACTTTTGCCGCTTAATTTCAGCGACAGCGGCATCCAGCTCTCTGGCAAACTTTGCTCCCGCATCTCCGGGGAAGACGGTCACCTTGAGCAGAGCAATATCGTCAACGACGGAGTGAGCCACGCTACGTGGTTCGACCATAGGAGGCCGGTCTTTGGCCTGCTGTTTTGGGATCTCAACCGTGACCGTCCTGTCCTGTCCGTCGAGCCCTTCCACGGTAAGCTCGTGGCCGGCTCCCATCCCGAACGTCGGATTGCCAGGTGGTCTAACCTCCTGGGAGCTCACTGTCAGCAATATTTCACCGGGTTTCAATCCCGAAGAATGTGCTGGACCTCCTTCCAGCACATCCTGGAAAACCCACCGCAGTCCGCGATGAGTCTCAAACTGATGAAAGGTGGCGTTGATGGCGTAACGGGCGGGAACGCTCTCACCGCTTTCATGGAAGAACGCGGTGTGGCTTGATCCCAGTTGAGTGATGAGACGTTGCATTGCCGCTTCGAAGGACTCAGCAGTCTCCGCGGACAAAATCCTCGGGGTCTCAGCCTCCACGAGTCGCTTCCAGTCGGTTTGGTTACGGTTCGGGTTGAAGTGCTTCTCTTCGACAATGCGGGTAACGTTCTTCAGAATCTCAGCGCGCTCGGTTTGAGTCAGGGTCATCGCGTGGCTCTCCTTGCTTGGCTGGAACGGGGCTTCGTGATTGCAATATCTCCCTGGCCGATGAGACTGAAGCCTGCCCAATAATAAGGGACCGTTTTCTCTCCAAACTCCGTAAGAATGGCTCTCTTGGCGTTTCTTAGAGCTGCGGCCTTGTCTTGTCCCGCCGCAAGGTTTCGATAGAAGCGCTTCATGAGGGTTACAGAGAACTCATCATCCACTGACCACAGTGTCGCTACCACGGTCTTGGCTCCTGCGAATAGGAACGCCCTGGCCAGGTTGGCCACACCTTCCTGGCCCTGAAGACGCCCGACTGCCGTATCGCAAGCGGAGAGGACAACTAGCTTGGCGCTGAGGTTGAGGCCGCTGATCTCCCGCGCTTGTAAGAGTCCATCCTCATTCGACGACGGATCACTCAACAAAACCAAGGCGGCCCTGTCTGGCATCTTGGGATTGGAAATGCCATGCACCGCAAGGTGCAGCACTCCGTATTTTTCGAGTGGTTGAGATTTGAAGGCGGATTCCGTGGCTTCCTCATTCAACAGAACGACGCTCTTCTTTCCAGCGATTGTGGCGGCAGCCAGGATCTCGTCACGAGAAGCCATCAATGGATTCAACGGCGAATTTTGCAGGTCGTAGATCCCACGCGTGATGCCAGCCTGCTGCACTGGTTTGCCGCCTTGACTCTTGGCCAGGTCCTTGCCGTAAGGAACATCGCCAACTCCCAGGTATGGAAAGGGCGTCGACCCCGGCAAGGAAGCAGTCCTTAGAAGGTGGTAAACCGTTGCTGAAGGCGAATAAGTGATGAAGTGAGCTTCGAGCGCGTACCGGCCTTGTGGATTGACCAACGCATCAAACGGCAAAAGATGCAGCTTCCCGTCAGGAACCACGATGAGTCTCTGCTTCAGCGGCCTCGGCAGTTCTCCTAGCAACAATTCGTGAAGTTTCTTCCCTGTCTCCAATACTGGCTTCTTGGATTTGATGTCTGCCAGGTAGCCGTCCACCAGGTTTTCGATCTCTTTGCGACTGGCGAGCGTGACCGCTTTGACTTGGTCCCGACTGACCACGAGACAAGTCGATTCCGGATCGTTAAGAACATACTCCAGAACCAGTTCGTCGGGCTTAAGGCTCTGCTGAAGTGTCTTGAGCGGAACAGGTTGACTTTGAGTCTTCGTCTTGAGAAGCCGGTTGGTGTGATCTGGGGTTTGCGCCAGGCTCTGCTCGGCGATGAACAGCCTATCAAGCAGCTCCGTCCGCTCACTGGGCTTGTTGACAGTGGGAAGAAGAATTTGAAGTTGGCTGATCTCCCTTTCAACAGCTTTGGCACCTTCAAAGGAGCGTTGGGTTGACTGTTTCAGAGGCGAGCTTCGGATGATGTCGGCAATCGTCCGACCCCTAGCGCCTTCCAGGATTTGAAAAGCCTTTTCTGGATTCTTAAGTTGGTTCAACGCGAGCGTGAAATGCGCCACGTAGATATTACTCATGGCCGAGATCAAAGCGCTCTTCGCCTGGATGCTCGGCACGTTCACCATAACGCCTTCGACAACGTCCGTTGCCCGAGCATATAGTCCCTCGGCCTCCGCAAACTGGCCTCTCTGAACCTTGAGTTGCGCCAAGTTGCTCAATTGCGAAGGCAGGAAGTAAATATCTCCAGCGCTCTGGCTGCTTTGGAAGGCCGCGTTGCCAAATTGTTCGGCCTGGGCGAGGTCGCCCCGCTTCCGATTGATTTCGGACAAATTGAGTTGAGCTTCCGCCAGAAGACGGCGAAAGCCCCCTGCCTCAGACAGAACTATGGATTGCTGAAAGAGATCGATAGCCTCGTCATCCTTGTCCGCCTCCATGACCAGCTTGCCGCGGGCCACGAGCATTTGGGCTTCTTTGACCTTTTTCCCGCTGGCTCTCGCCTGGTTCAAAGCAATGTCGGCCAGCTTTTCGGCCTCCTCTCGCTGGCCCAGAGACGACAAGGCTTTCACTTTTCCCCAATAAGTGAGGAAAGGAAACCCGGTGTCCGGGTTCTTCTCTGCCAACTGCAAGGCTCCGTCAAGGTAAGGCACCGCTTCCTGTTTGTAGCCGGCCAGCACAAGTCCCGTTCCAACTGCCGTCATATACCGGAGCTCGGCTCCGGTATCGCCGCCGAACTTGGCTATCATCAGGGCAGTGCCGACCAACTTCTGGGCTGCGCCTGTGTCCCCATCGAGAAAAGCGATGAATCCCAGTTCACCGGACGCCCGGTTCTCCCATTTCTTGTCGCCCAGCTTTTTGGCCAGAGCTTGAACCTCTTCCCAGTCCTTGCGGGCTGCCGCAGGGTCAATTTCATGGTCAATGTCACCTTTGACAAGGAGACACTGCAACTTTAGACGGTCGTCACCCTGTACAATGGGGTCCTCTAAGATTGCCGCTAGCTCGAGAGAAGTCTGAGGCAGATTCAAAGTCTCCATTCTTCCCCGGACGCGACCAAGCCTTGCATAAAGCTCGTTCCTTTTGTCACCCGCATCTGCGAAAAGCCTCTCCGCCTGGGCAAACAACGGCCCGGCTTCAACCCAGTTATAAAGGGAAGCATAGTAGTCAGCTTTCTTGATCAGCTCATTCGCGCCGCTGGCGAGAGTCCCCATTGACAAGACAAACGAGAGAACTCCACCGAGAGTACCAGTTCTGCCGAGTCTGTTGATTCTCATCGATCCTCCACGAAGTGCCAAATTCCCCTTCACCTCTATACAGAGGAAATTTTTGGGAAAAACTCAGAAAATATTTGCGGTTTGAACCTGAAGCCGAGGCGAGATCAGTCGGAGAAGATGACGAGGCTCAACCCAAGGAGACCGCTATTCTGCCGAATTTCTCAAAAGAAATCATCAGCAGAGTGTGCCGGTTCGCAAAATAGTCACTGAGTCGGATTAAGCGTTCTCTCGGCGTCTGGCCGCGTGGTCGGTTCTTGGCGAAGCCGCATGAAACCCAGCTGTGGTCAAATGGCAAATGGTCTTTCAAGGAAAAGCGCAGCATCCTTTTCTTGTTGGATTCAAAGAGGGCGGCCGGGCACGCTTCGCGAGAGCGCATTCGGGCCGGTTCCTCCAGGAGAAGTCAAGGCTCGTCCCGAATGCGTTGTCGCGTTGTGCCTGGCCGGCAGCCACGTCTTTAGCGCAGGAGACAGTCTTCTGTGCTTTTCAACAGAAGTCTGCTTTCTGCGCGTCGTGGCCTTGAGGGGCGGGGAGCGGGAATTGAATCGATATACAACAAAAGCAGCAAATCAAAAAAGCAGCAAATCATGACATCAGAGCAGATTAGGATTACTCTCCTGGGCAATCAGTACTACACTCTTCACCAAGCTGCAGTCGGCGGAGTTTGTGAGAGGGAACGGAAGAAATGGCAACTTATCGAGTCGGGAACGCCTATTTATCAGA
>JAKEER010000087.1 GCA_022616615.1 Acidobacteriota bacterium
CTCACGGTCGGGCTACTGACAGGGCCGGTGCCAGTCAGTAGCCCGCGCGTCAGCAAGGGCTCCGGCCCGCTGCGGGCTGCCCGCCACTTTTAATTGCACCCCTTGGGAATGGCATAAGCGTCACCCGAACGGCTACGATGACAAGAGCTGACCAAAAGCCTATGTCGGGCCTCGCCGTCCAAATAGCAAAAGGAGCACAGCGATGAATCTTCGTGTCCGCATGTTCATTCCGTTCTGTCTGCTCGCGGGTTTCACTGCCGCCCAGGACGACGCCTTCAATTACGACGAAACCAAAGTTGTGCCCTACACCCTGCCTGATCCACTGGTGATGACAAACGGGACCCGGGTCACCTCGGCTCGCGACTGGAAAACCAAGCGGCGGCAAGAGATCCTGCGGTTGTTTGAAAGAGAGGTTTATGGCAAAACACCGGCACGACCAGCTGCCGGGTGGTTTCACCTCAACGAAGTGGACACGCAAGCCCTGAACGGCCTCGCCACGCGAAGGCAGCTTACCATTGCCTTCAGCGGAACCCTGGGCGGACCCATGATGGACCTTCTGCTCTACATCCCAAACGGGGCGAAGAACCCGGTGCCGGCCTTTCTCGGGCTGAATTTCAGCGGCAACCAGTCTGTCCACCAGGATCCACGCATCCCCATCAGCCAGTCCTGGATGCGAGACAGCCGGGAGTTTGGCATCGTGAACAACCGTGCCACCGAAGCTTCTCGCGGCGTGCAAAGCAGCCGCTGGCCTGTCGAGATGATTCTGAAGCGTGGCTATGCGCTGGCAACCATCTACTATGGTGACATCGATCCGGACTTCCACGACGGCTTCAAGAACGGTGTTCATCCATTGTTCTACAAGAAAGGGCAAACCGCACCCGCAGCCGATGAGTGGGGCTCCATCGGCGCATGGGCCTGGGGACTGAGCAGCGCGTTGAGCTGCCTTTCAAAGGATAAGCAAATCGACGGGACACGAGTGGCAGTCATTGGACATTCTCGCCTGGGCAAAGCAGCTTTGTGGGCGGGTGCGCAAGACGAACGCTTTGCCCTGGTAATTTCCAACAACTCCGGTTGCGGTGGTGCGGCGCTGAGCCGGAGGAATTTCGGCGAGACTGTGAAGCGCATCAATACCAGCTTTCCACACTGGTTCTGTGGCAATTTCAAGAAGTACAACGATCGGGAGGCCAGTCTTCCGGTTGACCAACATATGCTCATTGCACTGGTGGCGCCGAGGCCGGTTTACGTGGCCAGTGCAGCCGAGGATCTATGGGCCGATCCGCGCGGCGAATTTCTGGCAGCCAAGCACGCTAGTCCGGTCTACCGGCTTTTGGGAACGGATGGTTTACAGGCAGAAGAGATGCCGGCCCTGGACCAGTCGGTCCAGAGCCGGATTGGATATCACATTCGGCGCGGCAAACATGACGTCACCGAATTAGACTGGAAGCACTACTTGGATTTTGCCGACCGGCATATGAAACAGCAAAAGCCCTAGGGGAAACTGCAGGTGGAGTGGCCTGCAGCCCTGGTTAAGGGAATGGCCTAGTCCAGCGTTAACTCATCTAGGATCGTATTGCCTTCGTCAAGCATCAGGGCGCGGCGGCCCAGGATGACGCGGCGAATGCGCTCAGGAATTCGAGGTAACTGAATTTCCAAGTCGCGCGGAAACGGCTCGATGCGTTTCTGCAAGCCGGGCGGCAGCTTGCCATTGCGCTGTAACTGTTTCTCCAGCCCCGGCGGCAGATGGCCTCCCCGTTTGGCTAGCCCCGGAGGCAAGTTGCTGTAACGGTTTCGAAAGTAATCACGAATGGTGTGGCGGTCGCGATCATGGAATACCCAGCCGCTATTATCGCCGTTGCCGCGAGCAACGGCGTTGTTCTCCCATTCGCTCCTGCGCTCCCGGCTTGAAGCGGCCGTGGTGGTATTTCCAGTCGTCGCAAACTGAAACCCAGTTTCCGATGGCACGACAATCTCTTGCTTGCCAGTCAGGTACGCCGTTGCCAGGCCCGCACCTGCACCAACGCCGCTACCGATGATGGCTCCTTTCTTGCCTGTTGCCACGCCACCTAGAACCGCGCCCGCAGCCGCTCCACCACCAATCAAGGCAGCGTTCCGCAATGCGTGCGATTTGCCATCCAACGTGTACGGCGAGGTCTCCACGGGAACCATTCTTCCATTCGAGAGTGTTACCTGCGTTAGCCTGAGTGTCAGGGAGGCAGGGCGTTTCAGCCTTCCGGAACTGACGACTTCCGTCACCTTGCCTTTCACCAGCCCATCCTTCGAAGCTATGGTTCGGCCACCGGCAACAATCGGCTGGGAAAGTGAAGCGCGAAAAGAGTCGCCTGCCACGCTCTTTCCTGTGTCGAGCTCATCAATCATTCGGATGTGGATAGCTGTCCCGGCCGGGATAAAGCCCGACCCTTCCTGGGTCCTGAAATTACCTTTCTTTGCGAAACCGCTGGGTATCGATGCGGTCATCACGCACAGCGCCATCAAAAAGCCAGCGAACGCCTGAGTTCGGAGCCGTTCGATCCGCTGTTTGGTCATTTCACTCATCATAAACCTCCTTGGTGAAACACGATTTAAGCCTTTTGCTTCATGGAGGCTTATCGACACATCGGATGGGCGCATTTATCAACTTTTAACCCTCTTGCTCTCCGGATGCTGGCCGAGAGTGCGACAGATGCCCATTGGGAACGCCGGTGTCTCGTTCGGCAGCCAGCTGCCACAAGCAGCCGGCTCGAGATTGGACACGTTGGCTCCCCTCCTCGCCTGAGGAGGGGCGGGCGCGGGCGCAGCCTGCGCCGGGGTGGTGCGCGGTCTTTGCGGAAACCTCCAATGGAGCGCTTCGCGTCACAAACTGGCATCTTCGGCACGAAACGCTCGAATGATGATTTTCGGGCCACCCCTTCAGACCACTCCCGTGCCGCTGCGCGACCGCTGTCGCTGCGCGGCACTTCCCCTCCTGGTCTCAGGAGGGGAGCCAGAAAAACGTCCAATTCGCAATCCGGCTGGCGTAGGCAGCCGGGAAGCGATGGCCGGTGGCCATCGGGCCGACGAGACGTCCGCGCTCCCAGGACACCTTAGGCCGCCTGGACATTAGGCCTGCCTTAGGCCGCCTGGAAGTTGCCAGGCCCTCTGAAATCCTTTAAGCTCTTGGCAGTTTCATTTAGGCCGTTTGTGCGCGTTACAAGAGAATTTTGTTCTCGTTGCCGCGAGGTGTGAAAGCCCGAAGCGCCAGCGAGGGTCAGTCGCAATGACCCTCGCTGGCGCTTCGGGCTTTCAAGGGTCCTGACTAATTAGCTTTCACTCTTTGGATTTGGCCCATGAAAGGCAGCCTCCCCAGATATCTTCTGCCGTGGTCGTTGTTCTGGACGTGCACTTTTTTCCTCCAGCCATTGACTGTTCAGGCCCAGTGGCATGCCTTCCCCGAGGCTCACGGTGCGACTCTCAAGGTGGACGTTGATCTGGTCACTCTGAACTTCAGTGTTCTAGATAAAGCCAGGCGCGGAATTGGAAACCTCCACAAGGAAGACATCACCATTTATGAGGATGAAGTAAGCCAGGAAATATCCTTTTTTGACTCCGAGCCTGCACCGCTTTCTTTGATTGTGTTGCTGGACGTCAGTGAAAGTGTCCGCTCATTTTCCGGCCAGATTGAAGCGACTTCCTGGATCTTGCCCGATCTCTTGAGCGAACGAGATGAGGTGGCCGTGATCGCCTTCTCAAACTTGCCGAATTTGTTACAGGAATTCACCGGCGACCCGCAAAAGATTCGCTCGGCTTTGCACAGAGCTGCATCCGACTTCTCAGGCGCCACCAACATCAACGACTCGGTCTACCTCGCGGCACGCAAGTTCTCTTCCGAGCGGATCGAACAGCGCAAAGCGATCCTGCTGGTCTCCGATGGCAAGGGCAACCGGGGTGAGCGAGAAAGGGCCTTTGACCAATTGAAAGCTTGTGGTGCAACTTTGTTGGGTTTGGGCATCGGTGTCACTTCGAAACTGGTTCGCGGCCCGCTGCTGCTGAATCGATGGGTCAAGGAGACGGGCGGCCAGCTTCTGTTCTTTTCCTCTGAGAATGAGTTGAAGCGCAATCTTCGCGCCGCGCTGAACACCGTCCGTTCCCAGTACTCGGCAGCCTATGTGCCGACCAACCGCCTGAAGGATGGCAGTTTTCGGCGCCTCAAGGTCGAGATTGCCCCGCAGTCACCCCTGACATCCCAGCAAGTGACTATCAAGGGCCCCAAAGGGTATTTTGCTCCCTCAGAAACTTCACAGCAGCGTTAGGAGAGGCCGATGTCTACCCAGGAACCGCGCGGGTTCGCCCAAGCTAGAACGCAAGCCGAATCCGCTGCACAGGACAAAAACAAAACGAAGCAGCTATTGCAGGATGCGCTGAACAAAGCCTACAAGCACCGCGCTCAGCTCCAAGCCGTGTGGGTAGATCTCATGGCTGTTTGCCGCATGCTCAAATCCTGGTCGAAAGGCGATTACCAGTCCGTTCCCTGGAGAACCATTGTCCTTTCTCTGGCAACGGTGATCTATTTCTTGAACCCATTTGACGTGGCGCCCGATTTCATTCCTGGCGTGGGTTATTTGGACGACGCGGTCGTGTTGGGCTTCGTTGTTAATTCGATCAAGAAAGAGCTGGAGAAGTTTCTCCGTTGGGAGAGCGAGGCCCGCATTTGATCTCGCTGCCAATCCTCCTCCTTCCTCTTCCGTCGCACACCCCACTTCTGCGCACAGGCTGCAAACTCTGGCGCCTCAAACGGCCCTTTCCATCACTCAAACCACTAACCAACGCTGAGGACCCGATGATACAAATCGATTCAACCCTGGCCGTTCACAGCCTGGCGCCACAGCTCGACAGGCTCTTTGAACTTTCCGCCCGGAAGATCCGGCTCTTGCAGGAGCGTTGGAATCCCTCTCAAGGCGCGCCCGTTTTCACTGTCGAAGGGAACTATACCTCTCGCGGATGGACCGAGTGGACACAGGGATTCCAGTTCGGCTCGGCCATTCTGCAGTTTGACGCCACCGGAGACGAATCGTTCTTGGAGATTGGCCGTTTGGGAACCGTCCAGCACATGGCCTCGCACGTTAGTCACGTGGGCGTTCACGACCACGGGTTCAACAACATCAGCACCTATGGCAATCTGCGCCGGCTGATGAATGAAGCCAGAATTCCTTCCGCTCCGTGGGAAAGGCATTTCTGCGAGCTGGCGCTGAAGGTGAGCGGAGCTGTGCAGGCAGCGCGCTGGACAGACCTGGGAAACGATCAGGGCTTCATTTTCTCCTTCAACGGCCCGCACTCTCTGTTTGCTGACACGATCCGCTCGCTGCGTTCCTTGGCAGTGGCCCATCAGCTCGGACATGTGCTTATGAGTGAAAAAGACAGCCAGGTTTCGCTGCTTCATCGTCTAGTCCGGCACGCCGAAACCACCGCTCGCTATAGCGTGTATTTTGGAAACGGGCGTGATGCTTACGACGTGCCTGGACGCGTGGCCCATGAGTCGATCTTCAATGTCCGCGACGGCTCCTACCGCTGCCCCAGCAGCCAGCAAGGCTACTCGCCGTTCACCACCTGGACGCGCGGGCAAGCCTGGATTCTTTGCGGCTACGCAGAACAACTGGAGTTTCTTCAGACTTTGGGTGAAGAGGAATTGAAGCCGTATGGCGGGAAGACTGCACTGCTAGCCTTTTTCAAGAACGTGGCAGAGACGGTAGCGAATCACTACCTTGAACAGGCGCCCACGGATGGCATCGTCTATTGGGACACAGGCGCTCCGGATCTTGCCCGAATGGGCGATTATCTCAGCCGCGCCTCCGAACCGGACAACCCCTTTGAGCCAGTCGACAGCTCGGCCGCAGCGATCGCAGCTCAGGGCCTGCTTCGCCTCGGGTGGCACTTGCAGGCGCAGCGCGATGAAGCTGCAGGCGCGCGCTATTGTCAGGCCGCGCTTACCATCGCGAAGCATCTGTTTGCCCCGCCCTACCTGTCGGAGAATCCCGGGCACGAAGGACTGATTTTGCACTCGGTTTACCACCGGCCCAACGGATGGGACCATACGCCACCGGGAAAGCGGATTCCCATGGGCGAGGCAACAATGTGGGGAGACTACCACGCGCGGGAGCTCGGCCTGATGCTGCTGCGCGCGACCAGGGGCGAGCCAGACTACAGGTTCTTCAGTTAGTGTTTTGCGGCCAAAATCCTATGCGTTCGGATAGAAAACGTCTGGCAGTCACGGAAGGACGTGTCCTTTGCCTGAACGAGTGACTTCCTGTTCGTCATTCCCGCGAAGGCGGGAATCTGGAGATTGGACGTTTTTCGGCTCCCCTTCTGAGATCAGGAGGGGATGTGCCGCACCGCGGCACGGGGGCGGTCTGAGGGATACACCGAGAACCGTCATTCAAGCTTTTCGTATCGAGGAACAACCTTTGCGGCACGAAACGTTCGATCGGAGGTTTCCGCAAGGGCCGATCGCACCACCCCGGCGCAGGCTGCGCCAGCGCCCGCCCCTCCTCAGCCGAGGAGGGGAGCCAAAATGTCCATCTCCAGATTCCCGACGAGAACCCTGGATTCCCCCATTTCGCGGGAATTATTCCCGCTCTGGCGGGAAATGACGGAGACCTTGCTGGCCGTTTTGTCTCGCTTAGGATTCGTAAGGCGGGGAGAACACTACTGCGCCGCAGGCGTTTCGCGGGCCGCCTTGGGCCGGTTCAAGTCTACAAAGTCAACGTGGGTCGCGGTGGAAATCACGGAATGCTTCTGGAGCTTCTGGTCGTTCCTGCAGGGATGATCGGCGCGGTAGTGTGCTCCGCGGCTCTCTTCCCGCGCCATGGCTGAGACGATCATCAGCTCGGCCACGGTGATTAGATTAATCAATTCGCATTCTGGCCGGTTCGCTGAAGGCCCTTTGAAATGAGACCCCAAATGCATCAGATGCCGCAGCGCCTCCTTCAGCTCCCGTCCATCCCGCAAGATGCCCACCTTTTGCCACATCAGCCGCTGGATGGATTTTTTGGTTTCCTTGAGACGATTCATCCCCCCGGAATTGTCAGAAAGACCGGCCGTCTTTGACTCCAGACTGGCCGGCAGACTGCCGTGCGCGTCAGACGCTGCAGCCTGGCCCGCGCGTGCGCCATACACCAGGCCTTCTAGCAGCGAATTGCTGGCGAGACGGTTGGCGCCATGCACGCCGGTGCAAGCGACTTCACCAGCCGCATAAAGATTCCGCAGCGACGTCCGTCCATGCAAGTCGGTTTTAACGCCACCCATCAGGTAATGCGCCGCAGGATGGGTCGGAATCATGTCCACCGTAATGTCGATGTTGTAACTCAGGCAAGTCGAATAAACTTTGGGAAAGCGCTTCTTGATGAGGTTCGCATCCAGGTGGGTCAGGTCGAGGTAGGCAAAATTGCTGCTGGTCTTCTTCATCTCAGCGACAATCGCACGCGAAACAACATCGCGCGGCGCCAGATCGCCCATCTCATGATACTGGGGCATGAACCGCTCGCAGTCGATGTTGCGCAAGTAGCCCCCTTCACCTCGAATCGCTTCCGTGAGCAGGAAGCGGGGGGCGCCTTGAAGAAACAAAGCCGTCGGATGAAATTGGAAGAACTCCATGTCGGCCAACAACGCCCCCGCCCGATGGGCCATAGCCAGGCCGTCGCCTGTCGCCAGGTCTGGATTTGTGGTTTCCGAGTACACTTGCCCGGCGCCGCCTGAGGCCAACAGAGTGCTGCGCGCCAGCACCCGCCGGACACATTTTTCCTGTTCATCGAGAAAGCTGGCGCCCCACACAATTCCGTCCTCGACAATCAAATCCAGCGAGAAGCAGTGCGGTTTCAAAACAACATTCTGACTCGCCAGCGCCTTCTTCAATAAGACACGAATGATTTCGCGCCCAGTCGAGTCGCCTTGCGCGTGCAACACGCGCGACCGGCTATGAGCAGCTTCTCTGGAGAAGCTCAACTGCACTCCATCCCGGTCGAATGCCGTTCCCCAATCGATCAATTCCGTGATATAGGGCACGCCCTCCTCAACGAGGACCTTCACCGCCTCGGGGCTGCATAACCCGTCGCCGGCGCGCAGCGTGTCTGCATAGTGCAGACTCACTTCGTCTTCGTCGCTCAAAGCGACAGCAATGCCCCCCTGCGCCCATTCAGTGTTTGACTCGTTCAGACGCTCTTTCGTCAGCAGCAAGACGCGGCCCGCAGAGCTCAACTCGATGGCCGCGCGCAAACCGGCAATGCCGCTGCCAATAATCAAGAAATCGGTTGTTAAAGTTTCGGGCACGGACCTCATGTTTTGACCGCCGATCAAACCCTCTCGGCAATGGCTACCCGCGAACGCTGATGTCGTCAATGATTCATCTGCAAAAAGCTTACAGTACCGCTCTTTGACTTCTCAACACAATTCTTGGCCGCAAGAGATCGAACCCTGCCCCGGAATGCCCGGAGAGCGCGGCCAATAGGACATCTGAGCGCTTCAGCAGGAGCCAATTCTGATTCACGTTCAGTCGTGGCCGTTCTAGCAAACTTGCCGCCTACGCTGCGCTATGCGCTGTTTCAGTTATGTTATAGTAATCCGCCTTTGAGGTGGAACCGCCGGCTTCCAGAGGGTGCAACTGAAAGTGGCGTACAGAATGGTGGAACGCGCTCCTGCGCGCGTTTCGTCTCCGGAAGAAAGCAAGCGTGCGCAAGGGGACAGCCGTCCCACGCGCCCGCTCCACCCAGAGCGCGTCCCGGTAGCCCATGCTGTACGCCACTTTCAATTGCACCCGCTTCGCGAGGACCCAGAATGAGCACAATCCAGGTAGCGTTGGGAAGTCGCAGCTACCCCATTGAGATCGGGAATGGACTTCTCAGCCAGACCGGTGCGATTTTACAGGCGCTTCAGCTTTCGCAGAACACAGTGGTCGTCTCAAGCAAAAGGATACTTTCTCTGCACGGCGAGCCACTGTTTCGTTCTTTGCGCCGGGCTGCGCTCAACGTGGCGCCGGTGGTCATTCCGGAAGGAGAGCGCCACAAGACGCTGGCAACCGTTGACAAGATCTATCACGCCCTGTCACGCCTCCGCGTCAACCGAAAGACTTTGGTGATCGCTTTTGGGGGTGGTGTGGTCGGAGACATCGCGGGCTTTGCGGCTGCCAGCTACCTGCGCGGATTGCCGTGTGTGCAAGTGCCCACGACGCTGCTCGCCCAGATCGACAGCGCGATTGGCGGCAAAACGGGCGTCAATCTGCCTAGTGGCAAGAACCTCGTTGGTGTGTTTCACCAGCCGCGCGCGGTGATCGTCGACCCGCTGTTGTTGTCTACGCTGCCGCCTCGAGAGCTGCGCTCTGGACTTTATGAAGCCGTCAAGTATGGCGTGATTCGGAGCTCCGCGCTGTTGGACTTGGTCGCACAGAAACATTCTCGTTTTCCACAACGTGACAAGCAAGGCCTCGAACAGATGATTACAGAATGCGCTCGCATTAAGGCCGAGATTGTCAGCCAAGACGAAACAGAGTCGGAACTCCGCATGATTCTGAACTACGGGCATACCTTGGGACATGCCCTCGAGGCGGCCACGCACTACAAAAGGTTGACTCATGGAGAAGCGATCGGCCACGGAATGATTATGGCCAACCAACTGGCCGAACGGCTGAACAACCTTGAGGCTTCCGAGGCTGCCCGCATCAATGCCGCTGTTCAACACATCGCACCTCTTCCCTCACTGCGGCAGTTACGCTGGAACGAGGTTTACCGCCACATGCTGGCCGACAAGAAATTCGTCGACCAGAGCTTTCGCTTTGTCCTCGCCCGGCGTGTGGGCCACGTTGACATCGTGAAGGATGTGCCCCGGCCCGCCGTCGAAAGCGTGCTCCGCTCCTATCTGCATGCTCAGTCCTAAGGCCCGCCAGATTCGGCAGATGTTTTCTTCGATAGCTCCGCGCTATGATTTGCTGAACCATTTGCTTTCACTGAACATCGACAAATCCTGGCGGCGCAGAGCAGTCTCAGTGATGGCTGCTGCCTCAAGTCATCCCCAGTGCCTTTGGCTTGATCTTTGTTGCGGCACCGGCGATCTCTGTCTCGAAATGCGGCGCCAGGGAGACGCTCGCATTGTTGCTTCGGACTTCAGCCACCCGATGCTGCGCCTGAACCTGGAGAAACTTCGCCGCCGCGATGCAGTTCGCCAGATCTGCCTTGTCGAAGCCGATGCCCTGACGCTTCCCTTCCCTGCCAACACCTTCGATGCCGTTTCCATTGCGTTTGGCCTGCGTAACCTGGAAAGTCCGTCCAGTGGACTAACCGAGATGCACCGGGTTCTCAAGCCTGGCGGCAGAGTCGTGGTGTTGGAATTTTCGAAGCCTACGAGTAAGTTCTTTGACCAGCTCTTTCAATGGTACTTCTTTAACATCCTCCCCAGGATTGGCGCGGCTCTTTCCAACCACGATCAGGCCTACAGCTATCTGCCCGAATCAGTCAGTCACTTTCCCGATCAAGCCGAGCTTGCCAAAATGTTTGGCACTTGTGGATTCGACAATGTTAGCTATCTCAATTTAACCGGTGGGATTGCAGCGATTCATTGGGCCGAGAAGAAGTGAGGTGGATCTCTTTCGTGTTACGCCCTTGCTGACGCGCGGGCTACTGTCTTGAGCCTCGGCCTGTTCAGTAGCCCGGCCGTGAGGGAGGGCTCTGGACTTTGACGGGGCCCTCTTCCGATAAGCGACAGACAGCGTGCTTCCTGGTGACTCCATGTTACGATGGAGATTCTTTTTTTGCAGCGTCTTCTATTTTTAGGCAACTCTGCCACTCCCATTTCTCGCAATGGACGCAGCCACTGGCCACCGACTCTCCAGCGGAGAGAGTCTTCTCCTCACACTGCAGAGGTCCCAATGGCAAGGCAGCCTTCGATTCGGGGTCGCCAGCCTCTTGGTCTTTGCTACTGTCGCCTTCGGCGAACGCTGGATGTACGGGCATCTGGGCTTGCCTGGAGCTTATGGTGTCTGGACGTTCCTTTTTATTGTGCTGGGCGGCTTCGCCCTGAAACCACTCGTTGTGCAGCTTAAGCCGAGGCAAACTTTCTGGTGGTGGTTTAGCCTCGCCTTCTTTGCGTACGCAGCCAGTTGGATGGCGTGTTATTTCACTCTACGTCGCGCCGCTGGCGAATGGATGGGTTCGCTAGCGGGCCCGGCGGCTCTGGGGCTCGTGTTGGCTGCGGCATGCGGCGCATGGAGCCGCTTTCCCAAGATCGCAGGGGCATTGATCGTGGCTCATTCAGCCGGATACTTCCTGGGCGAGTGGCTGCATCACTGGATTGACGGAAAAACAGGCATGTTGCTCTGGGGAGTGTGCTATGGGTTGGGATTTGGCTTTGGACTCGGGCGCGCCCTGTATCTGGCACAGGCATTGGACGGCGCCTCTGTTCCTAAAACTGTAAATTGACACCGTGACGACTGGAGCACTTCTGACAAAATGGACCATCTGGGCTGCACTTCTGGGCTACGCCTTGGGTGCCGCCAGCCTGCTGGCTGCGAGACACAGGCCGCGGTGGTTGCGACCGGCTCGCATAGCGTGGAGCCTGGGCTGCTTGGCGTACCTGGGCCATGTATTCTGCGCCTTCCAGTTCTACCACGGCTGGAGTCATGCAGCTGCCTTCCAGGAAACCTCCAGACAAACCCTGGAAACCGTAGGTTTGCAAGTTGGCGAGGGTTTGTACGTCACGTATGCCTTCACACTTGCCTGGCTGGCTGATGTGATTTGTTGGTGGCTGGGTGGTTACGAAAGTTACCGGCACAGGCCTCGCGCCCTCATGACTGCGTGGCACGGGTTCTTCTTTTTTGTCGTCTTCAATGCAACTGTCGTGTTTGAATCGGGACTGGCGCGCTGGTTGGGGCTAGCGCTATGTGCGGGATTAGGGATTGTGTGGTGGACGACCAGCGATGCCCTAGAGCACCCCAGCCGAGCTGTGAAGCTGCGAAGAAATTGATAAGGGCGCCGCTCCCTACCGGTCGCGGTGCTGTAACTCGCTGCCGATCAGCACTGCGCGCGGTGCCAAGCGGCCACTTTCACTGTCCAATCCATTTTTCTTCACAGCTTCGAGCCGTGCCCTTGTGGCCTTCTGCCTTCGCTGTCGGTGCGGCAGAGGGCCACACTCCAAAGCGGCCTCGCTCACTGCCAGCGACGCACCTCACGAGCCGTGGGAATCCACAGGCTGCGGTCGTGATGCCTGCAAGAGGCCGGCGGTAAAACTCAGGACGTCTCCCTGTTCGCTGGCTATTTTGCGCAGTTGCTCGAAGTCCCCCGCCCATTGGCATAACTGCAGCACTGAAGGGCATGCCTGTTGATTCGGGTCGAGTTCTCTCAAGTGCTCCTGTGAAACGCGAATGGCCTCTGGATAGCGTCCTAGCCGGCTCAACAACCCCACCAAGACCTGTGCCGGAGCCGTTCCCGCTTCGTTCGGATCGCATTCTGCCAGCTTGCGCCGGAAGTGTTCGATGGCCGTGTCAACGTCTCTTCCCACGACCGCTCGAAAGTATGCAGCATAATCGGAAAAGGCTTCGAAGGGCGGGTTCCCGCAACGCTGGAACATCAAGCCAAGCTGGGAACCATACTCAGCCAACTCCAGCGCAAGGCCCAACAATTCGGGTTCGTCGAGCTCCAGGCTGTACTGCAAGACCGAGACCACGTGCGAAGTGTCGATGTAGTAACAATTATCCTCAAACAGCCAGCCACGCCCGGCAATGAGCTCTGAAATGCTTCCAGTCTCGGGCTCTCCTTCTTCCTTCTGAGCAATGGTCCTCTTCAAGTTATGGAGAAGATCGCGGTGCAGACTCCGAAGCAGCAGGCCAATGCAATCCTGGCGGCCCTCGCGACCGGGATATTGAAAGACGCTGGAGATCGCCCGGCAGATTCCATAGTGGTTGAGGATCAACTCGAATCCTTTTCGCGGATGGATTTGTTCCTGGTAGGCAATCTCGATGATTGCAGCCATGTTTTCGTGGGCTTCGACGCGCTCGATGGCTGCAGCGACCGGAGCGGGTTCTCCGATTGCCCGAAAATAGGGCCAGGCGCCGGGAATGTCGTTTTCGGCAAGGAATAACTCGCCAACTTCGCGAGCCGCGTCCATAAACGTCCGTTCGTACTCTGGGCGTTTGCCCGCAGGAAGATCTTCACCGGCGCCACTTTGGATCAGCGGCAATCCCAGGTCGAATCGCTTTCTGAGAACTCGCAACTGGAATAGCTT
Source organism: Acidobacteriota bacterium (assembly GCA_022616615.1). Classification (GTDB taxonomy): domain Bacteria; phylum Acidobacteriota; class Terriglobia; order Versatilivoradales; family Versatilivoraceae; genus VFZK01. The sequence goes on from JAKEER010000087.1 coordinate 13,234, forward strand.
CGCATAATCCTTCTCCTGCAGAAATCCTTCTGCCAGGTAATCAAAGACCGCTTCTGCGCCGCCCTCTTCCAGCACATGCTCTGCCTGTTTGAATACACTGGCCTCCATTTTTTGCCTCTCTTTTCGCGGATCTACAACCGGGCCGTGAACTCTTGCCACGACGATGATACTCCCGAATTCCTGCTGTCCAACAGAGAATCGACAGGCCTGGGAGAATACGTCAGCTATCGGGGAGAATCGCTCGGCATTGCGTTGCAGTTGTCGGGACTCGCACGGTCCCCTCAAAGCTGGCTTTCCCTCACTCGGCTTTGGCCCGGGGCGGGCTACTGAACAGGCTGCGGCTCAAGTCAGTAGTCTGAGCGTCAGCAAGCGCTGTGCGCGACGCAATGACGTTTGAGACTTTAACTGGGCCCTGCATGAAACGAGGAGTCCAGAAGGCGGGTTGCGCAGATGATCAATCATGCTAATATCCCACGGAAAATCCACTTAGGAGGAAAGCGATCCATAGCAGGAGTGGAACACCTCTTGTTGCTGCGGCAGGGCGTGGCAGTTTGGAATGAGTGGCGAAAAAAGAATCCGGCGGTCAAACCATATCTGCGCGAGGCGGTGCTTCGCAGGATGGACCTCAACGGCGTTAACTTGCGCGATGCAAATCTCCGAAAGGCTGATCTGTCGGGGTCAAAGCTGGTTGGTGCAGACCTTCGGAGCGCGGACCTGTTGGGAGCCAGCCTCGTCGGCGCCGATCTGAGCGGACAATCGTTCTATCTGACGGTGAGCAAAAATCTGAGGAAATTGGCGGGCTTGCCCATCGCACCCTGTGCGGGCGTGGCCTGCGGAACCTACGAGCAACGAACCAGAGCGATTGGCGGATTCAACGTGAGCTTCCCGGCGAGGTTGTCGGCACTGGTGCTTTTCGAGGGTGTGCATGTGCATCCGACTTTGAGCTTCAGCCATCGCGGGCACATCTTTTCTCTGTTGCTGGTGCGTGGCCGGGACGTCGGAGTAAGTTACAGCTTGAGGTCCAGTAGAGTCCTGCCGGTCAGAGGCGGTGGCCGGAGCGCTGCCGACATCGACAGACAGGGTCCATCCTCCTCACGTCGGCGGCTCCAGGGGCGGGGCTGGCACGCCGACTGATGAAAATGATGTAGCGCAGACCGCGCTTTCTGCGGTCTGCGGCTTTTCGTCTCGGGATCCTCAACTGCCGCCCGGCAAGGCCTATCAAGGATGAGAACATGGTTGTCGTTCTCGTCCTCGTCATCGTTCTCGGCTTCTGATCGAGGACGCGCACGAGGACGACGACGAGAACGATACTTTCAGAGGAGAATCTATGCAGAATGACGAGAAACGCATTGCGGTGTTCATCGACTTCGAGAACGTCGCCATGGGCGTCCGGGAAAGCAAGTATGGCAATTTCAACATTGAGCTGGTGCTGAAGCGGCTGGTTGAAAAGGGCAAGATCATGGTAAAGCGGGCCTATTCCGACTGGCACCGCTATGCTGAGTTCAAGCGGGCCTTTCACCAGGCTGCGATCGAGCTTATCGACGTTCCGCAAACACGCTACAGCGGCAAAAACAGCGCCGACATTCGGATGGTGGTGGATGCGCTCGACTTGTCCTATCAGAAGGAGCACATCGACACCTTTGTGCTGGTCTCCGGTGACAGTGATTTTTCGCCTCTGGTTTCGAAGCTCCGTGAAAATGGCCGCTACGTAATCGGCATGGGCGTCAAGCAATCTTCCTCGGATTTGCTGATCAACAACTGCGACGAGTTTATCTTCTACGAAGACCTGGTGCGTCCGGCAACCTCTGTCACGGTGGTCGATCCCCAGGTACATCATTTGTCGCCGAAGAAAGCCGAAGCGATCCGGCTGGTGCTGGAGACGTTCCAGGCTTTACAGCGCGAAGGCAAAGAGGTGATTTACGGATCGATGATCAAGCAGACGTTGATTCGCAAGCTGCCGTCGTTTAATGAATCCTATTACGGCTACCCGATGTTTTCTCGCCTGTTGGAGGATGCCGCAGAAAACAAGCTGCTCAAGCTTGTCAAGGATCAAAAAAGCGGAGGCTATGTCGTCATGCCGCCGAGCGAGGCTCCGGCGGCAACGCCTGTGGCTGCGGAAGCGCAAGCACCTGCGAGCCAGGTGGCTGAGGCCGGTGCCAATGGCTCAGCCGGCTCCCAGACTGCGGGAGCGCCCTCCGAACCCCGCGACCGCTTCCGCCGTGGGCGCTGGGACCGTGGACGTTCGCGCCGTGGAGATCGCTATGGTGACGCTTCACTGACCAAGACACCGATGCTCCCCGCACAACCGGCGGCAGAGGATTCCGCCTCTGTCCCTGCGGAGGCCACTCGGAACCCGCCCAAGACCTTTGCGGGACAATCTGCGACCATCCCCGTCGAAACAGACGCCAGCAGCGCTGCTAAACGGACGGAGCCCGAGGTAGCACCGCCTGTAGATTTCGAGCCGGTCTCGGTGCAGCATGAGGAAAAACCGCCTGAGGTGGAAGCGACAGTCCCTCCAGCCCAGGCGGACAGGTCCCGACGCCGCGGCCGAGGGCGACCGCAGCGGTTCCGGCAGGCTGCCAACGCCGGTTCTCGGAACAAGGTTCCTGCAGCACCGAAGAGCGGGGATGCCGGGGGCGCCATGGCAGCGTCAGCTCACACAAGTATGGGGCCTGCCACGAGCCAGCCAGAAAGTGGGCCGAATAGCTCCACTCACAGGAAGAGCGGTTCCGACGAAGATCCACGCCCTGGAAACAAGAGTAGCAAAGGAAAGACAAGCCGGCGTTCAAGACCACCCCGTTCGCAAAAATCCGGGGTTCACAAAAAGAAACCCGCCTGATCTGTTGCCGCCCGTGTTCTTTGAAGGTCTGGAGGAATCACTCCATCGTGCAAGCAACCAACAACAGCCTGACATCGCTTTTGAGGGCCTTGCACTTTGCAGCCGACAAGCACCGCGACCAGCGTCGTAAAGGCTGTGACGCCTGCCCTTATATCAACCATCTCATCGAAGTCGCAGAGATTCTCAGCCGGGTTGGCGGCATCGAGGACCTCGCAACGTTGCAGGCTGCCATACTCCACGACACCATCGAAGATACGCAAACAACTGGCGAGGAGATTGAAGCTCGGTTTGATGCCGAAGTCAGGCGTCTGGTTGAGGAGCTTACCGATGACAAGCGCCTGCCCAAGGCAGAGCGCAAGCGGCTCCAGATCGAGCATGCGCCAGATCTTTCGCTGAAAGCAAGAGTGATCAAAATAGCCGACAAGATTTCCAACGTACGCGACGTTACGCATTTTCCACCGGCGCACTGGCCCCACCCGCGGCGCTGCGAATATCTCGACTGGGCAGAGGAAGTGGTGGCTGGGCTGCGCGGTACAAACCCGGCGGTGGAGGGACTTTTCGACCTAACGTTGCGGGAGGGAAGACGAATCCTTGCCGGCAGTTCGTCGTGAAAGGGTTGGTATTGGAGCGGTCAGCAAGCGTCGTTCACGGTCGGCGGCGTAGGCGAGGCAGGCGCGGATGTCGTCCTCGGTCAATTCCGGATAATCGCTAATGATTTCGCCGTGTGAGATGCCGGTGGCGAGCCAGCCCAGCACATCAGCCACAGCGACGCGCATCCCCCGGACGAAGGGCCGTCCACCGCTTGCCAGGTAATAACGGCGCCCATTCCACGGGTTTCGAAACTCAATGTGACTTACAGTTCATGCGTTGGAAAAAGCCGACTACAGTCGGACGAACGCAGAGGCGAGTCTTGTCAGCAACGGAGCGAGTTGCTCGCCGTTGTAGTACATCGTCAGCTCCGCCCAAGCTGCGGTTTCGCGATAGAGAGGCAGTCCCAGGTCTGGGATTTGTTCGACGATTTGACCGTCAAGGACCTGTGCCTCTCGGGAGTTATTGATCTTATAAACTAAGTTAGATAAACTAAGTTCATGGGAGGATTTATGACCGAGGTGAACATTCACGAAGCGAAGACACATCTTTCACGGCTGTTGATCCGGGTTGTGGCCGGGGAGGAGATTGTCATTTCCAAGGCGGGGAAGCCGATGGCACGGCTGGTGCCGTATCAAAAACCAGCCAGGAAGCGCGTGTTAGGGAGGGGAGCAGGCCAGATGGCCGTTGCGGAGGACTTCGATGCACCGCTGCCGAAGGAGATTCTAGCGGAGATCTATTCGTGAGGATTCTCCTCGATACCCACTGCTGGCTGTGGTCGTACTTTGAGCCGGAGAAGCTCAACGCAAGAGCCATGACCACCCTCGAAGACCTCGACCACGAGGTCTTCTTTTCCATAGCCAGTTCATGGGAAATCGCCATTAAGTACCAGATCGGGAAACTGCCTGGCTTGCCAGACGTTCCAGCCCGGTTTTTGCCTCCGCAACTGGTGGCAGATCGGATTGCGATTCTACCGATAAAACACAGCCACGTTCTGACGGTCGCAACGATACCGCGCCACCACTATGATCCATTCGACCATCTCTTGATTGCGCAGGCCCAGACGGAAGGGTTGACGCTGATGACCGCCGATCGACGCCTGCTTCAGTATGACGTCAAAACCCTGTGGGCTGGCCGCCAGAAACCGAGTGACCGAAAGAAGTAATCTGGCCCGAAGTTGCCTGTTCCTTGTCGGCTCACCTCATGGCACCTGCGAGGTCTGGCAAAGACTGCTCCTGCTCGCGCCCTCGGCGTTGAAGAGGCTTCGCGATGAAACTGAGCAGAACTCCGACCGTATCTGGTTCACTTCAGGAGTCTCACGATCTCATGCTCAATCTCTGGATCGAATCTTGCCGAGAAAAGAGGATCGATCCAAGCTCTTGATGTCTTGAGTTGAAGGCATTGGCTTCGAGCTCAGAATCGCCGGAATACCTGAAGCAGACGATTCAGTTGCTGCCTATTCAGAGTCGAACTGGCGCCAGAACTGACACCCAAAGCGAAAGTAAAAAATGAGTCTGTTGTCCTCTGGGATGTGGTAGCGGGGGGGAGATTCGAACTCCCGACCTAAGGATTATGAGTTCCCTCGAAAGCCTTGTCCAGACTGAAACCTAAGGAGTTAGACTTCGCACAATCCCACCCAATCACCGCAAAAATTCAGCATTTCCGCACCCTAGGCGCACCCTGGAAAAAACTGCTTTCATTCCGTCTCTTAAGCTGTATTTCTTAGGCGACGGTGTTATTCGGAAGCCTTCTTCCTAATGAATCGACTGGATACTTGACCCTCGACGTTGTCTTTGGTTCTTATGAACGTCCACTGTCCGGAGGTACTGAGAACCGTAACTTCTTCGCCGCACTTTAGTTTTGTTGGAGTAAGCGGATACTTGGAAGTGAGGAGAACCTTGACAGGTTTTTGGCCACAGTCGATGTAATGGACATCGATGGGGATACTTGCTCGGGAAATTACTTCCGGAGTTCCTGAGGTACGGCTGAGCTTGGGTGATTCTTCTGAATTCGGTTCCTGCTTTGTTTCCTTCTTCGCTGGCTCTGAAATATCCGCTGATGTCAACTTGTCAAATGCTGCGGTCACCGTGACTGCGCTTCCAGCGTGGATCTTAATGGACCGACGCCAAATGCGACTCCCGCTCTTGATTGCTAGCTCGTGACTTCCTTCCAAAACTTCTAGTGTCGTAGGTGTACTTCCAACAAAGTCTCCGTTCAATTCAATCTCGGCTCCAGATGGCTCTGAGGTAATTGTCACTTTTGCAGATTTGGTTGTGTTGAAGGTCGGCTTGTCTGGAATGCCCGATTTTTCTGAGGCGGAAGAGATCATAGGAGGCGTCTTGTCCGGACTGGGTGCATCTACTCCAAAACAGAAGGCATCGCTAGAATCAACTGGGCTGAAGGCATACTCCCCAGGCGGAAGAGTTTTGACAGGAATGAACACATACGACCCTTCGTCATACTGGGTGACATTACACGGAAGCAAAATCGGATTGATGTTGCTCGCCTCTCGTTTCCCCTTTTTTACTACCAAGGAATGCAATACGTATTTGTTCGGATCCACGGCAAGGCTGATATGCAAGAGAAACTCTTGCTTCTGTCCTGATTTCACTCGGAGTGTTGCCTTTTCACCCTCAAGTTCTGACTTCGCTCTACCGTACCTGACCATGAGTCCAGAAGCCTTCAGCCTTCCGATTTGTCTTTCTAAGGGCGTCAGAGTGTTCTTTGATGAATCAAGGAGATAGAAGACTCCAAGAGTGTCCGGGATTTGAAGCTTCTTCTCCCCTTGCACGCTCACCACAATGGCAAACAACAGCACCAACATTAGCGAAAGCCGCCTGGAACTAGGCATATTGCACTCTCCACCATTTTATGGCCCGAAGTCGCAGAACGAGCGGTTCTTGAGTTTGAAACCTTTGCCAGGATAATATCTAAGAGTTTACAACGCGCAGTCAAATTTCGCCAGGATAGGCCGATCCCCGACAAGCCGAGCTTCTTCCCGAACTTGGTTTCCTGGCAGTCCTCAATTCGGGAGCCGGGGAAGCGGTGATCCACAAGCCTACCTTAAGACAACTCACCGAGGACCTTCGAAGGCTCAACAAGGAAATCGGAGACCTGAGCACTTCGACCCATGACATGATCGCAAATGGTCCTCATCGCCATCTTTGGGGGGATGTCTTTGACGTCGACTCCAATGGTGAGCTTTTTGCTACGAGGCAACTAGTAAACGCTGAATTCAGCGCCTATTATGCACGAGCTAACAAGGTAAAGAGACTCCAGCATGACCGTGATGAAGTGGAGAAGGCTCTAGCAGAGTTGGCCAACAAACCCAAATCCCGGCGCAAGAAACCGTTGACCGAAAAACAGAAAGCGATCCGTCAGGCCATAAAGAAAACCCTTCATGGGATAGAGTACTGCAAATCATTGGTAGGCATCGAGACATGCCCGGAATGGCAGGAAAATGGGTGTCCTGGAGTATATACAAACGCCTATAAAGACCCTGAATGGCGAATAAAGATTCAACAGGAAAAGCATCGCGAAGCCAAGAAACTGAAACGAGAATCAAGTAAGTAGTAAAATCCCGCCGACTCTCACTCGCCGCTGACTCGCCGCGACCGTTTTTGGCGAGTAGCTCGAACCCCGCACAAACACTACCGTCTTCAGCTTTTACTCGCCAGATTTAGCGCCTTCAATTTCATCCTCCCTTCATTTGTCCTAGACTCACAATAAAGATTCTGGAGACGGCGAATGCAAAGAATATCCCAACAATTCCTGATTCGTCTGAAGCTCGGCGGGATCCGTCAGTACAAAGCTGCTCAGAAGGCTAAGGTTGATCCGACGACCTTGTCCAAGCTCGTTAGCGGTGCTGAAAGGGTAAAACCCCATGACCCGAGAATACTGGCAGTAGGCGCAGTTCTAGGGCTAAAGCCAGAAGAGTGTTTCGAGAGCCTCAGGAATGAAACTCTTGAAAAGCCCGAAATCGCCTGACCCGCATGAAATGGCGGTCCGTTGGATGGGAGTCTCACTTGCTTGATGGCACCGTCAGCGTCCGAGAGATTTTGAGCTATTTGGCGCAGGCGCAGGACTGCTACCTAGACAAGCGGCATGCTGCTGGTTACCTGTCGATTTCCGTTCGCAATCTCGAAGACAGGCTCAAGGAAATACCCCATTTTCGACTTGGAGCCAAGACTCTTTTCAGGAAATCCGAAATTGATCGTTACATGGAGCAACACAGGGAGAACCCCGAGGCAATCGACCTCGAACGCTTGGCCAATGAAGTCGTGATGGAAGTTTTAGCGAAGGGAAAATGATGCGGACGCCCGTCAGGGGCAAACTGACGGGCGATCCAGAACAAAAATTTGAAAGGGGAACAACGTGAGGAAGTTCGAAAGGCAATACTAGACATGACCGTGCACGATGCGGCAATAGAGTACCTCGGGCAGCGCTGGCTCTGCGTTCCAGTCCCGTATCGTAAGAAAAGCCCGACGCTGAAAGAGTGGCAGCATCTCAGGTTAGATACCGCTGAAAAGATCGCTGCTCATTTCAACGGCACTCTGCAGAACATTGGCATCTTATTGGGCGAACCGTCAGACGGGCTAATCGATATCGACCTGGACAGCCCAAACGCCATTGCCGTCGCTCCTTGGTTCCTGCCACAAACACGCATCTTTGGTCGTACAGGAAAGCCAAATTCACATTGGGAATTCCGAGTTGACCCGATTCCATCAACCAGGAAGTTTCAGTTCCGAAATGTGACCATTGTCGAAATCCGCTCAACCGGCGCACAGACGATTTTCCCTGGCTCATGCCACGAGGCAACGGGCGAACCTATAGAGTGGTTCAACCATCATACGCTCGCTCAGATCACAGGCGAGGACTTGTCGGGGCGAGTTTCCAGACTCGCAGCTGCAGCATTGTTGGCCTCCGCATGGCCCACAACTCATGGCTGCCGTGATGCCCTTGCTATGGCCCTTGCTGGAGGTTTGTTGCGGGCTGAATGGCCTCCGGAGGAAGTGGAGAGATTCATGGAAGCCGTCTGCAAATCTGCTAATGACGAGGAATGGCCGGCTCGTGTAAAGCAAGTCAGGCAGACTCTACAAAAGCTTAATCAGAGCCAGAAAGTCACCGGCTGGCAACGTCTTTCCGAACTTCTTGAGGATGGCGAGGAAAGAATCAAACGTGTCAAGGCATGGTTGGGCATTCGGCACAGTACGCCCCCGCTGGCGGAATCCACCGAGCATCTCAACCTCACCGACTACGGGAATGCCGAGCGGCTAGTACATCAATACGGCGAGCGATTGCGCTATGTCCATGCCTGGAAGAAATGGCTAGTCTGGGACAACATCCGATGGGTTGCAGACCAAGATGCAGAGGTAATGCGCCTGGCGAAAGAAACGGTGCGCCAGATCTACGCGGAGGCTTCCAATTGTCAGAGACTGCTGGACCGTGAAGCCATTGCCAAACATGCCGTGAAATCGGAGGCCGAGGGACGCTTAAGCGCCATCATCTGCCTTGCCGAGTCAGAGCGAGCGATTGCCATAGTGCCAGATCTGCTTGACACCCATTCCATGCTTTTGAACTGCCGCAACGGGACGCTCGACCTCGCAACCGGCCAGCTCAGCCAACACCGTAAAGAGGATCTGATAACGAAGGCGGTTTCAGTTAGCTATGATCCAAAGGCCTTATGTCCTACTTGGGAGAGGCTGCTAGACGAAATTATGGCTGGCAATGGGGCCTTGATTGATTTCTTGCAGAGGGCTCTCGGCTACACATTGACCGGCTCCATCGAAGAGCAATGCCTTTTCGTCTTTTACGGTGATGGGGCAAACGGGAAAAGCACCGTTCTGGAGACTAAACGCGCTTTGCTAGGACCGTATGCCGGGAACTTACCTATTGAGGCTCTCCTAGTGACAGAAAAGAAATCCTACTCTGGGCAACCTAACAACGATATCGCCGCCTTGAAGGGTACCCGGTTTGTAACTGCCACGGAGTGCAACGAGGGACAAGATCTCAATGTAGCGCTGATCAAACAACTGACAGGGGGGGAACCGATTACGGCTCGTTTTCTATACGGCGAGTTCTTTACGTATCGTCCCGAGTTCAAGCTTTTTATGGCTACGAACCATAAGCCGATCATTCGAGGCACAGACTATGGCGCTTGGAGACGAATCTACCTAGTTCCTTTTAACGTCACTATCCCTGCTGAACGGCAGGACAAACATCTGCCCGAAAAACTCAAAACCGAGTTGCCAGGGATTCTCGCGTGGAGCGTTAGAGGGTGCCAGGAATGGCGGAGGCATGGCCTTTGCCCGCCGGATGAAGTGGTGGCCGCAACGAAGAATTACCGGTCCGAAATGGACATCGTGGGCCGATTTGTGTCCGAACGATGCATCCTCCAGGCCACTTTGGAGACACCAGCCAGCAACCTGTTTAGGGCATTCCAGGCTTGGTGCGCTGAAACAGGAGAACGGGTCATCACACAGCAAATGTTTGGACGCCAACTATCTAAGCGTGGGCTTCAATCACGGCCAACCCGATCTGGCAATTCTTGGGGTGGAATAGGTCTTGGGTGTGAACGATGTGAATGATTGGGGCCGTTTTGCCAAGAATTCCCCATATGAGAAATTACTAGGAAAGTTTTGGTATTTTTCCCCGAATCGTTCACATGGTTCACACGGGGCCGCCCGTCGAAGTTACTAAGCAGCCATGTCGTCTTCTATCCTAGATGGCGCAGGGAACCAAGCCACCCAGACCAGAAAGGCTTGATTCGGTTGACGGGGCAAAATCGAAAAAGGCGAAGAAAGTTCGCATGAAGTGAGGAAGACGAAGAATCAAGGCATGGGAGCAAGGAAGAAATGCGGCAGGCGTTTGGTGGGCAGTATCAGTGTTCGAAGAATCCCAAGCACCGAATCAATCTCTATTTCTTCGACTCGAAACCGGAATCTACACCGTGTCCTCGTTGCTGCGACGGAACCAGAGCGGAACGCGTTCGAGTTTTGGATGTATCGGGCAAATCTGGTCGCGGAAGGAAGAAATCGGCGGCTGCGAACTGTAGAACCCCCAAATTTGCCGCCTGAATTTCACTGGCGCGACTTTGTGAGGGTGGGACGTGGGATTGATCGCCGAAATGCAGGAATCAAATTCAGCGGGCTGCAAGAGGCGTCATGCAGCAAGAGATGCGATGGCTGAAACCATGTACCAGAACGTTTACGTTTTGGAAACGCAATGACAAGTTCTTGTAGGAAGCTGATCAAAACCAGTCCCACGGCTTCGGGAGCTTTCCACCTTTTCGAAGATTTGCCTTTTTCGGAATTCTTCTCAGATTTGTCTGCCGTATTGCTTCCACCCAACCAGTACGGCCAGATGTGGTCAATGTGACCGCCACGACCTCGCACCTTGCGTTTCTCACTTCGGGGGATGTAGCAGCTCCGCCCTGGTATTAAGTGCATTACAAATGCCCCAGCGAGGACTGACCAGATGAGCTTCCCGACCGGAGGCATCGTAGGATCTCGTTCCGACAGGACCATGAATATAAAGAAGAACGCTGCATAACCTAAACAGAAGCAATACAAGGAATGCTTGATGCCCTCACGAGCTGACCTGATGGCAAGCATGGCGTATAGAAGGAGTACAAAAAATGCCACACCCAAGAGGCCGGAAATCGAGTTGATTGTCACGTTTCACCCAAGGTCAACGATTGTTCAATCCAAGTTCTTGCTGGAGACATACCCTTCCACGCCATCGCGAGTTCTGACTCTGGTCCATGCGCCCGTGCGACTCAGGACGATTACTTGCTCGCCACAGTTGAGGGTCTTGCGGGCAGTCCTGGAGTCAGAAGTAAATGGCACCGGAGCGACCGAATCCCCGCAAATGACAATCGCCTTGGGCTGAGAATCTGAGGGGGAAGCTTGCTGAGTATCTCTAGCAGTAGTTTGTACTGTGGCTTGTTTTGGTGATTCGGAGGCCGGAGGCGGCGGTGGTTGATCGTGTTTCTTTTGCATTTTCTTCGTGATCATTGTTGCTACAGAACCAACTACAGCCCCTGCCAGTGCGGCACGCGGATCTTGTCTTTGTGAATAGGAATTCTGGGATGTGCCTGCAGAAGCGGTTCCTTCGATAGGGAATGGGGCAACGAGACTGCTCCAGTTGGGCTGCTCGAACTGATACCGATTCACAACCCAGAACTGGTTCTTCTGTCTCTTGTCCCAGATGATCAGATTGTCGCTGATTCCGATACCGAGCACAGAATACTGGGCGATGCTAAAACCGAACTCCAAATCCTTAAACTCAGGCCTAACAGCAAAGCTGTTGAAGAGCTGCCGGCAAAATTCTGGGCTGATTTGACCTGACACGTTGGTTTCTATGAGCAAGACCTCACGGCGTGGGTGGGTGACAATTGCGCCAGGAAACAACGTTTGGATGTTTGCTTCGACTTTCTTATCTACGATTGGACATCCGGTGTCAGGCAACAGAAACGCCAAGAGAATTAGCGCCTTAATGTTTCCCATATTGGAACCTTATCCGATCAATTGGTTGTTTGCTGAAGAGCATAGCCCAAGCATCTTATCGGGGCAATGTGGAAGCTGCGTTAGGTCTGATGGCCCTGCGAGCACTCCAATTACTCCAAACGTCGGAAAGCTCGCAGGTGGGTCCTTGGGCGAATTCGGGGGTTAGCGGACGGGAGTTCTTGAAGCGTGTTAGGAGAAGTTGCTGTGGGGGTGTTAGGGGATGGTGCTGTAGGCAGCGGCGCCATCGCACAAAAAAGACACATTGGGATGGTCGAAAAGTTCGGTCTTAGGAAGCATTAAGGAGAGTGCCTTAGGAATACTGCATTAGTAACGCACGCGACCAACAGTCAAAAACTCGGAATTGCAGGGATCAGGGCTGCAAGGGGGAGGGTCTCAGCATTCAGGGTACGTTTTAAATGTCTCGTTTCTTAAACGGCCTCTCTGTGGGCTCCTACAAGGCTTTGTATCGCGCACACGCGAAGGTTGTTTTTTTGAGGCCAAAAGTGGAGCGTTGGGGAGCAGGCATTAAAGAGCACTCCGTTAATAGATGAGTCGCCATAGCGCGGGGATTGAACTTGGCAGCGCACAATCGAACCAGCGACTACCAACAAGCTTTGAGCCGGGATGTGGCTTCCTTCCTGAAATCACTGGCGGGCAAGTATGCAGCTGAAATAGCTCAGGATCAGTACGGATTCAAGCGGGCTGTTCTGGCGGAAATCAAAAAAGGGCTCCCGCCCTTTGTCGGAAGGCCTCGCGAGAAGCACATCAGCAGGGCGACTGAGCTCTTCGAGACCGGGATGAAGTGGCCAGAAATCTACAAACGATGCATTCCGGCCTACGATTCGCTATCGCCTGCCGAAAGGCGGCTGGCAGAGCAGAACCTGAGAAACGCCCGTCGTTCGAGAATTCGGGCGGCAAAGCATCAAAAATCCCGAAGGAGTTTGTCTGTCAAATCAATCGGCTCACCCATTGTTGCTCTTGAAAGCACTCTACGAGACGCAGAAGATTCTAGGCATGAAGAAGTATCAGACCCTTCGCCAAGTGGAGACCTCGAAGGACCGGGCAGCCCGTTTCGTTGAAAACGTCCTGGGAGATCCAGAACGAGCCGACGAGATCCGCGCTGAAGGCCCTGAAGACTACGCCGAGCGAAAGGGCGTCCAAATCATGACAAATCCAAGGAGGCCACACGTGGCTACAAGCAAACGCGAACTTGAAGAGGAACTCGAAGAGGCAAACGAATACATCGAAGAACTTGAAGACAAGCTCGACCGTATCAGCGATGTTGCATCAGAAGGGGAAGAGGAGGACCAAAGCCCGGAAGACTGAAGCCCGCCTGCCAAGCGGGCTTTCGTAAGGAAAAAGTCAGCGACAGGAGGCAGCGACAACGCGCTGTCGAATGCCGGCCACCCGGCCGGAATTGCCTTTGGTGCGGCACGACTGTCCGCTTGATGGTTGCCCACATCGACGGGAACGAATCGAATGGAGCACCTGAAAACTTGGGCCTGAGTTGCAGATCGTGCAACGCCAAGGTTGCCCACGTCATGAAGCGCGCCGGCATCGGACGCCGAACGCGACAATACAATCCACGAGGCGGGGGAGCCGGAAGCCTCGCTCGGTGGATGGCGGCCGTCATGAGCATGAAGGGTGAAAGCGATCAGATGCCGGTTGACGCGGCCGTGGAGATGATCCATGCAACTCCAGCAGCCGACAGAAGCCGGTTTGCAAGAGAGATTTGGCAACTCAGGCGGGAGCACGGGACGGCTGGAGGAGACAAAGATGAAGTACCTTTTTAGCAGCAGAGACAGGCAGGAATCCACGGGGAGGATGGAACAAACCTAAATCTTTTAAAGAAAGGAGTCGCAGAGCTTCAACCCGTCTTTTCGAGAGTCTGAATTGAAGCCCTGCAACCAAGACGATGATCAAGGACGCCGATGATAGAGCACTTTCGGTGCTCCAGCAAGAGATCCTTGCACAGAAGGGAGAAGAGGTTTTCTTTGCGGACACTTGGGGGGAAGAAAAATGCGGGTACCGATGGAGGTCGATGAAGTTTGTCACCCTTGGTGATGCTATCGCTTATTGTTTCGGCAGGATCCTGCTGGCTGCCAAGCCGGGCTCAGTCAAGGCCTCCGTCCTTCGCGTTGCGATAGATAGTGGGAAGTGGGTCGAAGAAATCGTCTGGCGCTCCGACGATGAGATTCTGGAAGGCGACAAGATGCTAGGGATTCCCATTCGGCCCGCAGACATGTATGATAACGTCCTCAAAGCGGGACTGCCAGTTGCGTCAACAACTGACAATCCCTGACCATCAACCAAGTGGAGCTTGGCCAATGGCTAACCGCATTCTAAACATTCCCTCAACACAATCAATTCCGAAACGCTTGCGCCAAGCCTCCGCAACTTTGCATCGGTTCTCTTCTGCAACCGGAAAGGAAAGAATCATGGGCGTGAAAGTCAAAGAGAAAGTCGCAGGTTCGGGCGTGTTCTGGGTTTTCATCAATCACAAGGGCAAGCGCAAATCAAAGTGCGTGGGCTCCGTAAAAGCGGCGCTTGAAGTCAAAGCCATTATCGAAGGCAAGCTGAAGCTAGGCCAGCCTCTGCCAAAGGAAGAACCACCCGCGCCGAAGCTGAGCGCCTATTTTGAGAAGTTCAGCCGGAATTATTTGGAGACGGCTTTGCGCTACTCAGCCAGGTTGCGTCATCAGAGCAATTTCAATATTCACATTCTCCCGGCCTTGGGACATCTGCGGCTTGACGAAATCACCCGTGAAAAGATGCAAGAATTCATCGCCGCATTGGTCACGAAAGAACTGTCCAAGGATTCAATCAGGCTTGCTCTCGCGGCTGTGCGGGTACTGTTTAATTACGCAATCGATAACAAGGTCGTGACCGAAAACCCCGTCGTCCGACTCAGCAAGTACTACTCCCAAGTCAAGAGAGTGAGAGATGAGATCGACCCCTTGACGGCTGAGGAAGTTTCTCTGTTTCTTCAGACAGTCCTGAACTCGAAATACTATCGGGAGTATTACCCGGTCTTGCTCTGTGCCATTCATGCGGGACTGCGTGCCGGAGAGTTGACCGCCCTGCAATGGGGCGACGTGGACTTTAACGGAAAGTTTCTCACAGTCCGCCGTAACATCGTTCACAAACGAGTGAACCTGCCCAAGAACGGGAAGGCGCGACGCGTAGATATGTCGGATGCTCTCGCAGAAGCCCTCCAAGAGCTCAAGAAAGCTCGGAAGGAAGCTTGGCTTGCCAAAGGTCAGAACGAAATCCCCGAGTGGGTCTTCTGCAATTTCGAAGGGAAGCTGCTCGACACCAACAACCTGAGAAACCGAGCTCTGCACAAGTGTCTAGAAAATGCCAAGCTCAGAACTATCCGGTTACACGATCTGCGCCATACGTTTGCTTCACTGTTGATCCAGAACGGTGAGTCTTTAGCCTACGTCAAAGACCAAATGGGGCATTCATCCATCAAGGTTACCGTCGATATTTACGGGCATCTAGTTCCAGGGGCCAATCGTCAGGCGGTGAATCGGCTGCCGACCGCTCATGGTGTCCCTAAGCGTAAAGGCAAAAAAAATTTGGCCTAATCCGCACCCCAGGCGCACCCAACCGCAAAACAGACTCAAGAAAATCAATTGTGGGGAGTCCTCTAAGTGGTAAATCTAGGAAGGATTTAAGTTGGTAGCGGGGGGGAGACTCGAACTCCCGACCTAAGGATTATGAGACCTTCGCTCTAACCACCTGAGCTACCCCGCCACGCTTGGAGCGCGAGGAGTATAACATAGACCGCAAAAGCGCCCGACTACCCTACCTCAACACCTCAACCGCTTCAACCGCCGCTGGGTTTCGACCGGGCCGAACCTTCGGGGACGCCGCTTCCCAAAGGACGCTTCGGCCGCTTCAAAACGAAAAGTGCAAGCGCGAGCGTTCCCCGTAGACAAACTCACTCTTCGGGTTCAACTGCACGGTTCTGCACGAATTGCCAGCCGAACCTTCCCTTAATGCAGAGATGACCGTGGGTGATTTCCTGGTCTAGTGGGGAAGTGACTTTGACAATGCTGTTCTCCTGGACATGCAGCGTCAGGGTGCACCCCACACCGCAGTAAGGGCAGATGGTGTCTGTCTGCTGCTGTTTCGCTTCATCCCACATTCCTGCCTGGCGCATTTCGTACTCACTTCGAAACATCAAAGCGCCGGTGGGACAAACACCGATGCAGTTGCCGCAATAGACACAGGCCGAGTCGGGTAGCGGCACTTCATACTCCGTGGAGATCCGCGCCTTGAAGCCTCGTCCAGCCACAGCGATGGCAAAAGTATTCTGCGCGTCCTCACCGCAGGCCTCGACGCACTTGTAGCAGAGAATGCATTTGCCATAGTCGCGCACGTAGAGTTCGTTGTCGATCTTGACGGGCTGCGCCACGGTAGCAGCCGTGCCGTAGGCTGCTAGACCCTCGGCGGCAGACAAGTGCCCTTCCCCTGACGCGTTAGAACCCGCAGGACAGAAGCGCTCCGGCTGGGCCGAGTATTGCTCCATGTAAGACTGTAATTGAGGCGCTGTAGAGACATCAACGGAAGAGGAGAGTAGTTCCAGAACCAGACGACGGCTCAGCCGCACACGCTCGGAGTCTGTCTTGACCACCATGCCCGCTTCCGCTTTACGCGAGCACGCTGGAACCAGTGTCCGCGAGCCTTCCACTTCGACGACACAAATGCGGCAGACATTGACCGGAGTGAGATTTTCAAGGTAGCAAAGCGTCGGAGTATCGATCCCCAGTGAGCGAGCAGCTTCTAACAACGTTGATCCTTCAGGAACAGAAACCTTTTGCCCGTCAATGGTGATTTCGACCGGCTTTCGAGGAACGGGAGTGGGCTCGACCGGAAGCGGTCCGCGCGGCACGGGGATCAGCAACGCAGGCGCGTTGACCGGAGGAGAAGCTTCAGTCTTCGCTTTCTCAAGATCCATCATTTCCTCCAACTACCACGGGGTCTAGACTTCATCCTGAGCAACAGAAAAACCACCGCGGAGACGCTGAGACGCAGAGAGATTCTGGTGAAAACGAGTCTCGGAAGCGTCATCTTGATTTTACAGAATCGGCAGCTCCAATCACCGCCGGAGCCAGTGTCCTCTTCCGGTGGTCGCGGGGAGTACGCAACGAAAAGCCCACCGTCAGCAAAGAGCGCTGACCGTGGCTACCTGAAGGATCAAATCACCTGCGCATCCGGGCCTGAACATTGGGTGCACGGTTTCAATGAGCGTTCATCTACGTCCCACATTCTCCGCGCCTCAGCGTCTCCGCGGTTCTCTTGAAACTTCAGCCTCATCTACCCGAAAAGCTTCCACTTTTTGAGGGCCGACTCAATAGCGCTCGAAGCCGTGTGTCCCAGCCCGCAAATCGATGCATCCCGCATGACCTGCCCAACGTCTCGAAGCAACGAAAGCTCTTTATCTATCGATCCCAAAGGCTCTTCCCCGACAAGCCGGTGAAGCAACTCTTCCTGCCGAACGGTGCCGACGCGGCACGGGACGCACTGACCGCAGGACTCATCTCGGAAGAAAGCGCCGATGCGCAGCAAAATCTGCCTGAGGTCCACTGTATCGTCAAACAGCATGACAACCGCCGAGCCTAAAGTCGCTCCGATAGCGCGAGTGCCTTCAAAAGTGAGAGGCACATCCAACTCTTCGGGAGAAACAAAGGCTCCGGCAGCCCCTCCCAGTAAGACTGCTTGCAATCGGCCGCTGCCTGCAATGCCGCCAGCGAGGTCGATCAATTGGCGGAGCGTCGTTCCAAACGGCAGCTCGTAAACACCCGGACGGCCGATGTGACCGGAAAGGCAAAAGAGTTTGGTCCCAGTGGATTGCGACGTGCCTACGGAGGCGTAGGCCGTCCCGCCATCCAGAACAATGGCAGGCACATTCACCAGCGTCTCGACGTTGTTCACCAGGGTCGGCTGTCCAAAGAGGCCCGATTCGGTAGGAAAAGGAGGCTTGTTTCTGGGTTCGCCTCGAAACCCCTCGATGGAGTTGAAGAGGGCGGTTTCTTCGCCGCAGATGTACGCCCCAGCGCCCCAGCGCAGCTCGATATCAAAACGCACCCCTCGTCCCAGAACATCGTCACCAAGCAAGCCCGTGGCCCGAGCGAGCTCAATTCCGCGGGTCAGCCTCTCGGTCGCCAGCGGGTACTCGCCGCGAATGTAGATAAATCCCTTGTCACATCCCGTCGCAAAACCCGCAATCGTCATGGCCTCGATCAAGGCAAAGGGATCCTCCTCCATGATCACGCGGTCCTTGAATGTTCCCGGTTCAGACTCATCGGCGTTGCAGATGAGGTAACTAGGCTTGCGGGCATTTGCGACAGCTTGCCACTTCCTTGCAGCTGGAAAAGCTGCACCGCCACGTCCCACCAGTCTTGAATCGGTCAGTTCTCGAAGCACGTAGCTCCGGCCTTCCTCCAGAGCCTTCTGCAAAGGAGAATATCCGCCATGGGCCCGATATTCTTCGAGGCTTTGCGGGTTCACGACGCCAATTCGCTTGAGAAGCCTGAGTTGAGGTTGCCCGGCCTGCGGAACAGAAATCGAGACGGCTGCTTCGTCGAGCGAACGTGACACACGCTTGCCTTCGCCGTCTATAGAAAGCGTGGTCAATTCCGTCGCACCCTCACGCGACCTTCGGCCACCCTCTCCCAAGGGGAGAGGGGCTGGGGGTGAGGGGGCAACTGCAAAAGAATGGCACTCAGGCGAATGTACTTCTGTCGCCCTGTCTAAACAGACCGCAATGTATTGAAGACTCACCGGCGCGATCGCCCGTTGGAACGGATCCTGTCCGGCGACGCAGAACAGCGCGGCGGGGGCTCGCTCGCACAGGCCAAGACACGGACTTCGCAGCCAGGTGGAACAACCGCTCGGCCTCGCTGAACCTGCGGGGCCAAAGCGCTCTTCCAACTCAGCACACAGATCTTTGGCTCCTCGAACGAGGCAGGCGATGTCGTCACAGACATGCATTACAGCAGGCGGTCTTGGGGTGACCGAAAACAGACCGTAAAAATCGGCTACACCGAAGGCCTCGGCAGGCGGCACATTGAGGCGGAGACAAGCGTAATTGAGGGCACCCGGAGCAATCCAACCGAATCGGGATTGAATGGCATGCAACACGGGAAGCAGGCGGTGCCGATTCGACCTGGCCTCATGGCCGCCGAAAGCTGCCCTGCCATCCCTACTGATCTGCCGTTCTGCGCCTGTCCAGCCTGAATCGGGAAGACCTAAAACCTGGTCGACGGCGGCTCTCTCTTCTGCGGTCGGCTCAGCCCCTGTGAAGTGAAGATCCAATAAACTCTCCTATCGAGGATTGCAAATGATAGTGACACGCCTACGTGCTCTGTCTGATGCGTCCACAGTCGCGAGATTACGCTCCCCTCGCCCCAACGCGGGAGAGAGGGTTGAGGGTGAGGGGGATTCCAGCAAAGTGAATCAGCTCCCGAAACTCGTGCTGGATGCGGGTCTCGGAACACCAGCGAAACATTGAACCGTGCGCTCGCCTCCTCACCCCTAGCCCCTCTCCCGCGTTGGGGCGAGGGGAACCTAAGTCTATTAAGTTTTTCGAGGGACGAAGAGCATCGTCACCATATTCCGTAATCTTCAATAATGTCGTTATGCGGTGACCCCTTGCTCTTGGGCCGCAAAGCTGGACGGAGCGACAGAACCCGCGAGCTTCTCGATCCGAACTGCGGTGGCTTTAAATTCTGCCGTCCCAGACTTTGGGTCAACGGCATCGATGGTCAACTGATTGGTGGGTACTTCGTCGGAAAAATGAACGGTCATGAACGCTAAACCAGGCCGGAGTCCAGGATCAAACTTGACGGGCGCAATCACCGAGCCTCGCCTGGAGCTGACGCGCACACTCTCTCCGGGTTCCACACGATATTTCGCGCCGTCTTCTGGTGAGAGCTCGATCGCTTCACCGTAACGCAGCGGGGACCGATAGTCGGCCGTCTGAACACCGGTATTAAACGAATCAAGACGGCGGCCCGTTGTTAACCGAATTGGGTATTGCTCATCCAATTCGTCCACAGGAGGCTCGTATTCAACCGCACTGAAGGGTGCCCGCGGCCCCACCACAGGTCTTTGCCACAGGCGGCCATGCAAGTACAGCTCACCTGGATGTGTTTCGTCGTAGCACGGCCAGCGGATCCCTCCCAGGGCTTCCAGACGATGATAGAGCATGCCGTAGTGAAGCGGACTGAGGCTGCGCAATTCGTTCCAAAGAGTCTCAGGATCCGGCTTGCCCCAGTCGTGTCCTAGGCGACCCGCTAATTCGAAAAGAATTTCCAGATCGTCCCAGGCGCCTGCGGGCGGACGCAAAGCGCGCCGCACGCGCTGGACCTTGCGCTCGCTGTTCGTTACCGTTCCTTCCGATTCGCACCAACCCGCCGCCGCAGGCAAGACAACATCAGCAATTTCCGCAGTGGATGTCATGAGCACATCCTGGACAACAAGAAAATCGAGACTCCTAAGCAGCTTCAACGCCCTATTCTGATCCGCTTCTGAATCAACCGGGTTTTCTCCAATGACATAAAGGGCCTTGAACTTGCCGTGCTCCATTGCCTCAAACATGCCGCTTAGATGCAAACCACGTTTCGGCGGGATCCTGGCCCCCCAGGCCTTTTCGAACTTGGCACGAAGTTCGTCGTTCTCCACGTGCTGGAAACCTGGCAGGCGATCGGGAATGGCCCCCATGTCACCGCCACCCTGAACATTGTTCTGTCCGCGCAGCGGATTGAGTCCAGACCCGTAGCGCCCCACATGGCCGGTCAGAAGAGCCAGGTTGATCAAAGCCAGCACGTTGTCGACAGCGTTATGATGTTCAGTAATTCCCAGGGTCCAGCACAAAATAGCGCGCTTGGCACGGGCGTAGCTGTGGGCAACTTGACGAATGGTTTCAGCAGGCACCCCGGTGATGCGTTCCACTACAACGGGCGTATAGCATTCAACACAAGCTTTGTAGGCCTCGAATCCGCTCGTCGCGTTTTCGATGAAATCCTGATGCTGCAGACCTGCCGCAACGATCTCGCGGGCCATGCCGTTCGCCAGCGCGATGTCGCTGCCGACATCCAAGCCCAGCCAGGTGTCGGCCCACCGCGCTGAGCTGGTTCGGCGCGGATCAACGACAACGAGACGCGCCCCATTCCGCACCCCTTGAAGCACATGATGAAAGAAGATGGGATGCGTGTCCCGGGCGTTCGAACCCCAGAGGATGATGAGGTCTGTCTCCTCAATTTCCTGATACGAACTCGTTCCACCACCCATTCCGAAGACTGTCGCCAGACCGACGACACTGGGAGCGTGTCAAGTACGGTTGCAGCTGTCGATGTTGTTGCTGCCCATTACGCAGCGAGCAAACTTCTGAGCTGCAAAGTTGAGTTCGTTGGTTGTCTTAGAGCAACTGAAGATTCCAAATGCCTCTGGTCCGTGTTGGTCCAAGGTTGCCTGGAACCCGGACGCGGTTCGGTCCAGCGCTTCCTCCCAGGTGGCAGGCCTTAAACTGCCATTTGCACGAATCATTGGCTGAGTCAGTCGTCCACTACGTCGCTTCTGCATCGGTTTGGTGATCCCTTCATAAGATAAACTATCGGAACACGGCCTCTACCAAAGAGGCGTGCCCGTCCACTCCTACGACTACCGTTTCTCTGCAATGTGACACACGCGCGGGCAGTCTAACGCGAGTCAGCGGCACGTGCAAGGGGTGGACAACCCAGACAACCCAGATTCATCGCCTAAGTAGGCGGTGGATTTGTGCGGTAGATTCCTTGTACGTGTCCTTGGTTTCATGATACCAGTTAAAACACAGGTCATAGATATAGATATGAATACATGGATTCCACGCGCCTCTGTTCCCGACTCAGGCAAGATCGCTGTTCCCGCAAGGCACGCGGTTGGGCGGTTTGCGTGTCCATGACTGGCGAATCTAATATCGAGACCCAACGTATCGGAGGAGGATTTCCATGGCTTACATCCTGGCACTGGATCAGGGAACGACCAGCTCGCGCGCGATCCTGTTCAACCATGACGGCGCGGTTATTGAGGTGGCTCAAAGGGAGTTCGAGCAGATCTTTCCCAAGGCAGGGTGGGTGGAGCATCGTCCGGAGGAGATCTGGAGCTCCCAGATCAGCGTGGCGGTGGAGGCGCTTGGCAAAGGGAGCTTGCGGCCGCGCGACATCGCTGCCGTGGGCATCACCAACCAGCGAGAAACTACCATTGTGTGGGATCGTGAAACAGGCCAGCCAGTCTACAATGCCATCGTCTGGCAGGACCGGCGCACGGCTGGCTTTTGCGACAGGCTCAAGGCAGACGGCTGTGAGTCTATGATTCAGCAGCGCACGGGTCTGCTCATCGACGCCTATTTCTCAGGCAGCAAGATCGCCTGGATTCTGGAGAACGTGCCGGGCGCTCGGGAGCGGGCAAACGCGGGAAAACTCGCTTTCGGCACCGTCGATAGCTGGCTTGTCTGGAAACTGACCAGCGGAAAGAAACACCTCACCGATGCCAGCAACGCTTCACGAACCTTGCTGTACAACATCCACACAGGGAAATGGGACGAGGAGATCTTGCGATTGTTTAATATTCCCGTGAGTCTGTTGCCCGAGGTTCGAGCTTCCAGCGAGTTGTATGGTGAGATCAGCACCTCTTTGGGTTTGGAACAGGTTCTCTTGGGCGGCATTGCCGGCGATCAGCAGGCCGCACTTTTCGGGCAGACCTGCGTCGTTCCAGGATTGACGAAGAACACCTATGGAACCGGCTGCTTCATGTTGCAGAACACAGGTGAGAAGGCTGTGGCTTCGCGCAACCGGCTGCTGACGACGGTGGCCTGGAAGATTGGTGAGCGCACCGAATACGCCCTCGAAGGCAGTGTCTTCATTGGCGGCGCGGTTGTGCAATGGCTGCGTGATGGGCTGCGCTTGATCCGTTCGGCTGCCGAGATTGAGGCCCTGGCAGCTTCAGTGCCCGACAATGGCGGCGTCTATCTCGTGCCTGCCTTTGCGGGTCTGGGTGCACCGCATTGGGATCCTTACGCGCGCGGCGTGCTGGTTGGTATCACGCGCGGGACTACGGCGGCTCACTTGGCCCGCGCGGCACTGGAAAGCATTGCGTATCAGGTGGCCGATTTACTGGACGCCATGCACGCCGACGCGGGCATCCAGCTCGCCGAGTTGCGCGTGGACGGCGGAGCTGCCATGAACAATCTGCTGATGCAGTTTCAGGCCGACCTGCTGGGCGTTCCCGTCGTCCGGCCGGCAGTCACGGAGACAACTGCGCTCGGGGCCGCCTACTTGGCGGGACTGGCCGTTGGCTTCTGGAAGACTCCCCAGGAAGTGGCGGCGCAGTGGCAGGTGGAGCGGCGTTTTGACCCACAGATGTCAGCTTCTCAAGTGCGCCAGTTGCGTGAACAATGGGATCGCGCGCTGGGGCGTGCCCGAAATTGGGAGGGCCGGCAAGACGCATGAACCGACCGGAAATGCTCAGCCGCGTCTCGGCGCAAAGCGAGCCGTGGGACATGGTCATCATTGGCGGCGGTGCAACGGGCGTAGGAATCGCCGTCGATGCCGCTTCGCGTGGCTATGATGTCTTGCTGCTCGAGCAGAGCGATTTCGGTAAAGGCACTTCCAGCCGGAGCACCAAGCTGGTGCACGGCGGTGTGCGCTATCTGGAGCAGGGCAACATCTCGCTGGTGATGGAGGCACTCAAAGAGCGCGGTCTGCTGCGGCAGAACGCTCCGCACCTAGTGCGCGATCTGGGTTTCGTCGTTCCCAACTACGACTGGTGGGAAGCTCCCTTTTACGGGCTCGGTTTAAAGGTTTATAACCTGCTCGCCGGGAAGTATGGATTCGGCCCGTCGCAGATCCTCTCCCGAGAAGAGACTCTGGAGCGCTTGCCCACGATCAAAACGGAGGGCTTGCGCGGGGGTGTCGTTTACTACGACGGCCAGTTTGACGATACGCGTTTGCTCATCAACCTGGTGGCCACGGCAGCCGAGCAGGGTGGCACCCTGCTGAACTATGCTCAGGTGACAGAGCTGACGCAGGGTGACGACGGCTTTCTCGATGGTGTCGTGGCAAGAGACTTGGAAAGTGGCGATGCATTCCGGGCCGAGGCCAAAGTCGTCATCAATGCCACCGGCGCTTTCTGCGACGCTGTGCGGCAGCTTGCCAATCCCGGCGCCGCCCCGCTGATTGCCCCCAGCCAAGGCATTCACTTAGTGTTCGACCGGTCTTTCCTGCCGGGCAGCAGCGCGATCATGGTGCCGCATACCAGCGATGGCCGGGTGATGTTTGCTATCCCGTGGCATGGTCATGCGCTGGTGGGCACCACGGACACGCCTATTGACAGCCCTACGCTGGAACCGCTGCCAATGGAAGCCGAAATCGAGTTCATTCTTACGACTGCCGCAGAATACCTGCACAAGGCCCCGCAGCGGAGCGATGTGCTCAGCGCCTTCGCCGGCATCCGCCCGCTGGTGCGCTCCGGTGACGCGAGAAACACCGCCACTCTCTCGCGAGATCACACCATCCACATTGACTCCAGCGGTCTGCTGACCATTACCGGCGGCAAATGGACCACCTACCGCCACATGGCCGAGGACTGTGTTAACCAATCAGCCACGTTGGCAAGGCTTCCAGAAAAACCTTGCGTCACAGCACATCTCAACATTCACGGCTTCCATAAGCACGCCGACAAATTCGGCCCGCTGGCCGTTTATGGCGCCGATGCGCCAGCAATCCAGGACCTGATGCGTTCTGGCGACCTGCTGGGCGAAACATTACATCCGGCTTTGCCCTATTGCGGCGCTGAAATCCTTTGGGCGGCTCGCTTCGAAATGGCTCGCACCGTCGAAGACTTTCTGGCGCGGCGCACCCGGGCATTGTTTCTCAATGCGCGCGCGTCCGCGGATATGGCTCCCACTGTGGCGGCACTCATGGCGAAGGAACTGAGGCGGGACGAGCGCTGGGAAAAGGAACAGGTGCTGGCATTCCAGGAGCTGGCAAAAAGGTATCAGGCGTGAGGGTACACCCTAACTTGGAATCTTGGACTCGTCCTCGTCGTCGTCGTACTCGGCCTTGGACAAGAGGGACTAATATCGCTGGGCTGTGGAGGATCCCCGCGGAGGTTGGGTTGAAGAGGTGCTGATACTCGATGAGCCGGTTGGGGGCTCCTGGGCTCCTTAGATGCAGGCATCTATTTTCTCGCTCAAAGACCGGTTCCAACCGTCAAATTCTATAGCTTCACCACAAAGCAGACCACACAATCGACAGTTGTCGGGAAGGAGATCCACTGGGGATACCCGAACATATTTTCTGTTTCACCGGACGGAAAGCAAAGTTATTTACACCAAGATCGATCGGGTGGAGAACGATCTCATGCTGGTGGAGAACTTCCGCTGAACGTGGCGCCCGGGAGTTTGGGAATGATTCAGCTCCGCCGTTTTTCTGGAAGAGCTAACTTTTGGAGATCGAGTTTCGGTGTGGCCACTGCGAACCTGCCCTTGGCGAATCTTTTGAATTGGTGAATCTATGAAAACTGTCTGCACCTTCCTCCCTTTTGCTGCTGGCCTTTTTGTCTCAGCATCGGTTGCATCCATGGACGATGCTCCCCGCTGGCCGATGTTCCAGAAGCATCTGCTTGACGCCGGCGCCAATGAGGCCGCAGCTGTGGCCGACATCAACAAGGATGGCCGGTTGGACATTGTTAGCGGCGAGAACTGGTTTGAAGCTCCGGAGTGGAAGAAACATCGAATGCGTGAGATTGCTTTCGTCAATGGCTACATCGATGACTTTAGTAATCACCCATTGGAGGTCAATGGTGATGGTTACATCGACGTTGTCACGTGCGCCTGGTTCAGCAAGAAAATGGCTTGGTATGAAAACCCACGCCGTCACGATGGCGAACTGTCGAACACCCTTTGGAAGGAGCATGTAATCGAAACCGGCTTCAACTACGAGCTGATGCTTATGGTTGACATCGACGGTGACGGCAAGGCACAAGAGTTGTTGCCAAACTACGGCAGCAGTCCGGAAATTGCCTGGTGGGAGCGCAGCGAGCTATCTTCCAAAGGAGAGTGGGTTCGACACGTGGCCGGTAGGGTGCCGGAGGCAAAGGGCTTGCACGGTGTTGGCGCTGGCGACCTGAACGGCGACAACCGTCCCGATATTCTCACGGCGCGCGGCTGGTTTGAGGGGCCGTCGAATCCGCGCGCCGAGAACTGGACTTTTCATCCGGATTTTCAGCTTCTTCCTCCACGAGGCCAGTGCAGCCCAATCTACGCCCACGATGTGAATGGCGACGGAAGAAGGGATGTCATCTATGGCGCTGGCCATCATTACGGCGTGTTCTGGCTCGAGAACCAAGCTGGGAAATGGACGCCGCACAAGCTCGACGATAGTTGGTCGCAGGCACACGCTCTCACGCTCGCTGACTTGGATCGTGATGGAAAGCTTGACATCATCACTGGCAAGCGATACCTCGCGCATGACATCGACCCCGGCGCATTCGAGCCGCTGGGTCTTTACTGGTATCGCTCCTCTCCCAATGGTGGCTTTGTGAAGCATGTTGTTGAATACGGCACGAAAGTCGGTGGTGGCATGCAGATTCCTGTGTTGGACGTCGACGCCGATGGCGATTTGGATCTGGTTGCACCCGGCAAGTCGGGGCTGTTCCTCTTCGAACAAGTGAATCCACAGCGCCAAAAGGGGGATTCGTGAGCGCCAATGGCGATACACAAAAGTGAACTCAGATTCCACAGAGGGCTTCTTTTTTTCTCCTTTTCGTGGCTTGCTGCTGGGAACGTAACGCAAACGGCAATCCGGAAAGAAAGTTTAGGGTAAGCATGATCTAGGAAGGACCATAAAATCATCAGCTTACGCCGCAGTTCGGTTTATCTCTGGACGATTCAAGTGTAACTTCCATTCAGGAAGAGAAATTGCTATTGTGTGATTGAATCCGATTGCCTTATTCTATCTCCGCTCTTCGTTCTCTCCAGGAGGGACCTGGCTCATGGCAAAGGAAAATGACAAGTCGACGGATCGGCCCGTCCGAGACCGGCGCGAGTTTTTGAAGCGCACGGGCAAGACCCTCGCCTATTCGGTACCTGTGATTGTGTCACTGCAGTCCAAACGGCTGAACGCGCAACAGATGTCTTGCAGTTCCTGCAGCAGCCCAGATATCGCTGCAGAGGCCCCAGTATAGTTCTGTCACACGGTGGAGAAAATCCCTCATGACGGAACAAGCCTTTCCATCTCGCCGCAAAGACGTCGTTTGCAAAGAATTAGAAGGTGAAGTCATTCTTTTCGATCCACTCACGAATGTAACCCACCGTTTGAATCAGACAGCATCCTTGGTTTATTTATCCTGCGACGGACTGACCTCTGCCCATGAGATCGTCGAGTCTTACCAGGACACATTCCAGGTTTCCTCCAACATTTCCCACCGTGATGTCTCCCAGGTTCTTTCTTCTCTCGAGAAACTCGCCCTTTTGAATTATCAGGCCTAATGATGCCGACTGTTTCGGGCAGTGCGCGCAAGTCCTCTCCTGAGCTTCTGCATTTCAGGATTGGCGTGATCGGCGTTTCTTTGGATTCCCGGATTGAGCGGTTCCGCCAGGAGTATCTGAAGCTCTACAAGCCTTACCAAGTCGCGGAACCCGATCGGGAAGCCCTGGCGCTAAGCATCCGGCGGTATTGGAAGGGCTGGTGGAAAGGCGCTCAGTTTGAGATTCGGGGCAACAAAGAAGGAGTCCTCTTTGCGGCCGCAGAGGAGGAAGTGCTGCCGCACCTGGAGTGGGCGCTCAACTGGCATATCGCGCTTTACCACACCCAATACCTGCAGATCCACGCGTCACTGGTAAAGCTCGACGGCAAAACGATCCTGTTCCCCGCTTCGCCAGGTAGCGGCAAGACGACCCTTTCAGCGGGCCTTGTGATCCGGGGCGCCGATTATTTTTCGGATGAGTTTGCGTTGATTGATCCCAAAACGCTGCTGGTCTGTCCGTACCCGAAAGCTTTTTGTGTGAAGGAAGGATCGATCCCCATTCTCCAGAACTTTTGCCCAGGCCTGAATCTCGATTCACGTTGGATCAAGAAGCGCAAGGGACCTGTCGCTTTCCTCGATCCCTGGCTGATCCGCGAGAATCCGGTCGCCGCACCCAGCCAGATTGACTACGTCGTTTTCCCAAATTATTCGCCGCGAGCGCAGCCTGCGCTGACGGCGATTTCGAAGGCCGAGGCGGCATTCAATCTGAACAGACATTCCCTCAACTTTTTGAACTTCAGAGAACGTGGCATTGAGATGCTCGCTGAACTGGTTCAGTCTGCGGATTGCTATCAGCTTCAAGCCGGGGAACTTGGCCCAACCTGTGAATTGATTAACCAACTCGTCCGCAATGGCCGCGATTAGTGTTCAGTTGATGCGGGCGTTCTCCTGCGACGCCACGCAGCAGGAAGTTCTCGGTCTGCTGGGCCAGATATCGAACTGGCGCAGTCTCATCACTTCAGCCGCATCATTGCGGGTGCTCCCTCTGCTCTACCGTGGCCTTCTGACGCGTGATCTACTGGCCCGAATTGACTCATCTTATCGCGAGAGGCTCAAGGCCGAATACTACCGCAATCTCGGAAACAATATCGCTTGTGCCAGCTTGACCACGCGGATCCTGGAGGTGCTGGAGTCTGGCAAGGTCGGAGCCGTCTTGCTCAAGGGAATGGCGCACGTCTACGACTGCTACCAGGATTTCGGTGAGCGGGTAATCGGAGATATCGACCTGCTGGTGAAGACCGAGGAACTCGAGCAAGCGTCGTCGCTGCTTTCACAAGCTGGCTTTGCAGAGGCTGATGCTGCCGAACCTCCTGGGCCGCACCATCACTTGCCTCCCCTCACCGATGGCGCGGGCCTGAACTTTGAGATCCATCATAATCTGGCGCCTGCGCGGGCGCCGGTTCAGATCGACCCGCGCAAGCTTTGGGATCGAGTCTGCCCCAGCCGGGCATTCAAGCAAGCGTTTCTGCTCGACCCACTGGATTCTTTGATTCACACCAGTATCCATCTCTGGATCAGCTCCGATGTCGCCGGACAACTTTACCAACTAATCGACATTGACCGCCTGGTCAGGACCCATTTTTCTGAAGAACGGAACTTTGAGCCTCTGCTGGACAGAGCGGCTCAGTTTGCCGCTGCGACACCGGTTTATCGCACACTTTCGCTGGCCGCCGAGTTGCTCAAAACCCCTGTTCCGCGCCAGACTCTCGAAACACTGCGACAGAACAGCGCGGGCTGGAAAGGACTTCGCCACTTGGCCCGCGCCACGATGGCCGGACGCGACGAGATCTCCGCGTGGCGCTATGCGATGTATCGTGACATTCTGAGCTATCGTAAGATAGTTCTCCTGAAGCCACGCGGATTTGAGCGTGGATGGTATTTATCAACCAGACCCGCGGCGATGATCCTCGATGGCTTGCGAATTCTTCTTCCGCTGAGGCTGCGCCGCTGAAGTCGCAGGATTGCTGTTCTGGTCTTTCCGTTTATGCCGAGATCGATTGTCTAGCGTCGCGCCAGAAAGATCTCGGTTTTCCTCCATCCAAGCCTGAGCCACATGCAGAGAAAAGACGAACTCGCTGTCTTTATCACCTCACGGGAATCGATTTGTGACGAGTGCCACGAGAATCTGGGACGCAAGGCATGGATCCAGCTGACCGCTGATAAGAAAGCCTTCTGCCTGGCCTGTGCCGATCTGGATCACTTGATCTTTCTGCCCAGAGGGGACACCGCATTGACTCGCAGGGCGCGCTCGCATTCAACGCTGTCGGCGGTCGTTCTGAAGTGGAGTCAGTCGCGAAAACGCTTTGAGCGGCAAGGCCTTCTGATCGAAGAACCAGCGTTGCGACGAGCGGAGGAGGAATGTCTGGCTGATAGTGACGTACGGGAACGCCGCCGATTGCGCGAGGCCGAGCATCGGCTGGAAACGGACCAGGAGTATCTGGTGCGCTTCGCAGCCCGCGTGCGCGCGATCTTTCCCTGCTGCCCAAAAGGACGAGAGGCTGCGATTGCCGAGCACGCCTGCCGGAAGTACAGCGGCAGGGTGGGCCGGTCTGCTTCGGCGAAGACGTTGGACGAGAACGCCGTTCGGCTGGCGGTCATCGCCCACATTCGCCATCGAGAGACAGACTATGACAAGTTGCTGTCGCGAGGTTTTGATCGCGCCGACGCACGCGGCATGGTCAAAGGTGAGATCGACGAGGTTCTCAAGAAATGGGGAACGACCTGAATCGTCAAATTACTAATAGTCATCCAGATTGAACCGCCAGGAACGCAAAGATCGCCAAGAAATCCCGCTACAGTGGGCAGGAGAATTGGCCAGCAAAGTTCTCCCCTACTAGAGATTAACCCGGCAGCAGGCCGGCTGATTTCTTCGCGCCCTTGGCGTCTTGGCGGTTCGTCCCCTCACACATTCCAGTCTCGATCAACTCAGCCGATTATTTGCTGCTCGTGATCCGCCTATTGTGGTAATTCGATACGGCGGACGCTGAGGTCTCTTCACTGGTTTCTTCTTCAGTTCCTGCTGCCGCCAGTCGGACGGCCTTTTCGAGCTGCGCGTCACGGCCTTCGCGCCAGGCTTTGAGATCGAACTCCGTCTCGATGTCGGGCGACACGCCGTGATTCTCAACCTCCCACTGGCCCACTCGGCCGCAAACCCGAGTTTTTCGATTCAATTCCCTAAGAATTACGCCCGTGGCCGGTCTCGGGCTTAGGAGCACCGGGCAACCGTCAGTGCCAGCAGGAAAGCTACGGTGATAGTTTATCTTGCACCAATTGGCACACCGTAATATAAGGACGATCAAGGCTGCAAGAAGTACGCCTTCTTAGGGCCGTTCAAAACACTTAAACCCAGAGAACCCAAAGATGAAAAGGGACTCCACGGATGGCGAGCTCAGAGCTCAGATCGCGGAACGCCAGCGTGCGGATCAGGCTTTGCAATTGGGTGAAGAGTTAAATCGCAGGATCATTGAAGCGGTTCCTTGCGGTATCGTGGTGGTTTCCCGTGAGAGCGCGATCCTGAAACCAACGCGGTGGCGCGAGACATCCTCGGATTGTCTTTCGATGAACCGGCACAGAAATTTGTTTCGGATTCGGAGCTGGAAATGATTCGGGAAGACGGAACAGTGTGCCCGGTGGAGGACCGCAGCACTAGGAAGGATTTTCTCTGCTCATTCAGCAAATCGGCGGTTCGCACGCCAGGCACAATCTTTTAGGTAAGACTATAAAAAGATGGCTCTCGTTCTGAATCGAGTCCTGGTTTTCCGTGCACACTCGAATCTCTGCGCGGTGCCGCTCCCTTATGTTCTGGAAACCATGAGACCGCTCCCCACAGAGGAGTTCAAGGACATGCCCGGATTCGTTCGTGGTCTTTCTATTATCCGTGGGACTCCATTTCCGGTCGTCGATGCCGGCTCCCTTCTAGGAAGGAAAGAACAGAGACCTATTACAAGGTTCGTCACCCTCCGGATCAGCGACACCAGAGGGATCGCACTTGCAGTCGACGAAGTGCTTGGAGTACGAGAATTGGACCCTTCCCTACTCCAACAAATGCCCTCACTGCTCCAGAGCGCTGATTCCGAAACCACCGAAGCGATTGGTACTCTTGATGGGGAACTTCTCATCGTCCTCCGGGCAAGCAAAATGCTGTCCGAGGAGATCTGGCAATCGCTGGAAATGGGGGAAGGCACTCGGTGACAGCAGTCGTGGACCCATCACATGTCGCGGGGTTTCGGGCAGCCGTTGCGTCAGGGCTAGGACTGGCGTTCGAAGAGAACAAGCTCGATTACTTGGCTAAGGTATTGCAAGAACGAGTCAGCAGCTTGACTGTTGCAAACGCTGCGGTCTACCTTGACCGCCTCACCTCCCCAGGAGGGTGGGGTGAGGAATGGCGGAAGCTGGCTGAAATCCTAACGGTCTGTGAGACGTATTTCTTCCGATACTGGGATCATTTTAGAGCCTTTTCTGAGGTTGTTTTACCTGACTGCTTTCAGGCCGGCAATCTCTGGAATGGAATTCATATCCTTTCTGCTGGATGCGCCTCCGGCGAAGAGCCTTATTCACTGGCCATCCTAACACGCGAGAGTCTCACAAATCTTTCGGACCCGCGGCTGATGAGGATCGTGGCAATCGACATCAATAATGCGATGCTTCAAAAAGCGAAGAACGGACGGTATTCGGCTTGGTCGCTCCGTGAGACTCCCCATGAGTTGCGTCAACGCTACTTTCGGACCGATGGTCGAGAATTCGTCATTGATGAGGCGATCCGCGGAATGGCGGCGTTTGAAGAACGTAATCTCCTTGCGGACGATCCCGTGTTCTGGCAGGAGGGCAGGTTTGATGTGGTTTTTTGCCGCAACGTGACAATGTACTTTGCTCCTAGCCTTACCAAAGTAGTTGTCGCGCGAATCACCCAGGCGCTCAGACCAGGAGGATACTTGTTTCTTGGCCATGCGGA
>JAKEER010000648.1 GCA_022616615.1 Acidobacteriota bacterium
CGCGGGGCGAGGGGAACCGAGATCGTTCCATTTTGACAGCTCCAGGGCGCACAGGGCGCCGCCCGCCAACTCTGCTGGGGAAAACCGCCATGCAAGAATTCGACTGGAATCGCCTCCCCCAGGAGCAAATGAACGAAAAGTTCTCGCGCAAATTTATCCACGGGGAGAAGATCATGGTGGCGCAGATCTTTCTCAAACAGGGTTGTGTGGTTCCCGAGCACAGCCACGAGAGCGAGCAGATGACGGTGGTAGTCACCGGCTTGCTTCGGTTCCAGTTTGGCAGGGAGGAAAAGATCGTGGCGTCGAACCAGGCAATGAACATTCCGTCCCACATGAAGCACGCTGTCGTGGCGCTGGAAGATACTTTGGCCTATGACATTTTCTCTCCCATTCGGCACGACTGGCTGGCAGGGGATGACGCGTACCTGCGGAAGTAACGCTCGGCCGCTGCCATCACCGTGAAACTTTTCATCCCAATATTCCCATCCTGCAAGAACGGAGGCGGTCTTATGAACGGATTCATGCGCAAAGCCGCAGGCCTGTTGCTTTTCACGCTCGCCGCTAGCAGTTTTGCTCTCTCGCAGCGGAACCCACGAGCTACCAGCAAGCTCGACGTGAATGGCAAGTTTGTGATGATCGAGTATGGACGGCCTTCGCTGAAGGGACGCGACATCCTGGCGTTGATCGAGCCCGGCAAGGTTTGGCGGATGGGCGCAGACAAGTCCACCACCTTCACCTCGGATGGCCGGTTGTCCTTTGGAAAGGTCGCAGTTCCCGAAGGGACCTACAGTCTCTGGCTGAAGAAAGTGGGCGAGCGGTCGTTCGATTTGATTTTCAATAAACAGACTGGCCAATGGGGCACGCAGTACGGGTCGATTGACGACGTGGCTTCCGTGCCGATGGCATTTTCGGAGGGCGGCGAAGCCGTCGAAGTGTTCACTCTGAGCCTCGTGCGGGGAGCAAAAACCAACGCAGGCGAACTGGCGCTGCAGTGGGGCAAGGCCGTCCTCAAGGCGCCGTTTACCGTAAAGTAGCGTCATCGACGACTGGGAATAACCGGTCTCGAATGGAAGATTCCGATTGAAACGGTGAAAGGACAATCGCCAATCCGCATCAAGCAATCTTCGGCGGCTTTTCGCCGCCACCGCTGCATTCATGCCACTACGGAGATCGTTTGAATGGCACGTTACTTCATCACCGGAGCTCAGGGCTGCATCGGCGCCTGGGTTGTCAAGAATCTCGTAGATCGTGGGCAAGAGGTGTTTGTCTATGACCTCGATCTTGAACCGAAGCGGCTGGGGCTTCTGTTAAACCCTGGGGAGTTGTCGCGGGTTCAGTTTATTCGCGGCGATGTTTGCGATTCGGAGCAGCTGAACGCAGAGATCCAGCGGCGGCAGATCGCCTACATCATCCACCTGGCCGGACTGCAAGTGCCCACTTGCCGCGCAAATCCCAAGTTGGGCGCAATGGTCAACGTTGTGGGGACGATCAATGTTTTCGAAGCGGCGCGGGTCCGGGGAACAGAGCTTCAGGGGTTGGCTTATGCCAGCTCCGCCGCGGTCTTTGGTCCGGAGGAGGATTATGGCGCTAGCCCTTTGGACGAGAGCGCTCCCCTGCTGCCCGAGACGCATTACGGGGTTTTCAAGCAGTGCAACGAGGGCAATGCGCGCGTTTACTTCAAGGATCACCAGCTCTCGAGCGCAGGTCTCCGTCCGTACGCCGTTTACGGGCCGGGCCGCGATTTTGGAATCACCTCGGGCCCGACCAAAGCCCTGAAAGCAGCCGTGGCTGGCCGGCCATTCGAGATCAAATTCGGAGGCCCGGTCTCCATGCAGTTTGTGGATGACACGGCCAAGACCTTCATTGCCTGCGCCGAAAGCCGCAAACGAGGTGCGCGGGTCTACAACATCCGAGGCGCCGTCATTACCGTCGAAGCCTTCATTCAATCGGTCGAGGGGGTTTACCCTCGGTTCAAGGGCCTGATTCGCTGCACGTCCAACCCTCTTGGAATAGCTTCGAACCTCGCGGAACACGGCCTGCAGGATGAGATCGGGACGGTTCCAACTACGGATCTCCAGCGGGGCATCCAAGCCACGGTCCAGATTTTTGAGAGGCTGCAGAAAGAAGGGCGTCTGGATCTTTCCGATCTGGACGGATGACGAAGGAGCTCCGGGCTATCAGGAAGCCTCTCGCTGCCAGGCAGCACAGCAAACGGAAACCGGTAGGAAACGGCCGCCGTGCCGTTCCCCGTGGCGATCGGGAAGAAACAAACGGGGTACGCCGCGGCGGGCGTTCCCTACGGCCGATATCGATGTCTTCAAGGGTCACCGCGTTTTCGTGCGCCAGTCCCTGTGGCCAACGGGTGATGCGCCAGGACGGCAGCGCACCCTGCGCAAGTTATGTATTCACGGGAGAACTGAGCCGATGCAAGCAGCCGTTTTGGAAGCACCTTCAAAGATTGTGATTCGAGACGTTCCTGCGCCCAGGCCGGGTCCGCATGAGCTTCTGGTCCGCGTGGCGGCCGTGGGGCTTTGCGGCACAGACATCCACATCTTTCGTGGCGAAGGAAATTACAACATGGACGCCTCGGGTCGAGTGGTCCCGCTGGAAGAGCAGCCGCAGATCCTCGGCCACGAGTTCTGTGGAGAGGTGGTCGAGGTGGGAGGCCAGGCGGGAGTGTTTCAGCCCGGGGACCGCGTGGTGGTGGATCAGGGACACAACTGCCACAGCGTGCTGCGCAGCCCTTTGTGCGAGTACTGCCAGACGGGAGACTCGCACCAGTGCGCCTACTACCGGGAGCATGGCATCACCGGGCTGCAAGGCGCGATGGCGGAGTTCGTCGCGGTGCCAGCGAGGAATGCCGTCAGGATCCCCGGCAATCTGACTTTCCTCGAAGCCGCGATGACAGAGCCTTTGGGCTGCATTTTGCACTCGACCCAGATGCTCGAAAAGACGCCAGCTCGGTACACTTTCGGCGGTGAGCGCAGGATTCGTTCAATTCTGATTTGCGGCTCCGGCCCCGCCGGCTTGCTGTTTGCCCAGTGCTTCCGTAATGTCCGAGGATTTGACGGGCAGGTAATCGTGGCCGATGTCCAGGAGCGAAAACTCGATTTGGCGAAGCGTTTCGGCGCCGTGACCGTCAACCTGCGCCAGCAGCCTTTGATCGAAGCCGTTCGAGACTTAACAGGTGGCCAGCGTGTGGAATGTTTGATTGACGCCTGTGGAAATGCCGCCCTGTTTGAACAGGTCCCCTGGTTGCTTCGCAAGCAGGGAACCTTTGTGCTGTATGGGCACGGTCACCGCGGTAAGGATGTCGGTATTCTGAACCTGGTGCAGTTTCTCGAACCTGTCCTGGTTTCGCCCATTGGAGCTTCCGGTGGCTTTAGCGCCGACGGAAGTCCATTGACATACCGTCGAGCAGTCGAAGCGATCAGTTCAGGAAAAGTCGATGCCGGTTCGATGATCACCCACGCATATCCAGGGCTGGATTGTGTGCAGAAAGCGCTGAGCGAAGACTGCCGTGAGCCCGGCTATGTCAAAGGCATCGTTCAGATGTTAAGGCAATGAACGAGCGCCCTGGAGGCGCCGGCAGCCGTGGCAGAAGATCACGGAAACGGCCTCTGCCGGGTGGGACGCCGGCGCCTGGAGTTTCTACATTTGTCCCCCTTTTCCAAGGGGGACGCCGCGTTTTTTGCGGCAGGGGTCTTCATTAGTTCGTAGCACACCCCCTGTAGTCCCCCTTGCCAAGGGGGACAAATCTCTGGCCTTCGGCCAGGCAGCGCGGGCGCGACGCCCGCGCTGCCTGGGGTAGCTGCAGTGGCTTAGTTAATTCGGCTATTTTTGCTGCTAATGCTGGCGAACGCTGCCAGAGCTTTGGCCTTCTCTTTGTCGAAGGGAATGATGGTTCTTTCTTCAGAGGAGCGAGGCGACGCGGGACGCGCCGGCGGTTTGGTACTCAGCAGATTCTCCAGAGCCGCCTCGGCCTGGTCGAGCCGCTGGTTGATGTTGTTCAGGGCATTCGAATAAGACTGGATGGCGCCCTGGATGCGATCCAGCGATTTCCGGCTTTCCTCACGGCACGACTCCACCAGCACCTGGCGCTCGTAGGTCTCTCGCACTTTCCCAAGCAGGACTCGCACCTGCTCCGCAGGCAGATTCAATCCTTCCAAACGCTCGATCAATTGAGTCACTCGAGACTTGAACTCTTCCGATAGACTGTATTCCTTGTTCAACTGACCTATCAAGACGCGAAGCGGACTTTCCTTGGACATGAAAACTCCTGCCAGTAGAGATCCACGCTCCAACTGTGGTGCGATTTTAGATGCGAGTGATTGCCCGGATGGTCTAGGAAGACCCGCATTCTACGCAAGATATTCTTAAGATCGCAAGTGAATAACCAAAAATGTCACACTCTTTCTCAGGGGAGAAAACAACGGACGACTTGCCTGAATCGCCCAAGATTGCTTGAAGTTACGGAAACGCCGATTCAGTCTGCGTTGAACTGAGCTGGACACAGAAAAAAGAAAATAATTCCACAAAGTGGTAAAGCCAGGGCAAACCGCGCCATGCCGTGGAGAGGCGCAGTCGAGCCTGCTTTGTGCTGCAATTGCAACGGCGCGCTGAGGACCCTGCTGTCCTCCCTCAACTCTTTTGCAAGACGAGCAGGGATCGTTTAATCTTAGCCGCGATTTCTAACCTGTGGTGAAAACCAGCCGGTTCGGCTGAAGAGAAAACGAACTCATGAATCAGAAAAGTCAGTTTCTTAAAGGGAAAAAAATCGATCCGGCGGCCATCCACAGCGATCTCCGCATTCCAGAACTGATCGACCAGGTCTTTTGCGCTTACAACGCAGCCCGCTTGCGAGAGGCCTGTCACCTCTATGCAAGACAGATGCTCGGCGACAGTGTCACGGTGGGCATGGCACTCTCGGGCGCTTTGTCTCCTGCCGGAATGGGCATCTCGACGTTCATTCCGCTGATCGAGAGCGGGTTTGTCGATTGGATTGTGACCACGGGCGCCAATCTCTACCATGACGCGCATTTTGGAATTGGCTTGGAGATGCATTTCGGCAATCCGCAGACCAGTGACGTCGTGCTGCGGGAGGAAGGCGTGGTGCGGGTCTACGATATCTTCTTCGACTACAACGTCCTGTTGTCTACTGACGCCTTTTTCCGGGAAGTGATCAGCACCCCGGAATTTCAGCAAGAGATGAGCACGGCGGAGTTTCATTACCGCATTGGCAAGTATGTCAACGAACGCGAGAAGGTGTTGGGGCTGAAGAACAAATCGCTCCTGGCTGCGGCTTACCGCTGCGGGCTGCCTGTTTACACTTCGTCACCGGGCGACAGCTCCATTGGGATGAACGTGGCAGCCAAGGCCCTGGAAGGCAACCAACTGCGGCTCGACGTGTGCGCGGATGTCAACGAGACGGCCGCCATTGTGCTGGAAGCCAAGCGCGCCGGAGGCAAGAGCGCCGTTTTCATTTGTGGCGGCGGTTCGCCTAAGAATTTCATTCTGCAGACCGAGCCGCAGCTTCAGGAAGTGCTGGGCATCGCCGAAAAGGGGCACGACTATTTCCTGCAGATTACGGATGCGCGCCCCGACACCGGCGGCCTGTCCGGCGCAACGCCCAGCGAAGCGGTCAGTTGGGGCAAAGTGGATCCTGATCAACTGCCCGGCACCGTGGTTTGCTACTGCGACTCCACCATTGCCGTGCCGCTCATCGCGGCTTACGCCATTGCCACTCGCGCGCCTCGAAAACTGAGGCGCCTTTATGACCGGCGCGAGGATCTCATGCAGCGGCTGCGAGATGAGTATCAGAAGCCGAAATCGTCGTTGGTGCAAGAGTAAGCACCGGCTTCGGCTGGACCTGAACGCAGTGCTACGAGCATAGGCGCAATCCTGTTGCCTTGCCTTTGCTGTCATCAATGATAGGAGCAGAATTATGAAACTGGAAGTGAACAGCGCACGCCTGCAGAAACTTTCGACAGACCTGCTGGTCATTATTCTCGATAGGGAGCTGCAACTATCTACAATTGAAGACCCTGAGCTCTTGGGGCTTCTGAAGAGCCTGGGCAAGGACTTTGAGGAGAAGATAGTTAAGAAGGAATATTTCAGTCGCTGGACTGGCGGAATAAAACACGTTCTCGTCTTTCACACCGCACTGAATACTTCCTACAACATCTGGGAACGGATCAAGATCTATGCCTCGCGTGCTGTGTCCTGGGGCAGTGATTTGAACCTGAAGGAGGTGACGTTTCTACTGAACGGCGCCGACGCACCTACTTACTTTGGAAAGGTCGTCGAGGGCGTGATTATCGGCAGTTACGCCTTCGAGCGGTACAAGATCGAGAAGAACAAGTATCTGGGTGAGGCGAAGATTTCGCTGGTCACTAGCGATGCCGGACGCGCCGTCTGTCGGAAGAAATTTGAGCGCTACGCCCTGGTTTCAAACGCCGTCAACGAGTGCCGGGAGATTGTTAATGAGCCGGGCTGCGCCGTTTACCCGGAAGTGCTTGGTAACCTGGCAAAGCAGATCGGCAAGCAGCACGGCCTGAAGGTGACCGTCTTGGATGAAAAGGAGCTGGAGAAGGGCGGTTACACGGGCCTCAGTGGCGTAGGCAGAGGCAGTGCGCATCCGCCGCGGCTCATCAGCCTGGAGTATAAGGCGCCGAAGAAATCCTCCGTGCGGCTGGCCTTGGTCGGCAAGGGTATTACGTTTGACACTGGTGGCATCTCCATCAAGCCTGCCGACAAAATGCTGGAGATGAAAGGCGACATGGCCGGTGGCGCGGCGGTGTTGTACGCCATGAAGGCGATTGCCCAACTGAAGCCGGCGATCAACGTGGTGGGGATTATCCCATCAGCGGAAAACACGCCCGACGCCAATGCGCAGCGGCCCGGCGACATCTTCACTGCCAAAAACGGCAAATCCGTTCAGGTGGACAACACCGACGCTGAAGGCAGGCTGGTACTGATCGATGGTTTCGCGCGTGCAGGCGAGTTGGCAGCGACGCACCTTGTGGACATCGCCACGCTTACCGGCGCCGTTGTGCGCGCCCTAGGGCAGGGCTATGCCGGCATCATGGGCAACCATCCGGGGCTGATCCAGGCGGTGATTCGTTCCGGCAACAACCACGGCGAAAACTTCTGGCAGTTGCCGCTGCCGGAGGAGTACAAGGAACTGCTGAAGACGCCCTATGCCGACATCAATAATGTCGGAGGCCCGAATGGGGGGGCAATTACCGCCGGGTTGTTCTTGCAGGAGTTCTTGCCGGAGAAAACAGCCTGGGCACATCTCGACATCGCGGGCCCGTTTCTGTTCGATAAACCCTGGAAACATTACGCCGCCGGCGCCACTGGTTTCGGGTTGAAGACTTTCGTAGATCTTTGCGAAAGGTTTGGGGAGTATTTTCCGGCGCAACAACCGTAAGGCGTGTCGAGCAGATTTCAGCTTGAGCGGCTTTCAACGGTTGCGTCGCGGTGAGCTGACGTGGGGATCAGGGCAAAACGCATCTGACGCCACGAAATGGCGCCGCCATTGTTCCCCTGCTCTGCGGGTGCTATATTGAAAAAAAGAACAGGAGCAATCATGACAGCCAAGGAAGCAGTTCTTCAGATGATTCAAGACCTTCCAGCGGAAGCTACGACGGAAGATATTATGGTTCGTCTTTACTTTCGCTTGCAGGTGGAAGCTGGCTTAGCGCAGTTGGATGAAGGCCAGTGGATCAGCCACGAAGACGTGGAAAAACGGATGGCTCAATGGCTGGAGCCATGAGGTGGTCTCCCAAGGCTGCCGGACAGTTCGAGCAGATTTGCAGCTACATCGCTTCTGACTCGCCCCATTACGCTCGCCTATTTGCAAGGAAAGTGAACGCCCTTATCAAAACCATTCCTCAGTTTCCCAAGTCCGGCAGAGTGGTTCCTGAGTTTAACAATGAAAACCTACGCGAACGAATCTTTCAGAATTACCGGATTGTTTATCGCGTGAAGCCCGGTGTCATTGAAATCGTTGCCATTACCCATGGCGCAGCCCTGTTGCAACTCCCGTGACTCATATTGAACTGTAGTCCGGGGAGGCTCATCTCACGGCGAGGGTTTCGGTTTCTCGGCTGGTACCTCTTCTACGTTCGTTATCTTCACGTCGGCTTCGAAGCGCTTGTAGTTTTCGTATTTCACCACTTCCCGTATCCGCACCTTGTTACCTGGGAAGTCGAGCACATCATCGGCCTTGGTGTATACAGGGAACCAATACTTTCCATCGATGTTATTGCGATACGTTTCAAAACGTGGAAAGCGAGCATCCTTGTTCTTCTTTGTCACCACATAGATGGTCTTTCCATCGGTTTTAACAATCTGCAGGTCTTGATCGTCCACCCAGATCTTTCCTTCGAAATAGCGCTCATCTTTTTCCACTTTTTTGGGCGAAACGTCAAAAACATAGCTGTCGATTTCATCGATCTTTTCTTTCCCCAAGTAGGTGAGATTGTACTTGCCCACGTTGCTGGTGGTGAGAACGAACGGGAAGATGTTCTGAATATCGTGGAGGTCTTCCGGCGTCAGGATAACTCGTTGCAGCGTGCTAGGGGGGGAACGGACGACCTTTTCAAGCCGGCGGCCTTTGTTGTCAAACAGGATGTCTGAGACCATGAAATACTCTTCGCCACTCCGCCTGCCATCCAGCTCGAGAACCTCAATCCGCACCGTCTGCCGGTAAATATAGTTCTCGCGCGCCCGCTGAAACTCCTGCTCTTTCTCAGCGAACTTGCGAATGATCTCCTCCACCACAATCGGTGGATTTTCCTTGCGGAGCCCCGATTTCCCTTTCTCCTGAGCCACCAGGAAGGCGGGGAGACAAAGCAGAGCCACGAAGCAAGCTACTAAATATCTTGGAATCATGTTTCCTCCAGGTGCGAGTGTCAACCACGGCATTAGAAGTGAGGCGGGCAGATGAAGTTGCCCGGCTCCAGGAGTTCGTCTGACGTATGATCCCAACACCTTCGGTGCCGGGTCAAAGGAAAAGATTGGGGGAGGGGAGAGAGGATGGAAGATGGAAGATTGAAGATGGAAGATGGAAGATAGAGGATTGAAGATAGAAGCTAGACGGATTTCAGATGGGAGACCTCATACGTTTGGAAGTGTTCGTTTGGCGGGGGCGCACGAGTCTGCACTCCTCAATCTACAATCCTCAATCCTCTATCCTCGATCCGCATCTTCGATCCTCGATCCTCAAAATCCTCACTGCGGCTTCCTAGGGACTGCCTTGAGAATGTCGATGTTGCCGTTGGCGTTGGTTAAGTTGAGATCGCACTCACCAGTTCCTATCTTGCCCGTCAGCGAGTCATTGCCTAAAGATCCCGACACGGTCAAGGGCAGCTCGCTGTTGATTCTTCCAAACGACGTTCTGGCTGTCACCGCGAAGCTCCCTCCTTCTGGGAGGTAAACACGGATGGGGGCGAACGAGGTCTTCAAGATCAGGCCGGGACAAGCCTGAGCCCCTACCGGCTTGCCCTGCAAACCCGCCACTTCGATCGAGCCGTTTTGGTTGTAGACTTCAACGCCTCCCTGAATGCCGTCGAGATACACGGGAGAGAAAGAATTGCGCACGAAAACGCCGCCCTTGACCGTCTTCGCGGAGACGCTGCCGTTGTTGGTCTCCACCGTTAACTTTCCTCCGATGCGGTCGGCGCGGACCGAACCAAAGCTGCTTTTGACGTAGGTCTCACCTTCCGCACCGGAAACGGTCACCGCACCGTTTCCTGAGATGACCTTGGCGCTCTTACCTACTCCGCTCACAGTCACGGCTCCGAATGAGCCGCGCACATCCGCAATTCCGGTCACCCGGCTCAGTTTGATAGCCGCATTGCTGTTGTTGAGCGTGGCATTGCCAGAAATACCCACAGCCTCAATCTCTCCGAATCGGGTTTTCAACAAGGCATTGCCGCGAATGTCCTGCACCAGGATCTTGCCATTGCCGTTTTCACGAGAATGCGGTAAATCCAGGTGGACAATGACGATTGCCCTTGAAAGCTTTTCAAGCTTCGATACACCTTCAGAAAGGATTCCTGGACCGCATCCTCTGCATCAGAGGTGTTCCCCATCAGATTGCAAGCGATACTCTTCATGCGTCCGCCATGCTGCTGGTACAGCCTCTCGAAGGCGGGCAGGCTGCCGCGGCTGCACTCTTCGATGAGTTGCCAATCGTTGTCCGCCATTGCCGCGGGTTTGGGGGGAAGGCTCAAGCCTGTCTCCTGTGCAAGCGGTTGAAGGATCAATGCGTTTTCCAAGGAAGGTCCATTCTCCAAACCCAGAATGCCTGCTGTCAACGTCACTTCACTTAGACGATGGGAGAATGGTGAACGTTAAAAGAAAAACAGGAGGAGTACAGGGGAAGGGAATCGAAACAGGTAGTTTGAGAGTGGGAGCCGGCCTCCGGGCGGCGATTGCTGT
This sequence comes from Acidobacteriota bacterium, assembly GCA_022616615.1. GTDB lineage: Bacteria > Acidobacteriota > Terriglobia > Versatilivoradales > Versatilivoraceae > VFZK01. The sequence continues at coordinate 10,450 of JAKEER010000648.1, forward strand.
GTCACTGCGGCTCCGGTCGTCCTCCAGAGGCCGACTCCCAGATTCAAAGTGTCCAAACTCCAGCATCCCTTACCTGAGGGAAGCTGTCAAAAAATTGAAATGTTTCGGCTCCCCTCTCCCCAACGCGGGAGAGGGGTTGGGGGTGAGGGGAAGTTCCGCAACGTGGCCAATGCTTGCCCTTTCACGCCTGGCAGGCCTCTTTGGTCTTTAGCAGCCAGACGCGACGGCGTGCACCACCCCCTCACCCCTGGCCTCTCTCCCCCTCACGGGGCGAGGGGAACCGAAGTTTTCAATTCTTTCACAGCTTCAGGGGAGCTCACCGCAATGTTTGCTCGAGAAACCCTGCCAGCAGCGCGGCATACTCTTTTGGATGTAATCGGGCTGCAGCGCCGTGGCCAACGTCTCTGCCGAAGACTTCAATCTTCTTTACAGGTGAGCGCGACTCGTCGAAGAGCTGGCGTGCTACCTCCGCGCGCATGCGCCGGTCGCCCTCACTGGTAATCATCAGCATGGGAACAGGTTGTACTCGCGCCAGCGCGGTGTGGGAATTGACCTGGTCGACGTCGAACCCAGCGAGCCTTTGAAACCAGAAGAGAAAGAGAGGCGGAAAGGTGAAGCGAGGCAGTTTGAAGAAGAGCCAGGAGTGATCCGTAATCGTCTCGCGAATGCTGGCAAACGGGCTATCGAGTATGAGGGCCGCGTAACCGCTTGTTTCTCCAGCCGCTCGCAGAGTTGCCACGGCCCCCATGGAAACCCCCATCAGCACAGTCTTTACTGGTGGAGACCCCGAAGACCCGCAGCGGCGCTGGATATAGGCCATGCCGCCGAGCACATCCTGCGTCTCGTAGAATCCCAGCGAGACAAGACCTTTCTGGCTGGCTCCGTGGTTGCGCGAGTCGTAAAGCAAAGCGCCGTAGCCCGTCTTGGCCAGCGCCACTGCTCGCGACAACATCTCGATGCGGGTGCGAAACAGACCGTGGCTCAACAAAACGACCGCGTTCTTCTGTGTCGGCGCAATCCACCAGCCCCTGAGACGCAACCCGTCTGCTGCTTCGAGCTGCACCTCTTCGAACGGGATGCCGAAATCCGCCGGCGTGTCTTTGAGCTTCAGATCGGGCGGGCGGGTTCCGGCGCGAACAACAAAGCGCGCTATCAAGAAAGGCGCTACACCCAGCAGGAGCAAAGGGACGGCCAGCAGATAGGCGATGCCGGTCCGCCGGACAATAGTCTTCCGTTTAGCCTTCCAGAAAAGAGCAAGGCCGCCGCCAAGCAGCAGGAACAGCAGCAGCAGCGCGCCAAGCACGGTGAGAAGAAACATTCGAGGCTCTCTTCGATAGCCTGCCGGAGCAAATCGCGCATGAGCCTACACGAGGCCTCGCGGGCAGTCAATCCAGAGCGGTTTCGTTTCCCGGGGAAGGGTTCCGTCAAGAGTCTCGCTCTGAGAGGCAACCAAAGCATTGGCTATTGTTTATTGACTATCGGCCATTTGCTATTTGTGAATGGTGTGCGTTTAGCCAATAGAGAACTGGAAGAGTCAACCTGTCCGATGCGGGGAAAGCGCAGCTCCAGATGCCACTCGCCTGGGGGCGCCGTGTTGTCCCGCACCCGAAACCGCGCCCAGATGGCAGCGTGGGTAAACCCAAAGTTGGACAGTTCCTCGGAGTTGGCGACAAACCTTTCGTTCCAAGCGGGAGGCGAAACCTCCCGGATCGTCAGTTCGTGGGTAGGATCTTCCAGAATCTCCACATGCGTGCTCAGCGGATACTCTTCCTGACCGTCAACCAGCGTCACCACACTGGCGGAAAGCGCAGGCGGGCTATCTTGGAGCGTGCGAGCCGTCTGCTGACAGCCGTACCACAGCCCAAGAAAACCGCACGCCAAGATGATCTGGACTTTGCGTTTCGTGAGAGTACCCTCCCGGATTGACCCGAAGCAGAAGCGCGGAAGGCGGGCAAATAAGGCGTTGCAGGGCGGTGTCCTGCTTTCTCTGCGTCTATGTAGGGCAGGCTTTCGAGCCTGCCGGTTGGGGCGGCTTTCCAGGCCCGTGGAATTTCTACATTGTCGAACAGCTCCGGCTGGAAGCAAGCGGCACGGCCAGTTGGAGGCACGCACTGCCAGGTGTGTTCCATCTGTAGTGACGCGTACAACCTTCGGTCTGGCTGCCAGCCGCGTTCACGCGGCTTCTTCCTAATTCAGGCCAGCCGTTATACGGCTGGTTAGCCAAGTCCGCCGATCTCCGGGCAGCCCGCTTCAGCAGGCTTCAGGGTCCGAGTTCAACCCCAATCCATTTCATCTGGAATCATTTGGCTTCATGGCTGAAGCCTGAAGAAAAGCCCGTTAGAAACGGGCTTGAGTTTTATCATTGCTCCCATCGACAAACCAGCCGTAAAACGACTGGCCTTTAATTTCGAAACAAGCCGCGTGAACGCGGCTCTTGGGCAGACCTTAGTTCCGCCTTCCCAGATTCCAATCTGCGCTGCCGAGAGCTTTGATTCCCGCTCTTTTTCGGCCCCGCAGGTGTAGAACCAGGGAGCGGCTTTCCAGCCGTGCCGGTGCGGAGCTGGAAAGCTTCGCCCCTCCCTGTTTCTCTCTGCGACTCCGCGTCTCTGCGGTTGTCTGAACTGCCGATGCACGCTCGTTTGCCTACTTGCCAATCGTCTTTTTCAATTCGGCGATCGCCACCAGCCGCCCGTGTAGTGGAGCGATCTGGTTCACATCGAGGTTAAGTCGCTGGATGTTCTCGTAGAGATTCACCATCGCGGGGTTCGGATTGGCTGGCGGCGGCGCGTTCGGCGCCAGCGGCGTATAGACGTCCACTTCCACCAAGAGCTTCTCCTTGGGCAGCCAGGCCATGATGATTCCCGAGTTATGCGGATTGCCCTGGATATGGTGGATCTCCAGCGTTCGCGCGTTGTCAGACAACAAATGCTTTGCATCCATCACCAGGATCTTCGCCTTTCTTTTTTCGCGCGCCTGGCGATCAGGGTTGAGCTTGTGCGGGGCTTTGAAGGTTTTCTGATAGAACCCCCGATTGGCGTGCTTTTCGTCAATCGTGGGCCCGGTCCTGCCCTAAGTTGACATCAATGGGCAGCGCGTCCCTACCCTTGACTTTTTTCGCAGCTCCAGGTGCTGCGAAACAATTAAACCGCACTGCAGCAAGCATCAGTTTTTTACTGGCGGCCCCTTCGCTTCAGTCTGGGCTGCCGCGTCGCGAGTGAGCCAGGCCGGATACCAGCGGAAGATGTTGCCCGTAAGGCTTGCCACGAAAATCTCACCACTCTGCGCAACCGTGATCATGTGGCCGGGGCATTCCATGGCGCCCAGGACCCTGCCGGTCTCGAGATCGAGTTTCATGATCCGACCCGCCAATGTGTCGTAAGTGATGTTCTCAACGTTGTTGCGGTGGGTAATGACCCACATTTGGTCATTTGGTGTGATGAACAGACCCTGGGTCGCGCCCAAGTGAGTCCACTGCTTGAGAAATTCGCCGTGGGCGCTGAAGATTTGGATCCGGTTGTTTTCCCGGTCGCTGACGTAGACTCGTCCTTTGGAATCGACACCAACAGAATGGACGGTCTGGAATTCACTCGGCCCCTTTCCGGGCTTGCCCCAGGAGAGCAAATGCTTGCCCTCCTTGTTGAACTTCACGACCCGTGAGTTGCCGTAACCATCCGATACGTAGAAGTCACCATTGGCTGCAAACGCGATGTCGGTAGGGCGGTTGAAGGTTTTGGCGTCGGTGGCTGCCTGTCCCTTGATTCCCCAGGTCTGCAGCAACTTGCCCTCGCGCGCGAACTTGTACACTTGGTGATTGCCGTTATCGACGGCCCAGATATTGTCGTCTTTATCCGCCCGCAGTCCATGCGGATTACCGAAGAATCCGCGGCCCCAGGAACGGATATAGTGGCCCTTGGAATCGAAGACAACGACTGCATCCGCCTTCTTTCCACGGTGAAAGACGTAGACGTCGCCTTTCGAGTCCGTCGTCACGGCGGACACCCTGCCGAACTTCCAGCCATCAGGCATCGTGTCAGGCTCTTCGCCGAAGCGAATGGCGACTCGATACTTCAGCAGTCCGCCCTCATGCGGATGCCAGCCCTCGGGCACGTAACCCTGCTCCGGCGCCTTCGATTTGGGGTGCTCCGCCCAGCCAGGAACGGGGCCTACAATGACCGTCGCAGAAAGCAGGACGGCTAAAGCAAGGAGTTTCATCGATGCACTTCCTTTTATTCTAGAAACGAAATCAAAAGCCACCGCAGACGCGGGGACGCAGAGAGTTTTTCTCTTAGCACTGTCCAGGAACAACGGTTCAGAGCAGCTGCTCACAGCTTTCATTGGGTGGCCGCCTTTTGGTTCATTATTTCTCAGTGAGAACGAAAAACATCGGGATTTCAGGGCTTCTCCCAATTTTTCTCTGCGTCTCCGCGTCTCTGCGGTGATCACTCAATCGCGAACACGAAGAGCGCCTGCCCCGCGGCGATTGCGACATGTTGCTTTTGGTCCACAAGAAAGCTGACAGGGTTCGCCGTAATCTGTCCGCCGGTCTGAAAACGCCACAGTGGCTTGCCAGACTCTGCGTCAAGGCCAAAGAACCAACCTTCCCGGCTGCCGCTAAAGACCAAGCCGCCAGCAGTTGAGAGCACGCCGGCGGATGATGGTGCGTGAAGCTTGAATTCCCAGCGCAGCTTTCCAGTCTCGGATTCCAGCGCCTTGACCGCCCCGTAAGGCTCGACGCCGGCGAGATTGCGCGTTCCGCCGCCTTCGAAGATGTTTCCGGGCTTGTACTCGGCTTTGAGCTTGTAATAAACCTGCCCGTAGTCTTCTTGAGCCGGAACATAAAAGAGCCGCGTGCTCGGGCTGTAGGACGGGCTGAACCAGTTGGTGCCTCCGCCCAGTCCTGGATACACCAGCGTGCCCTCAGGAGTCGGTTCCGTGTTCGGAAGCAGAATCGGACGGCCGCGCGCGTCGAGTCCGCTGGCCCAGGTTTGTTTTACAAAAGGCCTGCCGGATAGAAACTCTCCGGTCGCGCGATCCAGCACGTAGTAGAACGCATTGCGATTGGCCTGAAGCACGAGTTTCCTGGCCCGTCCATGGACTACGCCGTCCATCAGCACGGGCACCTGGCTGGAGTCCCAGTCGTGGACGTCATGCGGAGTGAACTGAAAGTGCCAGCGCAGCTTTCCAGAATCGGCGTCTATGGCGAGAAGAGAGTCAGAGTACAGATTGTCTCCGGCGCGCACGTCTCCGTTGTAATCTGGTCCCGGATTGCCTGTGCCCCAGTAAATGAGATTCAATTCCGGATCGTAGGATCCAGTCACCCAGGTGGTGGCACCGCCCGTTTTCCAACTATCGCCCGCCCAGGTTTCGTTTCCCGGTTCGCCCGGTGCAGGCACCGTCCAAAGGCGCCAGCATCGTTTGCCTGTCTTGGCGTCGTAAGCGTCCAGAAACCCGCGAATGCCCCAGTCACCGCCCGCGATCCCGACGACGATCTTGTCTTTCACCGCCAGGGGAGCAACGGTAATCGTGTGGGAGATCTTGTAGTCGCCCACAGTCACATCCCAGCGCTCCGCGCCGGTTCGCAGGTCGAGCGCCACCAGATGCGCGTCATAGGTGCCAAGGAACAGCATGTCGTCAAGAATCGCCAGGCCACGATTCACAGGCCCGCAGCATGCGGGGATGCCGGTCGGAAGGGCGCGGCGGTAGCTCCAGAGCGGTCTTCCGGTTCGCCCATCCAGAGCTGTGACGACATTTGGTTTTTCTGTGATGTAGAGGACTCCATCCAGAACAATTGGCGACGTCTCGACCTTTCCTGCGTCTCGTATTTGGTAAACCCAGGCAGGCTTGAGACGGGCGACATTGCCTGGGTTGATTTGCGCAAGCAGCGAGTGACGATGGCCTTGATAGTTGCCCGAATACGTCAACCAATTGCCCGGTTCAGATTCCGCTCGGCGGATTCTCTCGTAGGGCACCTGGCCCAAAGTGACCTGGGCAAGAAGGCACAGCAGAAGAGTCACCAATGTCACCGAAGCAGCGCCGCAATCGGCGAAGGCCGAAGACCCCCCGTAGTACCTCTGGAACTGTGAAAAAATTGAAAACTTCGGTTCCCCTCGCCCCCGTGAGGTGGAGAGGGCCAAGAGGTGAGGGGGCGGTGCACGATGTGGCGTCTGGCTGCTGAAACCGGAAGAATCCCGACAGACGCGGAGCGGCAGGCACTTAGCCATGTTGCGGAATTCCCCCTCAGCCCCTCCCCCGCGTTGGGTAGAGGGGAGCCGATTCTTTCGTTGAGTTTTGATTTCTTCGCAGCTCCCCTCGGCAAGGCGGACCACAGGGCGTCGATCCAAGCTGGCACTCATTCTGATAGCACTCATCGTTCGCGGCCCAATGAAGCCAGAAAAGCCACGATGTCGTCCAGTTCCTTGTCTGAAAACAGCCCGCGGTAGCTTGGCATTGGAGACTTTCCCCAGTCTTTCCGCAGCTCGGTCAGCTCAGACTTGAAGAAGGAATGAACTCGGTCGGAGGAGTCGCGTAGTTGAATGGAGAACGTATCTTCGTTGACACGCACTCCTGTCAAGCGTTGGCCGTCCTTCGTGACCACTCTCACAAGCAGGAAGTTTTCCGGGATACTCGCCTGGCCAAACGGTAAGAAAGCCTTCGGCACGTCTGCCTCCGGATCGGTGAGCGCCGCTCGCAGGTACGCGGCGCCGCGACGCAGGCCAATCTCAGTAAGATCCGGACCGGAGGCACCGCCTCGTCCTTTCATGGCGTGACATGGCGCGCAGTTCCCCTTAGAAAAATAAAGTTGCTCGCCCCGCTGGGCATTGCCTGGAACCGGTTCGGGCGGTAATACGCCGAGCTGGCGCACAAAAGCAGCGACCCGTCTGATCTGGTCTTTATCGATGCGTGACGCCGGCATCTCGGTGCCGTCGATTCCTTGAGTGATCACCCTGACGAGTTCTTCTTCCGCGTTGGCCCGCGCCAGGCGTGACACCGCGAGATTGGGACCTTTGGCGCCTTCTCCTTTAGGGCCATGACAGCCGGCGCAGTGAAGTTGAAAGAGGCGTTCGCCCTGGGCAAGATCATCTGCAGGAAACACCCAGCGTGCCTGCAGGAGAAGCGCAGTTCCTATCCAAAGGAAAACAGGTTGCAGACGTCTCTGAAGATTCACTCCAGAATCCTCTGACAATCGTCTTCGTCGTCCATCGTGCTCGTCCTCGACCAATGTCGGGTACGGCGACGCGGCGTCGCGCGGGACCGCTGCTTGCCACCGCACTACACATGGGGCCGCCCGATGCTTCAGGTTGCCTCTTGAGAATGTATTACCAGGGATTCGCTGATGGAATCTAGCCCGCCGGTCTGGACTCTCCGGCGATTTGCGGGATCAGTTCACCGTGGACGTCCGTGAGCCTCATGTGGCGGCCGTTAAAGTAGTAGGTCAGCCGTTTATGGTCCATACCCAGCAAGTGCAGCACCGTGGCGTGCAGGTCATGGCAGCTCACGACCTGCTGCTCGGCCTTGTAGCCAAACTCGTCGGTGGCGCCAATCTTCTGGCCGCCCTGGATGCCGGCTCCCGCTAAGAAGGTGGTCATCGCTCCAGGATTGTGGTCGCGACCGATGCCGCGCTGGGAAATGGGCATCCGTCCGAATTCCGAGTGCCAGATCACCAGCGTCTCATCCAGCAAACCCCGGCGTTTTAGATCCGCAATCAGGCCTGCGATCGGCTTGTCCACTTCGGGGGCGTGCTGGCCGTGATTGTCCACAATGCTGGCGTGCGCGTCCCACGTGTCCACATTCTGGTTGATGATTGAACCGCTGTAAAGTTGGACAAAGCGGACCCCTCTTTCGACCATGCGCCGTGCGAGCAGGCACTGCTTGCCAAACGGCTCCGTTACAGGATGGTCCAAGCCGTAGAGCCGCTTGGTTTCATCACTCTCCTGGGAAAGGTTCACCGCCTCGGGCGCGCACATCTGCATGCGATAGGCAAGCTCGTAGGAAGCAATCCGCGCTGCTAGCTCGGTGCTGCCCGGGTGCTTCGCAGCATGATGCTGGTTCATCGCGTTGAGCTGCTCCAGCCGTGCTTTCTCTTGTTGGGGTGTCACGTACTCAGAGGGTGGAGAAAGATCCAGGATCGGGTCGCCCGTGGAACGAAAGACTGTTCCCTGATAGGCCGCCGGCAGAAAGCCGGCATTCCAGTTGGCCGGCCCTGAGAATGGCCCGCCACGCGCGTCGTAGATGACGACGAAGCCTGGCAGGTTCTGGTTTTCACTACCCAACCCGTAGGTCACCCAGGAACCGACGCTAGGAAAGCCCATGAGAATCGATCCGGTATTCCACTCGTAGTGGGATAACACATGATCGCTGGACTTGCCCTGGCAGGAATAAATGAACGCCAAATCGTCCGCCATGCTTCCGACATGTGGAAAGAGCTCTGAAGCCCAGATGCCCGACTGCCCGCACTGTTTGAAGCTGTACGGGCTTTTCATCAGCGGCCCCGGAAAGCCTTGCCGGACGCGAATCTCGCCCTTTCCCTCAAGGGGCGTGCCGTGGCGCTTTGCCAGCGCCGGCTTGTAGTCGAACGTATCGACGTGGCTTACGCCGCCACTCATGAAAAGCGAGATTACGGACTTGGCACGCGGTTTGAAGTGAGGAGGTTTCGGAAGGTAGGGCGAGCCGGTAAAGCCTTGCGCGCTCGCGCAGGCTGAAGTTGCAGGCTCCGCCGCCAACAGCCCGTCCTGGTGCAGCAGGTGAAGCAGCGCCAGACCGCTGATTCCCGAGCCAGCTTCAAACAAGAAATCACGCCGGGATACGAAACGGCTCAAGTTCATTCTGCGATCACACAGGCCGGACATGAATGCTCCTCCTGTTCAAATCAGGGAATGATAGGCTGGCACACCCAGGAAAAGCCGCCACAGAGGGGTGACCTATAGGCGACACCTTAAGATCTCTCGTTTTCTCTGTGCCTCTGTGGTTGTCTCATCTGCCCCAATTCCATGTGGTTCGACTCAGTTAATGTACACGAACTCGTTCGAATTCAGCATGACGTGCACCAGGTCAGTTAGGGCGTCCAGCGCGACGCGGTCCGCCGAACTAGCTTCAGAACCAGAAGTGGACTCGCGTGTCAGATGGTAGTTCCGCTGCTTCTGGACGAAGGATCGGGCGCTCTCCAGTTCCTTCTGCTCCGGTTCACGGCTGAGGGCAACGCGATAAAGCGCCTGAATCTGCTTCACAGGTTCATCGCCCGCTGCACGGACGACCCGCTCCGCAAAATAACGGGCCTGCATGAGGACAAACTCGTTATTCGACAGCGTGAGCGCCTGCGTGGGAACGGTCGTGGTGTTTCGGCTCTCGCAGGTCACGTTTGGGTCGGGTTGGTCGTGAACTTCGAACATCGGATACTTGAGTCCGCGTTTCCAGTAAGCATAGATGCTGCGCCGCCAGTTTGAAGACTCTTCCTTGGTGAGCTCCCACTTGCCTGCCCGGTAACTCTCTCGCAACGCTTTCGGGATTGAGGGAAAGAACGGTTCTCCTCCTGCCTGAAGGTTGAGCTGGCCGCTCGCCGCCAGGATAATGTCGCGAATTGCCTCGCCCTCGAGCCGCCGTAATGGAAATCGCCACAGCGTTATGTTCGTGGGGTCCTTCTCCAGGTTAGTGGGAGGAGCAAAACTGGAGGCCATTTTGTAAGTTTCCGAAGTCATCATCAGCCGGTGCATCTGCTTCAAACTCCACTTTTGACGGACAAACTCGGTGGCGAGCCAATCCAGTAGCTCCTGGTGAGACGGCGGCAAACCCATCTTGCCAAAATTACCGGGTGTCGGAACGATGCCGCGGCCGAAGTGCCAGTGCCAGATGCGGTTGACCATAACCCGCGCGGTGAGCGGATTGTCGGGCGAGGCAATCCATTGGGCGAGTGCGCGGCGCCGTCCACTGGTGATGTACCCGTTGCCCGGCGGCTGAGAAACCGGTGGGCTCCCGCTAACCAGCACTTGCAGGTAGCCCGGTGGCACGACGGCTGATCTCTGGTCCTCGGCGACATCCATACCATTGGCCCCGAAATACACCGGTGGCACTTGATAGGGCTTTCCAGCTTCGGGGAGGAAACAGCATTCAACTCCGTAGTTAAAGCGGTCACCCTTACCGGGCAGCGGCTCATCGCCCGGCCCGTCGGGTGTCAGCCGATAATCGCCATCACGAATGCCTTCGGCTACCGGTAGCGGCGGCGGCAATTGCTTCTGAATCTCCTCGACCTGCTCCACCAGCTTCTGCCGGACGTCGTGGTCTACATCATTGACCTTGATCATGCTGCGATAATTCGCGGCCTGATTGGCGGCGGCGTCGGGATCAACGTCCAGCGACACAATCTGGGCGGCCAGCAATCTCTGGCCCGGTGTCCTCTGTTCGTCAGGCGTCTTGACGGCAATCTGAATTTCTTCAGGGAACTTCGCCAGTCTTTTCTCGAAGTTTGCTTTCCGGTAAGGCGCCTCGATCTGCGCGATCTGTCGACGGAGCGGTTTGGTCTGCTCTTCCACTTCCCTCTTGATTCTCTCGTATTCGGTAACTTTGTCTGGCGGCACTAGGGGTTGATCGATATCTACGTAGCCGAAAAGCATCGCCATCGTACGGTAATAGTCCTTGCGCGAGATGGGATCGAACTTGTGGTCGTGGCAGCGGGCACAGTTCACTGAAAGTCCCATAAAGCCCTGGAAGGTGGTTCGTATGATGTCGTCCAGGTATTCATAGCGGTAGTAGGGATTGTCCTTTTCGCGAAAACGTACTCTGGGCCCGATCCGATAGTAGCTGGTGGCAGTCAGGCTGTCGAAGTCCCTGTCTTCGAGTTCGTCACCCGCCAGTTGTTCAAGGATGAACCGGTCGTAGGGCTTGTCTTGGTTGAACGCCTTGATGACGTAATCGCGGTAGCGCCAGGCATTCGCCAGATCCTTATCGTGCTCGAAGCCGGAGCTGTCCGCATAACGGGCCACATCAAGCCAGAAGCGGCCCCAGCGTTCGCCATAATGTGTAGAAGAGAGCAGGCGCTCAATCAAGTTTTCATAAGCACGGGGCGAGGAGTCGTTGACAAAGGCAGCCACCTCCTGTGGAGTGGGCAGAAGCCCGGTCAGGTCGAGGGTGGCGCGCCGAATCAGAGTGTTCCGATCCGCCCGCGGCGCCGGCGCCAGGCCCTTCTGATCGAGAGTCTGCTTGATGAAGGCATCGATCGGATGGGCGCTCCAGCGGGCGTCGGTCACCTTCGGAATGGAATAACGAATCGGCTTTTGGAAAGCCCACCACTTCCGATCCTGGTCTGTGACTGGCTTTTCCTCATAGTCTTTACCGTAACCGCCGGCGGTCGAATTCTTCTTTTTGGCATTTTGGTCCTGCGGCCCGGCTGCATTCGACGGGGGCAAGTTTCCAGCTTCCCACTTTGCGCCCTGGTCAATCCAAGACTTCAGAACAGCGATTTCCTCCGCAGACAGCGGAGACAGCGGGGCCATGGGCATCAAGGGGTGTTCTATCCCAGACACCCGCCGATACATCCGACTCGCCTCAGCATTTCCCGGAACTAACGCCGGCCCTTTATCTCCTCCCTTGAGCATCGATTCCCGCGTGCGCACATCCAGGCCAGACATCTGGAGCGCTTCGCCGTGGCATTGCAGGCACTTCTGCTTCAGGATGGAAGAAGCCCGTTCCTCTGCAGTCTGGGCCTTTTGCGCAACGGCTTGCGACACGGCAAACGCCAGCGACACCAAGGCCAAGCCCAACCGGAGTCTGACTCTTGGAGTAATGGGATGTGCCACGCTCATTGCTTTCCCGCCAATCGAGGTTCGGACGAGATTGCTTCTCTTAACCCGAAAGTCTGATTTAATCGATGATACAGCAAGGATTATGGGCGGGCAAGATCAGATGTTGAGATCGAGTAGTCCCGCAGTTACATGTGGGTGCGAGCCGAAGGGTGATACTGACGGCATTTGCATCTTGTCACCCCTGCGGTAGCGGGCGGAATGCCACAGTGCAGCAGGCCGGTCAAGGCGCCCCAACGGGAGGGTTCCCAGCTAGCTAGTTTCTGTCGCGAAACTCGGCACTAAGGCTCCCCTCCTTGGATAAGGTTTGGATAAGGAGGGGAAGCCACGGCCACAGGCCACGGCGGGGGTGGTTCGAACGGTTGCGGAAAAACCAAATCGGTAGCGGGATCGCAGCGACTCCCACCACCCCAGCGGCGCTGCGCGCCCCATCCCCTCCTCAGCCGAGGGGAATTGTCCTGCAATCTTCCAGTTTCGCGACAGAAACTAGCTATCACGTGAAACTGATGGATTACAGATCGCGCCCTTCGGCAGCGGAGAGTGCTCTCCGCGGCCCAAAAGCTAAAGGCTAGAACAACACTTTCAAAGCGAACTGAATGATCCGGGGATCGCCCGCGCTCCTGTTGGTTCGGACGATCCTCCCAAAGTCGGAGCCCGAGAGATTCGAGTTCGGATTGTCAAAGTTTGTCTGGTTGAAGATGTTGAACATCTCAGCGCGGAATTGGACGTTCACTCGTTCCGTGATCTGAGTGTTTTTGAAGAAGCCCATGTCGAAACTGAACAGGTGCGGGCCGTAGAAGGCTCCAGTACCGATACTGCCGAATGTCCCCGGGACGTTGAGTGCGAAAGCCGCTGGGTTAAACCACACCTTTTTGTCCGAGCCAGCCGCCGGCTCTGGACTTACGCCAGTCAGCCTTGCGCGATCGTTGTTCCTGCCCGTGCCCGAGTTGTCTCGGCCGCTTCGGACGTTATAAGGCGAGCCAGTCTGGTACTGACCGATGCCGGTGGCCTGCCAGCCGTCGAGAAGCTTCTTGAGCACGCCGCTATCCGTATTCAACTTCGGCAGGTCCCAAACCCACGAGCCCACAACCCGGTGGCGGTGATCAAACTCCATCGGACCGTACATAAGGCGATCAGCGTCTGGGACGTTCCATGGGACTACCTCGCCATAAGTGGTCCCCGACACCTGGGTCTCACCGAAATAAGTGCCCAATCCCTTTGCCCAAGTGTAGTTGGCCAAAATGGTGTAGTTCTGAGAAAAGCGCTTGGTCATCGAAAGCTGCATGGAATGATAATTGGCCCGGCGATCCTGATCAAAGAAGTCGATGTTGCCAAGCTCCGGCGCGAATAGCCGCCGGGCATCGGAAAAGCCTGCCGTGCTGGGCAGTGCAGGATTTAACTGCTTGGTGATCCGCCCGTACATCGACGACGAGCCAACGTAGGCAGCCCGTGCCAGCCACTCCGGGAAGAACTCTCGCTCCAACGTCAAGTTCCAGTTGTAGGTCAGGGGTGTCTCATGCCGCTCGTCGTAAGTCGTCAGCAGCACGGGCCTCGGGAACGGCGCGTCCTTGCTGCCAATCGCCGCGATCGTAATCTGGTTGAAGTCCGTCCGACCACGATACGGGTCCGAGAACGGCCCTGGCGGCCGCGTCACGCTCAACCGAAGGCTCCAGGGCGGTGCGTTGACGCCGCCATTATTAAATTCGCCCAGCAAGTGCTGGTCGTAGAACATCCCGCCTCCGCCGCGCAGGCTCGTCTTGCCGTCGCCAAACAGGTCCCAGGCAAAACCGAACCGCCCGCCCAAGTTGTTGTAGTCCCCCAAGACACCATCTTCGGGCACGCCGGGATCTCCGCGGAACGTCACTCCCGGAGGGGCGTTGGTGAACTGGGTCGTGCGCACGCCGTTCTTGAAGTCCTCAATCCTGAACCGCTCGATCCGGCCCCGCACTTCGTGCCACGGCGGCGTCGGCTCATATCGCATGCCCAGGTTCAGCGTCAGTCGCGGGTGCACTTTGAAGTCGTCCTGGAAAAACAGCGCCGAGTAGGTGGCTCGGTTGTTCTTGTACTCACCGGTCCCCTGGTCGAAACTATCCAACTGACCCAACAGGAAGTCGGCCAGGGCGTTTCCAGTCCCTAAGGTGGCATTCGGGCGGAATACGTAGTGGCCAGCCCGGCGGAACTCGTTCACGATATCCGCTCGATAGCGGGCGATCTCTCCGCCGAACTGCAGGCTGTGCTTCCCCCGAATCCAGCTCATGCGATCGCTCCACTCAAACCCGTTGCGCACGAATTTGGCTTCCAAATTGTCTCCGATGTTGAAAAATCCGACCGCCTCAATCTGCGCAATGGACGCCAGTGTCGGATAAACCGGCAGCCGCACCCCCAGTTCCTGCATGCTCGGCGTGCCGTCCGGCGGAGCGCGCCTCGAGTGGATGCGGTTGTAGCCGAACGCAAAATCGTTCAGCAGCGAGGGACTGAAAGTCTTCGACCAGGACAAGGCAACGTTCTGTGTCCGCACGCGCGACTGGTTGGAGCCCACGCCGCCGCTGCCAGCGCCCACGTACGTCAGCAAATTGTCGTCGTTGTAAATCGAGGCATTGTCGAAGTGGTCGATGAAATAGCGGGCGCTCAGGCGGTCGTTGGACGTCAACTGGTGGTCGATCTTGGAGACGAGTTGGTCCAGCTCCTGACCGATGTTGCGGCCGAAGACGATGCGACCGGTGCTACCCCCATCGGGGATAAGCTTGAGAACGTTCACCGAAGCCGGATCGAACCGGTTCATCGGAATCTGGTTATTCGGGAACGGCTGGCCTGTCGCCGGGTCTCGGACCGTGGTGCTGCCAAAGTCCCCGTTGCGTTGGGCAGTGGTCGGTGCGGACGCCGTCACGTCGTTAGAGCGATTCCGAATGCGCGTTCCCTGCCAGCCGGCGAAAAAGAATGTCTTGCTTCGTCCATCATAACCCGGCAGCCTCACCGGCCCGCCAACGAACGCCCCATACTGGTTGCGCTTCAAGAAGTCCGCCTCGCGGGCAAAGGTGTTCCTGGCGTTAAAGGCACGGTTGCGCAGGAACTCGAATATTCCACCGTGGAACTCGTTGGTCCCAGACCGCGTTACGACGTTGACCATGGCGCCGGCATTGTTTCCCTGCGCTGCTGTGTAATTACTCGTTTGGATGCTGAACTCCTGCACAGCGTCGGGAAACGGAAAAGTCTGGTTGTCCTGGAAAAAAAAGTCGGTATTGCTGACTCCGTCTAGCTTGAAAGCGACTTGGCGGCTCTGCGTACCGTTGGAGGACAATCGCAAGCCTCCGGGAATTGACTTCCCCGTTTCCGTACTAACTGACGCCACCGCCATTCCAGGTACGATAGTGGCCAGACTGGCCACGTCGCGACCGTTTAGCGGCAGGTCGACGATGCGCGCATTATCCACGACCTCGCTCAGCGCTGAATTCGTGGTATTGACCTGAACGGCTGCCCCAGACACGTTCACCGTCTCGGTGACCGCGCCAACCTCCAGGTTGATATTCACGGTCAGATTCTGGTTGGCCAAGAGTTCGATGCCCACGCGGCGGAAGGTTCGAAAGCCAGAGGACTCGACCGATATTTCGTACTTCGTCGGACGCAATGAGGGAAAGACGTACCGCCCGTCTTCGCCCGTGGTGGTCGCATAAGCAAACGCGGTTCCGACTTCGGTGGCCGTTACCTTGACGCTCGGAACAACCCCCCCGCTGCTGTCTGTTACTACGCCGACAATCTGCCCCGCCTGCTGGCCGAACACAGAAGTGGCCAGCAGCATGAGGACTCCTGCTGTCCGAAGCAATCGATGTAGCATAAAGATGTCCCTCCTGATTTCTTTCCAGAGATGATTGGTTTTCCTCGAAGCTCAGGGCCTCGGGGTTATTCTGACGGCAAACCGGATGGCTCCTTTCGAGAGCACGATGATCTCGCGGACTTGGGTCTTCAATAGTTCGTAGCACACCCCCTGCCGCAAGAAACGCGGGGTCCCCGTTGTAAAAGACCAAGAGAGCAAATCAATATTTCGTGCGTCATGCGCCCAAGGGTTGCAACGAAGCGGGGGCCTGCCCAGGCACCCTGGAGGGCCCTGGAGGGGCGCGGGAGAGTAGCCTGGGGCAAAGCGTCAGCGACGCCCCAGGCTGGCGTCCATCCACTTCGGTTACGCCCCGGCAGGGGCACCGGAATCCCATCTCCAGATCCCCCTTGTAAAAGGGGACAGATGCAGAAAGGGCATCGCCTTACCTGGTTAGAACACGAATTTCAATCCCAGCTGAATTTCTCGCGGCGTCAGGATCGTTCGGTCAATCTTGCCAAAGGTGCCGGTTCCCTGCGTCGTGGTCGGAGTCCCGAAACCGAAATGTGGATTATTGAACATGTTGAAGAACTCTGACCGAAACTCGATGGAACGTTTTTCATCGATTGCAAATCTTTTGAAAAGTGACAGATCGAAATTGACCAGCCCGGGTCCGCGGGCATGGCCCTTGCCTGAATTGCCAAACTGGAACTGCCCCGGAGCAGAAAAGCAACTCGTGTCAAACCACTGTTCAACTTTCTTGGGGTGACTTACCTTTGAGCAGGTGATGTTGGCCCAGTTCTCAGTAGTGCCGGCGTTCAACTGAACCGTTGCCACTCTGATGTACATCGCCTGCCCACTGCGGAGCGTGGTGATTCCGTTGGTCTGCCAGCCGCCGAGAAGGAAATCGACAACCCGCGGAGCATTTGTGAGGAACTTCTTTCCTTTGCCAAAAGGAAACTCGTACAGATAGCTCGTCACAAAAATGTGCGGGACATCGAATGACTTGCTTCCATTCATCCCCGTTGATGGGCCCCGGTTGAGCTTGTTGTCATAGGGCCAGATGACCGAAACGTCGTCAATCGTCTTAGAGAACGTGTAAGACCCAAGTGCCTGCAAACCGGCCGAGAACCGTTTTGAGTACTTGAGCTGCAGACTGTGATAGTGGGAGGACCCATCGGAGTTTCTTTGGTTGATGGTCTGATTGTTAGGCAACACGCTGAAGTAGGGTCTGCGCGGATCAACTGCTCCCGGCCCCGGTTGCGCAGCATTAATGTTGCGGTTGCCGCTGAAAAGGTGATAGCCATGATTCCCAACGTAAGCGGCTTCAACGACACCGGAAGAAGAGAGTTGCCGCTGGATGCTGAGCTGCCACATCGCCACCGTATCCTGGCGGAAATCCCTGGGGATGTAGAACAGCGATAAACCTGGCGGTGGAGTGATCGTGGGAGACAGCGCCTGAGGAACGTACCCAGGCAGTCCGTCCACACTCAAGCGGGCAAACGGTGCGAATCGGTTTGAGGCGGCCAGAGAGAAGGTCTGGAAGAAGGGATAGTTGCGCTCCAGCGTTCCCCCGTTGGCGCCGAAGTTACCGGTGAAATAGCCGATCCCAAATGAACCGCGAAAGGCGGTCTTGCCATCATCGGGACTGTAAGCGAATCCAAATCTCGGTCCAAAGTTTTTCTTTTCGGTATCGATGTTAGGTCCGGTATTGTCGTCGCTCGCAAGCACAAGCTTTCCGGTTGTCAGATCAAGATTGCTGTGGCGGTTGTGTCGCTCGTGCGGATGCGTGAAGAGGTCATAGCGAAGGCCCAGATTCAGCGTCAGGTTTCGCGTCACTCGCCAGTCGTCCTGGAGATAGAGTCCGCTGGTGAATATCCTGACCGCCGGCCGCGTGTCCACAATCGACCTGCCATAGTTGTCTGGATAACCCAGCAAGAAACTGGCGAAGGCAGCCCCGCCTGTTCCGTTGAGACTCGTGACGTTGGTATTGAAGTTGAAAAAGCCTCGAGGGTTCGATTCGGGATTGGTCAGCGTCGATTCGATCCGCTTCAGATCGGCCCCGAACTTGAGGGTATGAGCGGACTTCACCCAGGTCACGTTTTCGGTGATTTGGTAAGTATTGGAGAGGCGAACCGCGTTGGTGAAACCCGGCGAGCCCGTGCCCGTCAGGCCCGGAATCGAGAAATTTGCCACCCCTCGGGTTTCAGGAAATGCCGCCAGGTTGCCGTTCCTGATTCCGAATTCGTTGTTCTTGTCGAGGTTGGAATCAGGTCCGTAGTGATTGGTGTTGAAACGGTTGAAGCCCAGTCGCAGCTCGTTGAGGAGAGTGGGAGTGAATGAATAGGTATGGCCGATCACCGCGTTGTGATCGCGCGAGTCTGAGTTGATTTCATTGAAGGCGATGAAGGGCGCACCGGGAAGCGACGAACGCAAGGCACGTTTCGAATAGGACTCGCGCACGAACAGACGCCCCAGCCGCACAAACTGATAGTCTCCGCGGATGTCAAACTGGTTTACATCCTGCGTTTGAGAGAGGTTTTCGACGTAATTGTTAGCCAGCCCTGGAAGATTCGGCAAAGGCCAGAGACTCAACGCTCTGACAGCGACCGGGTCCATACGGCCCGTTGGGATCTGGTTATTGGCGAATGCCGTTCTCTGAGTCGCATCGGCGTTAGAAAGAGGATCATAGATTGGGTTGGCAAATCCTTCACTGGCCAGGAATCTGCCGTCACGCATTGCCTGAGTTGGAACGGAAGACACGATCGGCCGTCCGCCGCTCAGTCTCAGTCCCTGATAGTCTCCAAAGAAGAAAGCCTTGTTTTTGACAATTGGACCGCCGAAGGTCCCTCCAAACTGGTTTGTCTTGAAAGGGTTCTTCTTGATGGCAAAGAAGTCTTTGGCGTTGAGCGCCTCGTTGCGGAGGTATTCAAAAGCCGAGCCGTGGTATTCATTGGTTCCTGATCGCAGCGTCAGGTTGACAACGCCTCCGCCAAAGGCGCCGTATTCCGCGCTGGCGCTGTTGGTCTGCACCTTGAACTCCTCAATCGCCTCGATCGGCGGCGACATGCTGATGAAGGCGTTCAGCGGTTCCTTATTTTCAACCCCATCCATGTAGTAGCTGGTGCCTGACCAAGGCAGGCCGTTAACGCTAGCCGAAGTGAAAGTGCGCGCGCCAGCCGTTGAACCGGCTTCTGGTGCGGCGCCAAAGCCGGCAGGCACTGCACCCGGCACAAGCTGGATCAGTTGCGAGAAGATTCTTCCATTCAGTGGCAGCGTTTGAATCTGACGCTGATCGACAACTTCGCCGAGGTCAGAAGTGGTGCTCTGAACCAGTGGCGCCGCGGCGCCCACTACTTCGACGATCTCTTCAACCTTGCCGAGCTCCATCGTCACATCAACGCGCGTTGTTTGGGCTACGCTGACCACAACGTTGCCAGCCACCGCATTGCGAAATCCGGCTGCCGAAACCGAGACCTTGTAGTTACCCGAGGGAAGCGAGGGCGCCACGTAGTTTCCCTGAGCATCCGTCTGAACCTCCCGGGAAATTCCTGTCCCTTGGTTTGTGATAGTCACCTTGGCATCCGGGACAACTGCCTGGCTGCTGTCCTGGACTGTGCCAACCAACCTGCCCGTGATCGCTTGACCCCGAGCCAGCGAACCCAACGCCAGCATCAGTAGAGTGACTGAAACAGCTAAGAACCCGGAACGCTTCATTTGAACTTCAATCATGACGTTTTATCCTCCAAACTTTTGTTGTGACAGCTTTCTTTCCATTGCTTCCCAACCTGGACGAGCCCGAACCAAAGGGGCGTTGATAACCCCTCATTGACGGAGTTCTGTCATTCCCGCGAAGGGAGGAATCTCGTTGCACCCGACGGTGCTGGATTACCCCTTTCGCGGGAATGACAAGAGCATCAAGCTGGAAGTCAATCTGAATAGTCCGAACTCAAACAACGCCCTTCCCCTTACGTGTCCCAGTCGTCTGCTTAAGTCGTTATTTCCGACCATTCAGGGCTTTCAGTTGCCCCGAAGCAACTCTTCCGTATAGAATTGTTTTCATTCGCCCTTCGAGTAGCGTAGGTTAGCAACTCTGACTTCCCCAGGAGGCCGGCTTGTCTTCTTGGTTCGGATTTCATCCAGATGTTATGAGAGGGGCGACCAGGAAGTCTTTCCGAAGCCTTGAAAAAGTTTTGACGAAGTTTTGAACGAAGTTTCCCAAAGATCCTTCACCGTACTTATGCATCAGCACGTCAAGCACTTCTATCAGTTCGGGCCTTTTCACCTGGAGTTAACCGATCGCACCTTGCTCCGTGATGGACAGTTTGTGCCACTCACCCCGAAAGCTTACGAAACGCTGCTAGTTCTGGTTGAAAGTGGCGGGCGAATTCTGGACAAGGAGGAGTTGCTTCAGAAGATTTGGCCCGACACCTTCGTTGAAGAGGTGAGCCTGGCAAAGAAGATTTCTGTTCTGCGGAAGACACTGGGAGAAGACTTGGCCCATCCGTACATTGAGACTATTCCTCGGCGGGGCTATCGCTTTGTAGCCAGTGTTCAAGAGGTACGGCAAGAGGGAAAAGACCAATACCCAGGGATCGAAACCCCGAGCCTGCCGGAACTTGAAGCCCGACAGCCCTTGGAATCCGAAACCCGTCTGGCAAACCCAAGACCCTCTCCGGCGACCATATCGAGAGCCGCTTGGGGCGCGCAGCTCCTGAGAATTCGACGTTTTTGGCCAGCTGCCCTCCTGGGAGTGGCTTTCGTGGCCGCCGTGGCGTTCTGGCAATCAGTTTGGAGTCCGCGCTCTCAGTCCACGTCCCAGTTCAGGGCCGTGCCACTGACCAGCTTTCAAGGACGCGAGTGGCAGGCCGCTTTCTCGCCCAGCGGGAACCAGATCGCCTTCATGTGGGACGGCCCGCAAGGTGATAACCCAGACATCTACATCAAGCTGCTTGGGGATGAAACGCCGTTGCGGCTGACCACAAACCCCAGCGCAGACAGCAAACCAGCCTGGTCGCCTGATGGGAACTTCATTGCATTCCTGCGCCAGTCTGCCGAAGGGAGCGCGTTCTATTTGATTCCCGCGCTGGGAGGAGCAGAGCGCAAGCTGGCCGATATTTCCCCTTATCGAATTCCGAGCTTGGGCAATAGCCCTTACTTTTCTCCCGATGGAAAATACCTCGCCATTCCGGACAAAAGCACCGCAGAGCAGCCCATGAGCCTTTTCCTACTTTCGCTTGAGACAGGAGAAAAGAGAAGGCTAACTTCGCCATCTGCGGGTAATGGCGACCACTACCCTGCCTTTTCACCGGATGGCAAGACACTGGCTTTCGTGCGGGTCGGCAGTTGGTCAACCGGAGATCTTTACGTCGTGCCGGTCGCGGGCGGAGAATCCCGGCGCCTTACCTTCGACAGTCTGACGATCTCAGGTTTGGCCTGGACTTCGGACAGTCGTGAGATCCTTTTCTCCTCCAGGCGCGGCGGCAGCACGGTTAACCTCTGGCGAATGCCGGCCGCGGGTGGGCCCCCACGGCGGGTAGACACGATCGGCAAAGACGTGGTCAGCCCCGCAGTATCACTTCAAGGCGACCGGCTGGCCTACACCCAGACGCTAGACGACATGAATATCTGGCGAGTTGAGCTGGACTCCTCAAGGCGGGGAAAGCCTGCCGTGGAGCTGATTGCCTCCACGTTCTCCGACCATGGCCCGGACTACTCTCCGGATGGGAGCAGTATCGTTTTCGCCTCTGGCCGTTCCGGCGGCGATGGCATCTGGGTTTGCACGAGTGATGGTTCGGCGCCGAGGCTGTTGTTCGACTGCGGGCCTTACGTCACTGGCACCCCGCGCTGGTCTCCTGACGGCCGCTGGATCGCCTATGACTCTCGCTCCGGCTCGGCGGGCAATCCCGACATCTACCTCGTCAGCGCCAATGGCGGCCAGCCCCGGCGCCTCACCACCGATACGGCTGAAGATGTTGTGCCTAGTTGGTCACGCGACGGACGATCGCTCTACTTCGGCTCAACGCGCAGCGGGAGTATGCAGATTTGGAAGGCGCCTATCGGAGGAGGCACGGCAGTGCAGATCACCCGAGATGGAGGCTTTGAGTGTTTTGAGTCGCCCGATGGGAAGCACCTGTACTATACGAAAGGCCGGGGCAGCCCGGGGATCTGGCGCGTCTCCCTCGATGGGGGCGAGGAAAGACTGATCACGGACCACCATCAGGCCGGATTGTGGCGCTACTGGCGGGTGGTGGACGAAGGAATCTACTTCGACTCAGCCACCAAAGCAGGCTCGCTGCTGGAATTCTTCAGCTTTGCCACCGCACAGGTGAGCGACGTGGCCCGTCTGGCGAAGGGGTTGGGCCGGCATGCACCCGGGCTGGCTGTTTCACCCGATGGGCGTTCGATCCTTTACGCGCAAGTTGATCAGAGCGGCAGCGACCTGATCATGGCGGAGGGTTTTCGCTGACGAGTTTTTGGGCCGCCGCTCGCGTAGGAGTAGAATGCTTTGGTGCTTTCGCCAACGCACCAGCAAGCCGGAGGCTTGCTGGTCAGGCTGGAAAGCTTGACGTACGTGTACGTCAGCCTTTCAGGCTGCCTGGGGAAGACAGGATTGTCCGCCCCAGGCAAGCCAGATGGTTGCTAGATCAGTAGCCCGACCGTAAGGGAGGGCATCTTGGCCGCGGGGTGACGCCCTCCCCTACGGTCGGGCTACTGATCTTTTTGTCTCAGTCCAGAGAACCTGTAAATGCGACATTGGACCAGGGCAGCCACGGAGTGACAACACGAAATGGTCTAAGATTCCTAAATCCGGCCGTCTTCAGCGCCCTTCTCAGTTCCAGTGTCCCACGCAGTTTTTCCGCATGACAGCATTTCACAATCAGCCCTGTAATTCGTGCGGTTAGAACCGGGCTGAATTCCCAAAGGACCACTCGCCCCGCGGGCTTCAAGACTCTCTTGGCTTCCCACAAGACCTTGTTCAACTGTTCGTCTGTAAGATACTTGATGACGTGAGATAGCAAGACCACATCAAAACCAGAGTTACCTATAGGCAGAGACAGCCCGCTTGCAACAACGAGCGAAACCGGCTTCTGCCTGCCAGGCTCTAATGCCCTTGAGTGTCCTTGCCTAACCATTTGAATGGACAAGTCAACGCCGAGATAAGTCGCCGTTGATCGGAGCCGGCGTCGAGTGGCTGTCAAAACTGATCCCATCCCGCAGCCAATTTCCAGGACACTGACGCCAGAAGCGAGGCCAGCAGCCCGAATGAAGGAACCTGAATAGACGACGCCACTCAATCTGAAGATGAAGCGACCCACCATTGAAACCAGCCTGGCCCCTCCGATCCACCTGTCATAGAACCTTCGGGTGTCAGATTCTGCCTTTGACAAGAGAGCAGGAAATAGCGGGCAGGGCCGCGATGGTTGATGGATTCTGGCTTTCAATTTTGATGGTCTCCTTATGCCTGAGCCCCAGGATACAGAGAATCAGATTTTGGCCGTCTGGGGTGGGCTCAGCCAGGGCTCAGCCCCCTGGACCGTTCCAAAGATTTCACGATCACTTGATCGGGTGATAATTCATCCCCAAGGTTATGATCTTTTTCAGCAGCGACTCATACTTCAGGCCGCAATGCTCGGCGGAGTCGGCAAAATCCTCGTTTTGCGCTATCTGCGGGTTGGGGTTCACTTCGAGCAGGTACATGAGACCATCCTCAGTCATGCGGTAATCCATCCTCGCGTATCCGCTGAGACCGAGTATCCGGTAGATGCGTTTCGAAAGCCGTTCGAATTCCTTTTTCTTTTGAGGCCCAAGCTCTGCGGGCTGCGTTATCAAGCCGATCTTCTTCTGATAGTTCACGTCCCATTTGGCTTTACCAGTCGCAATATTCAAAGCGCCGGCGGACAGGTTAGTCATCACCAGCTCCCAAGGCGTATAAGCTTGAAGCCTTTGATTCCCGATCACTCCAACATAAATCTCGCGCCCCTCAACATACTCTTCGGCAATCGCAGGCGTCTGGTTCTGACGGTGAATGAAATCCACACGCTCTTTCAGCTTTTCGTCATCGCGCACGACCGAAGCCTGGGCAATGCCGATTGAACCTTCGTCGCTCAAGGACTTGACGAACAGCGGAAATCTCAATCGATTGGGCCGCTGCCCATTGCGACCGAGCGGGTAAACCGCGAAGCGCGGCACGTGGATGCGATGGTATGCCATGACTTTCTTAGTCAAAGCCTTGTCGCGGCTCAGAGTCAATCCCCGCGGATTACATCCCGTATACTTCTGCTTCATCAACTCAAGATAGCTAACCACGTGCTGGTCAAAGAGGGGGTACCCATCAAACTCCTCAAGCAGGTTGAATGCGACGTGCGGTTTGTGGTCATGAATAGCTTGTCGGATCACACCGAGTTCGCTTCGAACGCCGACGGGCTGGACTTCATGTCCCATTCCGCGCAGCGTTGAAACCACGTCGTACTCAGTCCGCCAAGGCTGGCTTTTTTTGTCATCCACGCCAGCCAAGGTCTCGGGCGGCAGCAATTCTTCCTGCGCCAGCACAATGATGCGAAGCCTTCTCGTGCCCCTCTGACTCATAGGGCAATCCTGTGATAGCCCGAGTGAATCCCGTTCATGGTCTGAACCGTCAAGAGCACAAGCAGCCTATGCCTGGTATGCGCTTCTGTCAGGCCGAGCCGCAGCTTCAGTTCCCTGCAGCGGTTAATTATAGTGATAAACATTTGATGAATCGCGTAACTGTGCACGCCGGTCCCTTCTGCAACGTCCTGGCAGAGTTCGCGGCGGTGACGTTGGAGGAAACTGACCGCACTCGAACAGTGTTTGTGGCGAGGCTCGGAGGAGAAGATGCGAAGCAAATCGCGATCATAGTCAGGCGGCCAGTGAAACGCATAATGCCGGCGCTTACTCCGATAATGCTCGCGCAGAGTCATGACAATGTCAGGCAATTCTTCGAACGTCTGGCGCGACTTATTGAATGAGGGATTTCCCGCGATTGCTTTCATGATTTGGTTGACATACTCCAGCTTGTTTAAGGCAGG
Organism: Acidobacteriota bacterium; assembly: GCA_022616615.1. Classification (GTDB taxonomy): domain Bacteria; phylum Acidobacteriota; class Terriglobia; order Versatilivoradales; family Versatilivoraceae; genus VFZK01. Next base: position 35,097 of record JAKEER010000648.1, read on the forward strand.
CCATCCCTCGTACTGTCTTCTCCATCTCGACCCGGCTGCAAGCCAAACGGCAAAGGTTTCGGCAAAATCTTCGGCGGGATGTGCTTGCGCATACCAGGCCGGGAGATGCAGAACATAGTTGCGGCTATGGGGTTCTGGTGTGTACCAGTCAGGATACCGGCGCGCGAATGAACCGAACAACCTACGGTAATGCGGCCTGATATGAAGGCGAAACGCATTGTCTATTGCATGACCAGCTTCGTGCCGCATAATCCGGAGACAATCCTTCTCAGTGCCGCCTTCGACTTCGAGCATCTGTTTGCGCTCCAGTTTAGACAAGCGAGGATGGGCAAGATAGAAGGGCATGGCGAAGCCGGGGATCTGGTCAGGTGTGAACCACTCTTTGGACAACCAGACATGAGGCTTAAAACAGAGGCCGCGTGCCTCCAGCTCTTTGTAAAGCCGGTCAAGACGGTGTTCCAACGGCGAGCCTTTGATGCTTAAGGGCAGGTCGCAAAGGCGCGTATCGAGCAACTGCTCGTCGGTCATGGTATCCAACGCTCTTACCGGGAGCCCTATCCTGCAGCTCATCTGGAATTTTTTCAATCGCTTGCCCCGCAACACGGCGCCCCCACCCCTTATTAATGATTCAGCGCCTGACGCTATCGAGCTGCCTTCAGGAGTCATCCGACTCTAGCGCACATCACCAGTTTCGTTCTGTTTCATGGCAAACGCAAGCTTTGGGGAGATCGCGATAAAAACAATTGAAAAATTTGGCTCCCCTCGCCTCCCGTGAGGGGGCCTGATCTTTACCCATTAAGTCGCCTTGCTGAACACAGGGGGCGTTTACGTCGCAGGAACTTGAGGGGGATAAGCGTCGGTTTCGAGCAGCTGCCTAAGCCCCCTTGTAGTCCCCCTGTTCAAAACGTTGGGGAGAGAGGACCGACTTTTTCATTGAATTTCAATTTCTTCACAGCTCCGCTTTATTTGACGTGGCTCTGTTTTACGCAGGATCTTACTTTCGCTCAAGCGAAAGAGGTGCGTTCGTCCTTCTCGATTTTTCGCTTTGTTTTTCACTTCGCCGGGGACGATTCTTGTCCCGAAAACGGCGGGATGCCCTTAAAATGAGTTCTGCGCTGAGTGTTTGCTCCTGTGCAACCGAACGGTTCTGTCCTGAGGCTTCCTTAGAGTGGTCCCATCCGGCTCAACACGAAGCGTAGTTTTTTCGTCCCGTTTGGCCAAACGATCCGGTTTGAGCCAAACACAGACCAGCCTGCAATTGTCAGATTCGTCGAAGTCCTTCACACAGCGGTAACTCCCTCTGAGCTTCCTCAGCGGTGAGTCCAGCCGGATATAAAGCAAGAATGGACTTCATTTTGTGTCGCAGCCCCCATCTCAAGGCCTGATCTTTACCGATCAGTCGCGTCGCTGAACACAGGGCAGTGTGCGTCCAACGGTAGGTCCCCGGAGGGGACCAATTTGAATAGCCCCGGGTGGCGCGTCAGGCTGCGCCACCCGGGGTAAATGTCGCCAAAGACACCAACCCTGAAAGGGTCGAGCAGGAATGGTACCTTTGAAGATTGCCGAAGTTTGGTTCAACCCTTTCAGGGTTGGATCTGAAACGTTCTTGCTACCGTGGGTTTCGCTCTGCGCTGCTGCGCTCAACCCCCGGCTATTCATATTAGTCCCCTCCGGGGACAACAGAGAATCAAGCTCTGTGTCAAGCAAAGGACTTGTCGGACACGCCCCCCGTCTCAAGGCAGAGGCCATGAAGGTCATACCTCCGAGTCAGGGCGCTTGAGAGACGCGACTTTTCCACGAAAGGCCGCGAATGTTCTTACTGTGCCTCAACTCCAGCAGGGGTCCGTCTTCCCGTCTTTTGCCGCGTTTTGGGGCCGCGGCGCAGTTCCTGAAAGCCACAAAAAAACCCTGAGCGCGTTTAGAAAGGCGTCGTCCAAGGAACCAATTTCGTTTGTAGTCCTGGCTTTAGCCGGAAAACCGGCGCTCCGTGCCGCCTAAAGGACGGACTACGAAGTAGCGAGCACCCTCAGACCGCCGAGGGTAGCGTCTCCGTCGACCGCGGCCCCCTCACCCGGCCTTCGGCCACCCTCTCCCCACAAACGGGAGAGGGAGTTGCCTTCGAATTCGACCGAACTTTGAACTTGGTCGCCAGCAAGTGAAACTAGAGAGGCATCTTTAAACACTCCTCTGAGAAACCCTGAGAAACGGAGGGTACGATGGCGGACTTTTACCAAAACATCGTTCCGACCTTTACGCGACTCGAAAACGAAGATCTCATCGAGATGGAAGAATCGCTGACAAAAGCCGCTGTTCGCTTCCCGATTGGCGTGATCATTCCGGCGCTGTTCAAGGATCTTTCTTCTGCGGCAATGAAAAACATCATTCGCGAGCTCTCTACCATGGGCTTTATTAGCCGTGTTTACATCAGTCTGGATCGCGGAACTCCTGAGGAATATCGGGAAGCGCAGAAAATTGTACAGCCGCTGAAGAGCAGGGCTCGTGTCTTATGGAACGATTCACCGGCAGTGCAGTCGGTGATTGCCAGGATCAACGAGACCCTTCCGGTCGGCCCGCGGGGCAAGGGTCAGGCGATTTGGACGGCATTAGGTTATGCCTTAGGGAAGAGCGAGGTCTCTGTAGTTGCCTTTCACGACGCAGACGTTCTTACATACGATCGAGGATTTCTGCTGCGACTGCTCTTTCCGGTGGTGCGGCTGCGTTACCAGTTTTCCAAAGGGTTCTACGCGCGCTATTCTGACCGTTTGCACGGGCGCGTCGTGCGGCTGTTTTACTTTCCTTTCGTCAAAGCGCTGCGAAAGATCCTGCAGAAGATCGAGTTTCTCGAATACATGTCTGACTTCCGCTATCCGCTTTCGGGCGAGATTGCCACGTTTGCCAGCATCGCCAACGAGCTTCGCTTTCCCTCCGACTGGGGGATTGAGGTTGGGATCCTGTCGGAGATGTATCGCATCGTGCGGCCCCATCGAATCTGCCAAGTAGAAATCACACCGCGTTACGATCATAAGCATCAAGACGTCGGACATGACCCGGCTTCTGGTCTGGCCCGCATGGTCTCCGACATCGCGCGCACATTTTTCACCCAACTCAGCTCCAGCGGATGCGTTCTGAATACGGATACTTTGCGCGCGCTGAAGCACACTTACATGGCCAACGCCCGGGCGTACGTGAAAACCTACGAAGATCATTCCAAGATGAGCGCTCTAACCCAGTTTGATATGCATCAAGAGTTGGGTTCGATCGAGATGTTTGCCAGCGTTCTGGATAGTGCTTTCCAAGAATTCCAAAGCCATCCCTTTGGTTCGCCCCTTATCCCCGAGTGGCGGCGCATTGAAGTAGCCCTAGAGGGCATCTTGTCAGAATTGGCCGCCGCATTTGACAACCCGCGGTCAAAAGTCGCAGCGAGGCCGGTATGAACTGGACAAGCGGCGTGCCTTAAAAGATGGGATGAAAAGAGTCAATGAAAGAGAATGTCCAAAATAACCTTTCCAGTGAACTCCTCACTCGCCTGAACGAAATCGGTGAAGCCGAGATCGTTGTGGGGATCCCCAGCTACAACAATGCGCGCACCATCGGTCATGTCGTCCGAGCCGTCAACGCCGGCTTGGCGAAATACTTCCCGGAGCGGAAATCGCTCATTGTCAATTCGGACGGCGGCTCGAACGACGGCACACGCGAAGCCGTGCTTAGAGCCGAGTTAGACGTCGACTCGGTCTTGCTGGTTTCGCACCCGGTTCGCCTGGTTTCAAGGATCAGCACGCCTTATCATGGCATCCCAGGCAAAGGGAGTGCCTTCCGCACTATTTTTGCCGTAGCCAAGCACCTGAACGCTAAGGCTTGCGTGGTGGTCCATTCGGACCTGCGCAGCATAACCCCGCAATGGGTGGAGCTACTGGCAAAGCCAATCCTGGAGCGCGACCTGGATTACATCGCCCCTTACTACCTGCGCCACAAGTACGACGGCACAATCACCAATAGCATTATCTATCCCATCACACGCAGTCTGTTTGGTAAGCACGTGCGGCAGCCCATCGGCGGTGAATTCGGTCTCTCCGGTCGATTGGCTGCTCACTACCTGGAGAAAGAGGTCTGGGGAACGGACGTGGCTCGTTTCGGGATTGATATTTGGATGACCGTTACCGCGATCGCCGAAGGATTCCGCGTGGCGCAATCCTATCTGGGCGCGAAGCTGCACGACGCCAAAGATCCCGGTTCAGATCTCACCAGCATGTTCCGGCAAGTTGTAGGTTCAGTCTTTGGATTAATGGAAACTTATTCTTCCGTGTGGCAGGCGGTGAACGGTTCGCAGCCGGTGCCAATGTTTGGCTTTCCCTTTGAAGTGGGAGTGGAGCCGATCTCGGTCAACGTTGAGCGGATGATCAAGACCTACCGGCAGGGCGTTTCAGATCTTCGTGAGATTTTCCAAGATTTTCTCTCACCGCAGACCTTTCAGGCCTTGACCCCTTGTGCAGAAAGGAGCGGCGAGGATTTTCGAATCCCGGACCTGCTTTGGGTGCACCTGATTTATGAATTTGCGGCGGCGTACCATCACAAGGCGCTGGATCGCGATCACTTGATGCAGTCCCTGGTGCCGCTGTACCTGGGCCGCACGGCATCTTTCGTCTTGGAAGTGCGAGAAAGCAGTGCAAGCGAGGTCGAGCAACGCATCGAAAAGCTATGTAATGTCTTCGAAGCCGAGCGACCGTATCTGCATCACCACTGGAACGACAGATCCAGAAAGGAGAAAGACTATGCCAGGACTAATTGAAAAAGCCGTTATCGAGCCTTTCCACCGGCTGGCCCAACAGCTGGCGCTGGTTGTTCCCGCCCTAATCACTGTGCTGGTGATCTTAGTCATCGGAGGCGCGCTCGCCTATGTGGCGCGGCTGCTGACTTACCGCTTGCTTGTGGCGACCCACTTTGACCGCCTGATGATCCAGACGGGCGTGGCGAGCACGATTGATCGGGCGCGTGTTTTTCGCTCACCCAGCGATTTCGGTGCCAGGCTGGTTCAGGGGGTTTTGTGGATGTTTATCATCCTGCTTGCTCTGAGTGCGACCAACGCTCAGATGACTCAGGACCTGGTGGTCCGTTTTGTGAACTATGTGCCAGACATCATTGCGGCAACGCTGGTTCGATTGCTCGGCTCGGTGGTCAGCAAATTCCTGGCGCGCAGCGCGCTCCTGGCTGCTGTGAACTCACACTGGTCGGGAGCGCGTCTCATTGCGGGAGGAGTCCGGTTGCTGGTCATGAGCTTGGCCGTGGTCATTGCCCTCGAACAGCTCCGCATCGGGCGCACCGCGCTGCTCGTCAGTTTCGGGATACTGTTTGGAGGAGTCGTCATCGGAGGAGCCATCGCTTTCGGCTTTGTGGCCCGGGATCTGGCCCGTGAGTGGGTGCAATCGATTCTGAAGTCTCGTGCATCCGAGGATGAGGAAGTCTTCCGCCACCTGTGAGTTCTGTTCTTGATGGTATGGTAACAGAATGCGAGGAACTTTTGCTCGGGCTCATCCTCCTCGTCGTCCTCGTCCTCGGCTTTGCGCGGCGGTCGGTCCAAGTGAAGGTTTAGCCTTCAATGCTGCTGCTCAGGCCGAGTACGAGGACGAGCCCAAAGTGCAAGCTGTTTTTGCAGGCACTTCGTAAGAGGAGCGACGGGTTCCGTGAGGCTGCCAAGCTTTGACTGAGGGCATGAGTCTGGAGACGGCTTGCGTCTTTGCAAGTCGGTGATTCTCCATTTGTCTGGAGACGGTATGACGACAAAGCGCGGAGAGGTCTGCGCCAAGAGCTCTGGAGATTGGACATTTTTGCCCCGGACGGGGCAATGGACGGTAGCCTGGGGCAGAGCGAGGGACAGCGGTCCCTCGCGACGCCCCAGGGATCCGGACCATCGTGAACCTCTGCCGCCCCGGCAGGGGC
>JAKEER010000649.1 GCA_022616615.1 Acidobacteriota bacterium
GATGGGCACTTTGTCTTTCGCGCTCAAAAAAAAAACCACCAACCCTATTTCAAGCCCTTGGATGGAGACGACTGGCTTATCTTGAGGAAGCCTTGTGTGCTCCTGCAGCGAACCACAGCCAAAGAGCAAGACCGGAGGCTCATTGCTGCCGAGCTTCCTAGGCGTTTCCTAATGAAACACGGCGCCGTTGTTGTCGAGAATCATTTGAACATGATCCGCTCGATGAACGGGATTCCGAAGGTTCCGGCAAAAGTACTCGCTGCCTTCCTGAATAGCCAAGTTGTCGATCAAGCCTTTCGATGTATCAATGGAAGCGTGGCCGTTTCCGCATATGAGCTGGAAGCTCTTCCCTTGCCGCCTCCGGAGAAGCTGAAGTCACTCGGAGAGCTTTTGAAGATTGGAGCCCGCCGAGATGAAATTGAGGCAGCGTGCGAAGCTCTTTACCTTCAGCCGACAACTCCATGAGGAATCCATCTCTTCCGCCGCTTCTGGCTGTTAAGAGGATTCAGGAACGGTTGCTGGCGATCTTTCCAGAAGGGACGTCTAATCGCGGCTATTGTACTCGTGAAATCGCCGCGAAGACGATCTTCGTAATGTTGTACGCAGGCGCCATTACGGGCAGTAATCGTTACGTGCGCCCCGATCAGGTGACTCGAATGACCGATAGCCAGGCAAAACTCACGGATGAACAGGCCAGGCTTGCATGGGCGAGTACTTCTCTCATGAAAGGTGGAAACGTTCAGGGCCGGTGGTATGCCGTGAACACATGAGCCTATACGAGATGAGACCCTCAGAGATGGCTTCGTCAGGATGGGCGCGGCGATTGCGAGAACCGATCTGCCGACCACGTCGGCGCAGCCACGATATGCCCTCACCGAGTCGTTTGCGGCGCTTTTTGACCCGCGCCGAAAAGGCGCGGCACTCAAAAAGGCCATTGCTGACTGGCAGGTGGAAAATCTCTCCGCTGGCGCTTTGGCGCGAATACAACTTGTTGATAAAGGTGCGATCGCAAGTACCGGAGCCATGATGGTTGCTTTCCCGAATGGGGAAACTCGGCGTCTCGCTCAAGGCCCGAGTTCGGTGATTACCAAAGCCGTTGTGGAAGAGTTCACACGGCGCTTCCTAATGAAGCCGGGGGTCATCTTTCTCAGCGAAAGCAGAAATAAGACCGTTGCAAGGGATGACGCTCTCGCCAGAGCTATTGGCATTGTGATTTCCGCAGACCGATTCTTGCCGGACATTTTGCTCGTAGACCTGGGCCCGAAGAATCCTCTTCTTGTGTTTGTGGAGGTGGTCGCGACCGATGGTCCGGTCAGCGCCTCGCGAAAAGAAGCCTTCCTTCAAATCACGACGAACGCCGGCTTCACCGAAAAGCAGGTGGCCTTTGTCACCGCCTACCTGGATCGCGGGCAGACAGCTTTCAAGAAGACTGCGTCGGAAATCTCGTGGAACTCCTTTGTCTGGTTTGTCTCGGAACCAGATCACCTGATCATTCTTCGTGAAGGCCGAGAGGGTAAGGCATCGTGGTTGTTCGAACTCCTGTAATTCCAGAAGCAAACGACCTGTGGCTCAGCTAATGCGGATCCAGGTCATCCTTCCACCGCTTCGAGCCCTGTCCAACATTTGCTTTCGAGAAATTCTTCGATCCACGACTCCAGCCGACAGGTTCTGGGCGAGTTTGGTTAAGAACTGTCGTGGTCTGGACGTCGTGCACTCTTTGACTTGACTCAAATTTCGGCGCGATGCTACATTCACCGAGCGCTTGAGGCAGTGCATCCCAGTCGTTTCCCCTCCAGGCAGACCTAGAGAGAATTCTCACACGTGTCACAGATCTTCCACCGCAGCACCAACACCTTTGCGAAGCTCAGCATCTACGGCTCCATCTTCATCATCGGTGGCATTCTAGCGGTGATCATTGCGGTGAACCGTTCCGGCTATGTCACGCAAGCGGGTGTCACACGTGAGCAGCCAGTGCCGTTCAGCCACCAGCACCATGTGGCGGCAATCGGTGTGGACTGCCGTTACTGTCATACGACCGTGGAAACCGCTGCGGTGGCAGGCATTCCGCCGACGAAAACTTGCATGAACTGCCACTCACAGATCTGGTCCACCAGTCCGATGCTCGAGCCGGTGCGTGACAGCTATCGAACCGATAAATCCATCCGCTGGATAAGAGTTCACGATTTGCCCGACTTCGCTTATTTCAACCACAGTATTCATGTGACTAAGGGGGTAGGCTGCAGCACCTGTCACGGGCAGGTGGATCGCATGCCCCTGGTTTGGCAGCATTCCTCGCTGCAGATGGAATGGTGTCTCGACTGCCACCGCAAGCCGGAGAAGTATGTCCGGCCTCGAGAGCAAGTCTTTAACATGGAGTACGAACCTCCCGCTGATCAGATCGCCTTAGGCAAACAACTGGTCAAGGATTACAAGATTCAAAGTCTAACGAGCTGTTCCACCTGCCACAGATGACAACACGAAACGGGCAATTTGATTTTGCCTCCCTGCGAGCCAAGCTCAGCAGCAGTCACGGCCAACCCTATTGGCGAAGCCTGGAGGAGCTGTCGGAGACAGAGGGATTTCAGGAGTTCCTCTACCGCGAGTTCCCTCAGCAAGCAGACCAGTGGGTGGATCCCGTCGGCCGGCGCCGATTCTTGCACCTGATGGGCGCGTCGCTCGCGCTAGCTGGGCTGACGGGATGCACAAAGCAACCTGAAGAACCAATCGTGCCGTATGTCAAAGCGCCGGAGGAGATTATTCCAGGCAAGCCGCTGTTCTTCGCAACGGCGATGCCGCTGAGTGGCATCACTGAAGGCTTGTTGGTGGAAAACCACATGGGGCGGCCTACGAAGGTCGAAGGCAATCCCGAACATCCGGCCAGTCTCGGCGCGACCAGCGTTCTTGCCCAGGCTTCCATTCTGACGCTTTACGATCCCGACCGTTCCCAGACTGTCACGCAGTTTGCAGAGATTCGCTCGTGGAGTGGCTTTCTCAGTGACATGCGCGAAGCCATGCAGCGATTTAAGGCGAACAAGGGCGCTGGTTTGCGCCTTCTGACAGAGACGGTGACCTCCCCAACGCTGCACGGCCAGTTGCGGCAACTGCTGGCCGAGCTTCCGGCGGCGAAGTGGCACCAGTACGAACCGGCCGGGTACGACACCGTGCGCCAGGGTGCGCAGCTTGCCTTTGGAACGGACGCGACAACGCGTTACAACCTCGAAAAGGCAAATGTGGTGGTTTCTCTCGATGCCGACTTTCTTTGTGCTGGCCCTGGCCGGCTGCGCTACACGCGCGACTTCACGGAGCGCCGCAAAGTCCGCCCGGGCCGCCACGAGATGAACCGGCTGTATGTGGTCGAGAGCACGCCCAGCAACACGGGCGCCATGGCAGATCACCGGCTGCCTTTGCGCGCTGCAGAAGTGGAAGCGTTTGCTCTGGCGCTCGCAGCCGAACTGGGGGTTTCGTGGCCGTTGCCGGCGCCCTCCAATACAACTGGTTCTGCCTGGATCGGGCCGGTAGCGCGTGATCTCAAGCGACATCCGGGCGCCAGCTTGGTGATCGCTGGCGAGCAGCAGTCCCCACTGGTGCATGCGCTGGCGCATGCGATGAACCATACGCTGGGCAATGTTGAAAAAACCGTCATGTACACTGAGCCTGTCGAAGTCAGCCCCGTTGAGCAGAACGAGTCGCTTCGTGAGCTCGTCAGTGATATGCAGGTTGGCGCCGTTGAGATGCTGCTCGTGCTGGGAGGCAATCCGGTGTTTACCGCTCCGGCAGACCTTGCGTTTGCCGAAGCTCTGGAAAAAGTCAAACAGCGTGTTCACCTGGGTCTGTATCAAGACGAAACGTCCGCCCTGTGCCACTGGCACATCCCTGAAGCGCACTTTCTCGAATCTTGGAGCGATGCCCGCGCTTACGACGGAACGGTGACGATACTTCAGCCATTGATCGCCCCGCTCTACGGAGGGAAAACTGCGCACGAAGTGTTGGCTTCGCTCACCGATCGGCCCGATCGTTCAAGCTACGAAATTGTGAGAGAGCATTGGCAGGCCGGGTTCGCGGGCGCTGCCGCTCCTGCCTCGAAACCGGCCACTCCACAAGCCTTGCCAGCCTTCGAGCAGTTCTGGCGGAAGTCCCTGCATGATGGTGTGGTGCCGGGAACCGCGCTGCCTCCCAAAGCCGTCACGCTGGTTGCGCGGCCTACGGTAACGCCCCAGGGCGGCCGGAAGACAGGACTAGACGTTGTCTTCCGCCTCGACCCGCACATTCACGATGGGCAGTTTGCCAACAATGGGTGGCTGCAAGAGTTGCCGAAGCCACACACACGGCTCACTTGGGACAATGCGGCTCTGGTCAGTCCTGCCACAGCGGAGCGGTTGGGGTTGAGCAATGAGGAATTGGTCGAGCTTCAGTATGAAGGACGCAAAGTGGAAGCGCCGGTTTGGATTGTGCCTGGACAGCCAAACGATTCGGTGGCGTTGCACCTCGGTTACGGCCGCGTGCGAACCGGGCGCGTGGGCAAAGGCGCGGGTTTCAACGCCTACGCCATTCGAACGTCGGGCGCTCCCTGGTTCGGTTCCGGATTGCAAGTGAACAAGACGGGACGCCGCCATAAGCTGGCGTGTACGCAGCATCATCACAGCATGGAAGGGCGCAACCCCGTCCGCGCCGGAAGCCTGGAGGAATACCATAAGCATCCGGAGTTCGTGCATGAGATGGGCGAAGCCGCGCCGCAGCACCTGTCGATGTACCCGGAGCGCAAGTATGAAGGCAATGCCTGGGGCATGGTGATTGATCTCAGCGCCTGCACGGGCTGCAATGCCTGTACCATCGCCTGCCAGTCAGAGAACAACATCGCGGTGGTCGGCAAAGAGCAAGTGATCATTGGGCGCGAGATGCACTGGATCCGTGTGGACCGCTACTACTCGGGCGGTCTCGACAATCCGGCGACCTACCATCAGCCCGTGCCCTGCATGCAGTGCGAGAACGCGCCTTGCGAAGTGGTTTGCCCGGTAAACGCCACTTCCCACAGCGACGAGGGGCTGAACGACATGGTTTACAACCGCTGCGTGGGAACGCGGTACTGCCTGAACAATTGCCCCTATAAAGTCCGGCGCTTTAACTTCCTGCTTTACTCCGATTTTGAAACACCCAGCCTCAAGTTGGGCCGCAATCCGGACGTGACCGTCCGGTCCCGCGGTGTGATGGAAAAGTGCACGTATTGTGTTCAACGAATCAATGCGGTGAAAATCGAGGCCAAGAAAGAGGACCGGCCGGTCCGCGACGGTGAAATCGTCACCGCGTGCGAAGCCGTTTGCCCAGCCAAGGCAATTACTTTCGGAAATATCAACGACGCGGCCAGCCGGGTTTCGAAGTTGAAGGCAGACCCGTTGAACTACGGATTGCTGGCCGAAATCAACACGCGTCCACGAACCACCTATTTGGCCGCGCTGCGGAACCCAAATCCGGAGATCAAAGCGTCGTAACCTGGCTAGAACGATGACCACACGGGCATAGCGAAATGACTAATGACGAAGCACGAATGACTAAAGAAATCCGAAGCTCGAATGACAAAGAGATGGGCTTAGTTCTTCGTCCTCATTCTCGTTGTCGTACTCGGCTCTTCGTCGAGGACGAGCACGTTCGAGCACGACGACGATTTTCAAGAGAAGACCCTCACCCTGGCCAAGTGATTCAAGCATTTGGCCTTCGTCATTGTTTCGTCATTAGAGCTTCGTCATTAGTCATTCGTTTCATCGAAAAGGCTCGGTCTTGCTGGCCTAAACCTCTATGGACAACCGCCTCAATTCCAAGACCCTCGTAGCTGAGCCGGAGAAGCCGCCAATCATCGAGCCGGGCCACACCTTCGGATCGGTTTCAGACAAGATTGGTTCCTTCGTCTTGGCGCACCGCACACCCAAAGGCTGGTGGGTCGGGTTTGGCATTGGATTCATCCTGGTGATGCTGTTGGGTCAGACGCTGGCCAACTTACTGTTGCGCGGAACGGGCATCTGGGGTGTGACCAACCCCGTGGGCTGGGGCTTTGACATCATCAACTTCGTCTGGTGGATCGGCATCGGCCACGCCGGCACCCTGATCTCGGCCATTTTGTTGCTGTTGCGGCAGGAGTGGCGCACATCGATTAACCGTTTCGCCGAAGCCATGACGCTATTTGCCGTTGCCTGTGCCGCGATGTATCCGCTCTTTCATACCGGCAGGCCTTGGCTGGCATTCTACTGGCTGTTTCCCTACCCGAACACGATGGGCATCTGGCCTCAGTTTCGCAGTCCGCTGATGTGGGACGTCTTTGCGGTCTCAACCTACGGTACGGTGTCTTTGCTGTTCTGGTTTGTCGGATTGATTCCAGATTTGGCAACCTTGCGAGACCGCAGTCGGAAGCGCATTCCGCGCTTTATCTACGGAATGCTCGCTATGGGTTGGCGGGGTTCGGCGCGGCATTGGAACCGTTACGAAACCGCCTATCTTTTGCTGGCCGGTTTGTCCACGCCACTGGTGTTGTCGGTCCATACAATTGTGAGTTTCGACTTCGCGGTGGCCGTCATCCCCGGCTGGCACGCCACGATCTTTCCGCCTTACTTTGTGGCCGGCGCCATCTTTGCCGGCTTCGCCATGGTTTTGATTCTGGCCATTCCGATCCGCGCGTTCTACCGGCTGGAAGATTTCATCACCCTGCGCCACCTGGAGAATATGGCCAAGATCATCCTGGTGACAGGGCTCATCGTGTCCTATGGCTACATGATGGAAGCGTTCTTCGGCTGGTACAGCGCCAATCCGTACGAAAGCTACATGATTTTGAACCGCATGAAGGGACCTTACGCGACCATTTATTGGTTGTTGATCGCATGCAACGCGCTAGCGCCACAAGTGTTTTGGCTGAAGAGCATGCGCACCAGCATTCCGGCGCTGTTCAGTGTGTCCGTGATCGTCAGCTTCGGCATGTGGTTTGAGCGATTCATTATCGTTGTGACCAGCTTGCATCGTGATTTCTTGCCTTCGTCGTGGGGAATGTATTACCCGACGAAATGGGACTTTGGGATGTTTTTCGGAACGATTGGCCTGTTTATCAGCCTGCTGTTCCTGTTCCTGCGCTTCTTGCCCATGATTTCGATTTTTGAGATGCGCACGATTTTGCCGCAGGCGGAAGTGAAGGAAGTGAAGTGAAGAATGACGACCGGAGCCTTAGAAGCGAACGGCCGCTTGCTACCGCGCGCGGTACTGATGGGCAGCCACTGACAGCACCGCGACCGGTAGGGAGCGGTCTTTCCAGTTCCATTTTCAGGGAGACAAACCGTTCCACCGGCCAATGGCTGCGCGGTAGAAGCCTCACCTAGGACGTACGCTGTGGCAGGCTGAGGTTTGTTTTCTTTTGACAGAACCCATGAAACACCGATGTCCCATTTACGGCTTGCTGGCTGAGTTCGACAACCCGACAGACTTGGTGGCTGCGGCGCAGCGTGTCCACGATTATGGCTACAAGAAGATGGATGCATATTCGCCCTATCCGATTGAAGAGTTGCACGAAGCGATGGGCCTGCATGGGCGCCAGCTCCCGCTGCTGGTGCTCTGCGGCGGCATTTTGGGCGGGCTGGGCGGCTACCTGCTCCAGTATTGGACGTCTGTCATCGACTATCCGATCCATATTGGTGGACGTCCGCTGCACAGCTGGCCTTCGTTCATTCCCATCACGTTTGAGACGACGGTACTGGGCGCCGCGTTGGCTGCGGTTTTCGGAATGCTGGCTCTGAACGGACTGCCTATGCCTTACCACCCGGTGTTCAACGTCCCTAGCTTTGCGCTGGCCAGCCGCGACCGCTTTTTTATTTGCATCGAAGCCGCCGATCCCAAGTTTGACCACGACGCAACCCGACGCTTCCTGGAAACCTTGAAGCCGCGGGCGATTGCGGAAGTACCGCATTGATGTTCTGAATATCGATGACTAAAATTTTCAGGTTCATGCCACTCATGTTAGCGAGACGGCGAAACGGCGAAACGGCGAAACGGCGCGTCTGCCTCCTTTTCTCCGGTTCGCCGTCTCGCCGTCTCAGTCTCGTGATGGCGACCCTTTTTATCGCAACAGGTTGCCGGCAAGACATGCACGACCAGCCGAAGTATGAGTCGCTGGAAGCCACTACCTTTTTTCCGGATGGACGTGCCTCGCGGCCTTTGGTTCCGGGTACCGTCGCGCGGGGGCAGCTTCGTGAAGACACGCACTTGTACGAAGGCAAGGTTTCCGGAAAGCCTGCCGAGACGTTCCCGTTCCGAACGGATCTGAAAATGATTCAGCGGGGCCAGGAGCGCCACGACATCTACTGCAGTCCTTGCCATGACCGTGTCGGCAATGGCGACGGCATGGTCGTGCGGCGCGGATTCCGCCGTCCGCCGTCGTATCACATTGACCGGTTGCGCCAGGCGGCCCCAGGCTACTTCTACGACGTTATCACCAACGGATTTGGCGCGATGCAGGACTATGCCGCGCAAATTCCTGTGCGCGATCGCTGGGCTATTGTCGCCTATATTCGCGCCTTGCAGCTCAGCCAGAACGCATCCCTGGCCGACGTGCCTGAAGCTGAGCAGCGAAACCTGCGTGCGGGAGAGGCTAAACAATGATCCAAGACGCCACCCTTCAACTGCCAGAACTGAAGCAGTTGCGGCAGCGCGCAGCTCTGGTTGGAGGCATTGCGATCGTCTTGTGCCTGGCTGGCGGCTTCGCCAACGCCGAGCGTTTTTTCCGCTCCTATCTCTTTGCCTATGTCTACTGGACAGGTATTGCGATCGGGTCGCTAGCGATTATGATGTTGCACCATCTGTCCGGCGGCGGCTGGGGAATGATGATCCGGCGTCTGCTTGAGGCCGCCACGCGAACACTGCCCCTGGTCGCCGTTCTGTTCTTGCCGGTCGCCCTGGGCATCGGGCATCTCTACGAATGGGCGCATCCCGAAGTCGTCCAAGCCGACAAGATCCTCCAGCATAAGACGCCTTACTTGAACGTTCCGTTCTTCCTGGCGCGGACGATTTTTTATTTTCTGTCCTGGATAGTGCTGGCGCACTTCCTCAACCGTTGGTCGCGCCAGCAGGACGAGACTGGAGACCCGGCGCTAGCTGGCCGCATGGAAACTTTGAGTGGCCCGGGCCTGGTTCTGTTTGGTGCGACCGCCACGTTTGCCTCCTTTGATTGGGTGATGTCGCTGGAGCCGCACTGGTTTTCAACCATCTTCGGGTTGTCGTTCATGGTTGGGCAAGTACTGACGGCTTTCCCGTTCGCGATTGCGATGACTGCCTTTCTTTCCAGCCGGAAGCCGATGTCTGAAGCCGTTTCGGCTTTGCACTTTCACGACTTGGGAAAGCTGACGCTGGCTTTCGTCATGCTTTGGGCCTATCTCTCCTTTTCCCAGTTCTTGATCATTTGGTCTGGGAATTTGCCGGAAGAGACGCCGTACTACCTCAAGCGCCTGACTGGAGGCTGGCAATTTTTTCAACTGGCTCTGATTCTTTTCCATTTCGCGCTGCCGTTCATCTTGCTCTTGTCGCGGTCGCTTAAGCGCAGCGGGGCCAAGCTGGTGAAAGTGGCCGGGTTGATCTTGTTCATGCGCTTTGTGGACCTGTATGTGCAGATCATTCCAGCCGGGCATCATGCCGAGCTGCATTTCCATTGGATGGATTTGGCGGCGCCCATCGGCATCGGCGGGGTGTGGTTGTCAGCTTTCCTTAGACAGCTCGAGAGCCGGCCGGTTCTGCCAATTCGCGATCCCCACTTTGCGGAGGCTTTGGAAAGTGGACACTAAACATCGTCACGAACCGCCTGCAGGAATTCACCATGAAACACGCGACGTGCACGTGCGCCCGTTGGCGTGGCTGGGCGTCGGGCTGGCAGTGTTGATCGTCGTCTCCATCGCGGCAATGAAGGGCGTGTTTGACTACTTGGACCGCCAGCAGGCGAAGGAGGATGTCTCACCCTCGCCGATCATGGTTCAAAGACCACAGCAACCTCCAGAGCCCAGGCTGCAGACCACGCCCGTGCCGAACCGGAAGTTGATTCTTGAGGGAGAAAGCAAGTGGTTGAGCAGCTACGGTTGGGTGGAGCAAAAGGCGGGCGTTGTGCGCATTCCCGTGGAGCAAGCGATGAAGTTGCTGGCTGAGCGCGGACTGCCAA
>JAKEER010000650.1 GCA_022616615.1 Acidobacteriota bacterium
AACCACTATGAGTCAGACCTTGCCTTTAGCGAAAGAGCCAACCTTGATCAGCCCGAGATCCTTGAAAGATGAGATCGTCGAGGTGATGCAGCGTTCGATCATCCTGGGCCTTTACAAACCCGGAGAGCGTCTCGTGGAGCGGGAACTGGCTGCCAAGTTTGGTGTAAGCGCCATTCCCGTGCGAGAAGCCCTTCAGGAGTTGGAAAGCCGGGGGCTGGTCGTCAAACGCCCTAACTGTTCCTGTTCTGTCGTTGAGCTGTCCGAAGACGAGCTGAACCAGATTTGCGCCTTGCGCAATCTCCTCGAACCACAAGTGATTCAGTGGGCGGGCGAGCGAATGCAGCCTGCCGATGTTGAAAAGTCGCAGGTACAACTGGACAGGCTCTGGCGTGCTGCGGAGGAGAATGATGTTCCGCAGTTCTTCTATCAGGACTTGCTCTTTCACCGCATGCTCTGGGATATCTCGGGCAACCGCTACGCCGCCTCCGCTTTGGAGAGAGCCGTCAGTGTTCTGTTCGCGTGCGGCTTAATGCGAAAGGGCACTTCAGAATCTCCGGACTTGCGTGGCGAGGTGAAGAAGCACCAGCTTTTGTTTCAGGCTCTGAGGAGAGGTCAGGGCCAGAAAGCCGGCGAGATCCTGCTGCACATTGCGCAGGGTTTTGAGAAGAAGCTGAAAGACGATCTGAGCGGCGCTAAAACATCGGAGGTTCGCCAACGGCGCCGCCCATAGATGCCAACGGCTCTCAATTGCCGGTGGATGAGCAGCCTGTCCAGCCACAACAGGCAGAAGGTACCAGACGGGGCTGGGAACTCCAGAAATGAACTCTCGCGAGCTAAAGGGAGTCATCGCGGGTGCAGGCTTCTTCGCTGGCTTCCAGGCAGAGGCTTGGAAGCGCATCCCTCAGGTGCAGATCGTCGCGGTCGCCGATCCGGTTGAGGAAAAAGCCCGCGAATTCGCAGATCGCTGGCAGATTGCCGCTGCTTATTCCGACGCCGAATCAATGCTACAAAGAGAACGGCCCGACTTCGTTGATATCGCTACTCGTCCTGACACGCACCTCCCGTTGGTTGAATTAGCCGCCAGATCTGGGGCTCAGGTTATCTGCCAGAAGCCCATGGCTCTGAGTTGGCAGGAATGCCTGGCGATGGTCGAAGCCTGCCGTCAGACTGGGGTGCGATTGCTCATTCATGAAAACTGGCGTTGGCAGCCGTGGTACCGCGAGATCAAGAGGCTTTTGGAAGAGGAACTGTTCGGAAGGCTTTTTCATTTGAGCTTTCAAATGCGCACCGGTGATGGGCGTGGGCCAGAACCCTATTCCGTGCAGCCCTATTTCAGGCAGATGGAACGCTTTCTTCTCCAGGAAACCGTCGTTCATTTCCTGGATACCTTTCGATTCCTGGCTGGAGAGATCGAGACGGTGTTCTGCCAAACCCAGCATCTGAATCCTCTGATTCGCGGGGAAGACTGCGTTCTCGTGCAGATTAGCTTTAACTCCGGGGCGCATGGCCTGATTGATGCCAACCGCATCTCCGGACCGAATCCGCCCGAAGTGGCTTTTGGGACGTTCACGCTGGAAGGTGAACATGTCGCCATCCGAATGACGCCGCGTGGCGACCTGTGGGTGACTGAATACGGAAAGCCGGAAAGACTACAAGAGTTCCCCAGAACCGATCAAGGTTATAAGGGAGACAGCGTCAAGGCAGTTCAGGAGCACTTCGTTTCTTGTCTCCAAACTGGACAGATGTCTGAAACGGAAGGCGTTGAATATCTTAAGACAGTTGCTGCAGTCTTCGCCTGTTACCAGTCAGCGGAAACCGGAAACATGATTTCGTTGAATGGTTGAACCTGCCCGTAAGGACACGTGTGAGGGGAGCTGTGAAAAAATTCCCCCTTAGTCAAAGGGGGCGACGGCGCAGCCGTCTGGGGGTTGTCTTGAAAGACGGGAAAGCCGAGAATCAATGAAGCGCTATCACGAGCGCCGTCAGTATCTTCGAGCTACCTTCGAAGATCAAGACAACCCCCGCGCCTAGGGCGCCGCCCCCTTTTTTAAGGGGGAATTCCGGCCCAGTCGAACGCGCCGCCAATTTTTTCACAGCTTCAGGGGGACCTGGGTCTGTGAGGGGAACATTCCTTAGTTTCGTCGTGCGAGCCCGCGTCTTTCATTTCTCTTAGAGGTTAAGAGCTTGGACGATCAAGTCACATTCACAATCGCTGTTCTGCCCGGTGATGGCATTGGCCCCGAAGTCATTGCTGAGGGCGTGAGCGTGCTGCGTGCCGTTGAATCCCAGTTGCATCAGGTTCGATTTCAACTACAGGAATTCTCAGTGGGCGCAGGCGAGTACCTTCGCAATGGCGACCCGCTGCCGCCCGCGACCTTGGAGAAGTTAAAGCAGCACCATGCCATTCTGCTGGGTGCGATGGGTCTGCCAGACATCCGCTGGCCGGATGGCGTGGAAATGACGCCGCAGATCGACATCCGCGAGAAACTCGATCTCTACTGCGGCTTGCGACCGATTCGCCTTTATCATGAACTCCACACGCCGCTGAAGAAATACAAGGCCGGTGAAATCGACTTTCTCATCGTAAGAGAAAGTACCGAGGGGCTGTTCTCGACCCGATTGTTGAAGCATCCGCCGGACGCCAACGAAGTGACCGACACGATGCGCATCACGCGCCAAGGCTCAGAGCGACTGTTTCGCTCGGCATTTGAGGAAGCGCTCGCGCGGCGAAGGCATCTGACTTTGGTGGACAAGGCCAACGTGCTTCCATCGATGGCGTTCTTTCGCAAAGTGTTTGATGAGGCAGCGCTCCAGTTCCCCACCGTCAAAACCGACCGGATTTACATCGATGCCGCCAGCCTCTACCTGGTGCAGCGGCCGGAAACCTTCGACGTTCTGGTGACCGAGAACATGTTTGGCGATATTCTTTCCGACCTGGCGGCAGGACTGGTCGGTGGCATGGGCATGGCTCCTTCAGCCGACATCGGTGATCAGTATGCGGTGTTTCAACCGTCTCACGGCTCCGCTCCCGATATCGCGGGAAAGGGAATGGCCAATCCGGTGGCGACTATTCTGTCAGTCCAGATGATGTTGGAATGGCTGGCTCACACGGAGACCCGGCGAGGGGCAGCCATAATCCGGCGAGTCGTGGAAAGAGTGCTCAGCGAGCCGAAACACCGGACCAGAGATCTGGGTGGGTCACTCGCGACCGCCGAGATCGGAGACCTAATCGCGCAGGAAATCGCTGAAGGAGAGCCATGAGGGACGGATTCTCGGTTTTTGACGCCCATACCCACATAGGTATTGGATTGCATCACGGTCGTTGCCATACGGCAGACCAACTGCTGGCGGAGATGGACAGTTTTGGCGTAGACCGCTCGCTGGCTATTCCCTTTCCCGTCGTTGAAGATTACCGGCAGGCTCACGATGAGATCGGGCGGGCGGTGCGTGCACACCCAGACCGTTTGGTTGGCGCTGCCTGCATCTATCCCTACATCCCTAGAGAGGAGTTCCAATCCGAAGTAAAACGGTGCGTTGAGGATTTAGGGTTCCGCGCACTCAAACTGCAGCCTCAATATCAGCCGCTCAACCCGTTGTCCGGCCGAAGCGACTTTTTCTATGAAACGGCGCTCGAATATCGTTTGCCCGTTGTGATCCACACCGGAACCGGTATCCCCTACGCGCTGCCTTCCCTATATATTGTGCCTGCACGGAAGTTTCCCGGCTTGCACATGGTCCTGGCGCATTGCGGCGGTGGGGGAATCCTGCTGAGCGAAGCCATCGTGGCGGCGACGGTCTGTCCGAACATCTACCTCGAACTCTCGTCGCTCATGCCGCACCATATTCATGAAGTCCTGGATCACGTTCCCTCTTCTCGTCTGATGATCGGCTCCGACTTACCTGAGAATCTGATGACTGAGATGTCGAAGATCCTGTCTATGAAGATATCGCCCGAGGTAAGGCGCAACATTCTGTGGAATACGGCCTGCCGGCTTCTATGTGCGGGTTGTTGATGAAGCG
>JAKEER010000651.1 GCA_022616615.1 Acidobacteriota bacterium
AATCATTCCGGCCAGCGCACACAGAAGTCGGGCGTCAAATGCTTGTGAGTTCTCATCCTGGCAGGCGCGGTTTTCATCATCGCAGCCGTCATGTGTGTCGGCTTGATCTCCCCCTTCTGGAGACAGTCCTCATCAGCGAAATGCACTTTGTCGATAAAGGCCAGGTCCCAACAATTTGCGGGATCGAAGTTGTGCCCAAAGCAGCGATCGATGAAAATGTCGATCACATTGGCAAACCCGACGAACAGCTCAAAATGAAACTTCCGGATGAGTAGCGGCAGAATGTCTTGGGCGCGAATCCCTTCGAACCCTTCCTTGGAACAGTCCCAATTCTCATATTCGATCTCGACGCGCTTCAACAGACGGTTGTACTTGTAGCGCTCAGGTAATTCTTTCCAGAAAGTGTTGAAGACCGCCAGCGCTTCCGGCCAGCGCATGTGTCCATTTCTCCCAATCATATCGTCGGTCAGGAAGAATCCGTCGGCGGCAAGCACGTGGTGCACCTTGTCGAACAGCGTTTCCAACTCAACGAAATGGTGCAGCGCCTGGTTCGCCATCACGATCTGATATGGCCCCTGCGGCTGCCAGGAGTTGATGTCGGCTTGCGTAAAACGGATGCGCTCCAACACTTGCCTCTCTTGAGCCAGCCGTTTGCCCCGCTCCAGCATATGGGGATTGACGTCGAGGCATTCCAGAACAAAGTTGGAGATACCTGCCTTGGCGAGCGACTCGACCAGAGCTACTTCGGTGTCGCAGTTTCCGGCGCCGATGCTGACGAAGCGCAGTGAGGCTGTCTCTTTCGCGGAGACCTGCGTCATATATTGAAGATAGAAACTGTTCGGGTTGGAGAAGCCGAACTCCTGGTATTTCGGAACCAAATATTTGTTGGACCAGTAGTGGAAAATCTCGGGTAGATCGTGAACATTTTCAACGGATCGATAGTTAGCGACTTCCCGTGCCATCATGGCCTCGTAGCCCGGGTGCCGGGTTGAGCGTATGCTGCCACTCTGCCAGCGGTCACGAGACCAGTGACGCAGTTTTCGAAGAAGCTGCCGGACGGACCGATGGAGTTCCATAGGAGGATTGGTTTGGCCAGCGAACTCCGAACTTAGGCGTCAAGTTACTTATAGAGTTTCGGCTTGCTGGGTCATGCCGGCACATTGCCTCGGTGAGATGGGCCATGGGATGATGCCCGTCAGGAATGGGTGGCACTGCGGCTTGTTCTGAGCTCCGTGATCACTTTCGCCGTGCCCGAGAGCGAAGTTGGCAATATTAATCTGGTTGCTGCCCAGCTGCGTGCCGATCTGGCCGTGCATGTGCCGGTCTTCTCAAGTCTTTAGTGCCTACAGGAACTATTTGGTGGTTTCGCTTCCCAATGGGGAGGAATCGGACCCTAGGATCGGACCTTTGACAACAGGCATAACCCGTTCCCCCAGGCTCCGTCTGGAGGTGCCGAAACTAAGCATGTCTGCTATTTGTCGCTTGCCCCTGTGGCAGGCTGCAAAATTTCCTCGGCTGTCACTAGTCCTGACTGAATGGCCATGCAGGCTCTGAGGATATGCAACTCACACATCATTTCGTCTTCAGCAAAATCGCTCCGTACGAGAGCCCGGATCTCCTCGAGAGTTTCTGGAGCGATATTCGCCGCTAGGGCAACCGATTCGTAATCGAAATAATGCATATATCCTCCCAACCGCGTTTCCGGGTCACATTTCCGGTGGTGCAAGAATCTCAATCGTTGGCAACCCACGAGTGACATTAACTGCGTTAACTCGAGCGCGCCGCTCACGATTCACTAAATGCTTAAAGTTCCAAGATACCAGGATATCGTGCCGGCTCAAAACGGCGGCGGCAACATGTAGAGCATCATTCAGCATGATTGGAGTAAACACATGACTCCCGATATAGCCCTGAGCCAGTTGTTCCATTTCAACTGTCAAAGGGAAAAGGCTAAAGTCCTTGAGCAGGTCCAGCAACCTGCCTCTTTGTGTTAAATCAGGAGTCTGTGAAAGCTCTTGGCGAGCCAGTTCAGAAGAGGCTCTCTCAAACGTGCCGGCTTTCGTCCAAAATTGCACGGTCATTCGCTGGCGCTCAACCGCGCGGTTATCGTAGTATGCACTGAATACAGAGGTATCAAAATAGACTCGTAACTTCATACCCCAGCTTGCCATCCTTTGTGTGACGATACCGATTGTCTGTGCCTTTACAATTGCACCACTCGTGCAAACCGAATGCTAGGACAGGAGCGGATCTCGCGCAGCAACGACTCGGGAATCTGGCTGTCTACGTTCACGACGCCGACCGCCTGATTGCTTTCGCCACGCCCGAGCGCAAAGTTAGCGATGTTGACGTGATTACTGCCCAGCAGCGTGCCGATCTGGCCAATTACACCGGGCGTGTCATTGTTGCGGATAAATAGGATGGCGCCGTGCAACGGGGCTTCAATGTCAATGCCATCGACCGACACCAGGCGGCTCTTGCCTTGCGAGAGAATAGTTCCTTCAATCCACTCTTCGCACAGGTCCGTTTTCAGCCGAACGGAAATGAGGTTGGAATAGCTGCGCACGCGGCTGCTCTGGGACTCAATCAAAAGGATGCCCCGTTCATCCAGGTGTTTGCGCGCGTTGATCAGGTTGATGCCGTCGCCGAGAACCGGCTTCAGAATTCCCACCAAGATGGAACTCGCAATGAGGTGGGTGTTGATGTCCACGGTCTCGCCGTAATAACGGATGCCGACTTCGCTCAAGTGCCCGTCACAGATTTGTGAGACAAAGCCCCCCAGGTTCTCGCCAAGCTGAAGAAACGGCCCAATCTTCTTGTACTCTTCAAACGAAACCGACGGGAAATTTACGGCGTTGCGAATAATGCCATCCTTCAGAAAGCCGCGCACCTGCTCGGCAATCTCTACGCCCACCACTTCCTGGGCCTCGGCGGTCGAAGCGGCGATGTGAGGTGTTACGATCACCTTGGGATGTTTCGGCAAAGGATTTTCCGCAGCCGGTGGTTCGAGGCTGAGCACGTCCACCGCCGCAGCCGCTACCTTGCCACTGTCCAGAGCCGCTGCCAGATCCGCTTCATGGATCAATTCACCACGCGCCGTGTTGATGATTCTCACACCGTCTTTCATTTTCGCGATGGAGGTTGCGTTGACCAGATGACGCGTTGCTTCGACCAGCGGCACATGCAGCGTGATGACATCCGATTTGGCAAAAAGCTCGTCGAGCGACACGAGCTTCACGTTAAGGTCCTGCGCAAGGCGGTCGGAAACATAAGGATCGTAAACCACAACGTTCATCTGGAAGGCTCTGGCTCGTTTGGCGACTTCCATGCCAATCTTTCCGAAACCGGCAACCCCCAGTGTCTTGTCTTTCAACTCCACTCCAGTGAAATCCTTCTTGTCCCACTTGCCTTCCTTCGTTGACGCACTCGCCTGCGGAACCGAGCGGGCCATAGCCAGCATCAGGCCCAAGGCAAGCTCCGCCACGCTGACGCTGTTGCCCCCGGGCGTGTTCATCACCACGATGCCTTTATTGGTCGCCGCTTCGAGATTGATGTTATCTATACCGGTGCCCGCGCGGCCGATCACTCTCAAACTCTTGGCTGCCTGTAGCACCTCAGCCGTTACTTGGGTGTTGCTGCGGACCAGCAGCGCATCGTAATTGCCAATCACTTCCAGCAACTGCGCTGGAGTCAGGCTGGTCTTCACATCCACCTGCCAGCCGTTTTCCTGCTGCAACAGTTCAATGCCTTGCTGAGATAATCTGTCGCTGATGAGGATCTTCATGATGGGCGATGAAATCCAGTCTAAGTAATGTGTTTCATAAATATGGTGACGCATTCTTCAAGGCTCGAAAAGGAAGCCTGGAGAGACCTGATCTCGCCTAGCGGCTCCGCCGCCCGATGTGCGGAAAGGCTGTGCCTTTCCGCACTGGCCGTTTTAGCGGATCGGGGTTGTGCCCCGCAAAACAGGAGCGCAGCCCCGATGAACTGAGAGTTCAGCGGAAAGTCGGAGACCTTCCGCACACCGGGCGGCAGAGCCGCAGTCAGAATGGTTCTCGCTCACTGGGTTGCGCCGATCAGCAGATCGGAAGAAAATACGCCACCGTAATTGCGAAATTCAGTTACTAAGTAATGAACTGATGCCAAACGAAGGACTCTAGAGGCAAACAAACCTGATGCTAGGGTTCCCCCGCCAAGTCCAAGACCGTTTTCAACAGGCGCTCCTCAACTCTGATCTGAGCGTCGATCAATTGCCGAATGACCGGCTTGATGCTTGGCAGCAGCCCCCTCTTTTTGGCCAGCAAAATCACTCCAAAGGTTCCCCGAGCTGGTATCCCCAGAGAAAAGGCACAATTTCTGGCTGCAAGGTCGTCCACAATAACCTCGCACCCAGGTCTTAATGCAGCCCACGATAAGACATGGCTTTCTCCCAATCCCAAATCCCACGCGGCGACTGTTGGATGAAGCTCTCCAACGGCCCTTATCCAACCCAGTCCGTCACCCTCAAGCCATTTTCTCGCCGGGTCGTCAGCAGGGCCGCGGGAAACCTCATCAGCCACGCCTTCTGGGATAATAATCTCTTCTGCCAACCGAGGAAGGAGGGAAAGCAATGAAACCTTCGCAACGATAATCAGCGGAGAGGCATTAACTGCCCACTGCTTAATCACGACCAAACTCTTTCGTCAGATCGCCCGGTGTTTCCTGAAAAGGCGAGACATTGAAACGCGAAAGCGAACCCAAAAAAGAGTGACGGCTGAGTCCGGCCAGTTCTGCAGCCTTGGACTGAGAAACCATTCCAGCCTCATACCATTTAACAGCTGCCGCAAGCCGCATTTCCTGAACAAACCGTTCCGGACTGGTTCGAAGAACAGAAAAGGCATCTTCAGGCAAATCTATGGTCACCTGCACTGACATAATACCCACCCTTCCCAGCTTCAGCCGGTCGCTAGACTCTTGCCAAATACACCTGCTGTGCTGCCTTCACACCTGCCCCGAGTTCCACCGGCAGGTTTAGTTTCTTCAGGATGATCTCCAGACACGCAATCAGCGCAATCATGTCAGTGAAGTCATAGTAACCAAGATGCGCAATGCGGAACAGCTGGCCTTTCATCTCGCCTTGGCCGTTTGCGACGGTTGCGCCAAAATGCATCTTGAACGCTTTGATGATGGCTCCAGAATCCGTGCCCTCGGGTGCGCAAACCGCCGTCAAGGCGTCGCTTGGGGAACTTTCGGCGAAGAGCTTTAACCCCAGGGCCTTCGCTGCCGCGCGCGTGGCCGCTGCCAGCAATCCGGCATTGGCAATCAGATTGTCGCGCCCCAAGGAACGAATGTGCTTGATGGCTTCTCGGGCAGCCACAATTAACGTGATTGCCGGCGTGTAGGACGACTCGCCCTTAGCGTTGTTTTTTCGTTCCTTCTGATAATCGAAATAGAACTTGTTCGACTTCGTGTTCTCAATCAATCCCCAGGCTTTCTGGCTGACGCTGGCAAACGCCAGGCCCGGTGGCAGCATGAGCGCCTTCTGGGATCCGCCAATAACCACGTCCAGATGCCAATCGTCCACGGGCATTTCCATCACACCCAGCCCGGTGATCGCATCGACCACCAGCGCCGTCTTGGGATGCTGGCGCACAATCTCACCTAGCGCCTTCACATCATGCTTGGCCCCCGTGGAGCTTTCGGAATACTGCACAAACACAGCCCGCGTGTCGGGATGTTTTTCCAGTTCCGACGCCACTTGCCTCGGTTCAACCGCCTGCCCATAGGGAAGGGAAACGACATTCGCATTCACACCGAACGCCTTGCAAAGGGAAGTCCAGCGTTCGCCAAACTTTCCGGCACTTACCACCAGAGCCTTGTCGCCAGGGCTAAGCAGGTTTACCACCGCGCCTTCCATGGCGCCACTCCCCGAAGAGGTAAAGCAGAGAACGTCGTTCTGTGTGTTGTAAACGTAGCGAAGCCCTTCCAGCACTTCCTTGAAGATATTGCGAAACTCCTCGGTGCGATGATGCAGGATGGGCTGCGCCAT
>JAKEER010000652.1 GCA_022616615.1 Acidobacteriota bacterium
AGCCCTTGCTGACGCGCGGGCTACTGACTGGCACCGGCGCTGTCAGTAGCCCGACCGTGAGGGAGGGCTGCAGAGCTTGCCCGCCACTTTTAGTTGCACCCGTTGGCTAGGCAGGGGATGGAGGAACCCCCTTTCGTGATGTTGGATGGTCTCTCTGGAATCCCAATCCTGTTGCTTGACGGTGACAGGATTGGCATAGAGCTGTCTATTATCTGGATCGGCTTCGCGGAGGACGGAGGTCGCTTTGTCTGACTCGAAAGGCGCCGAGGCGTTGGTTACTGGCTTGCGACAGGGAGATCCGGCGGCGATCGAGAAATTGATTCGGGTCACGTACAAAGAGTTGCGGCGGCTGGCAGGGCATTACATGAAGTCAGAGCGTCCCGAACATACGTTGCAGCCAACAGCACTGGTGCACGAAGTCTATCTCCGGATCTTTGCCAACCAGCCGCTGGAGTGGAACGACCAGCAACATTTTTTTGCTGTGGCCGCCAAGCAAATGCGTCGTGTGCTGCTGGACTATGCCCGCGCGAGCAATGCTGAACGCCGCGGCGGCGACTTCCAGCGTCTTTCAATGCAAGATATCGAAACGCTGCCCGCAAAGCCCAGCACACATCTGCTGGTCCTCGACGAAGCGCTTGAAAAGCTGAACGAGGTGGATCCGCGAGCCAGCCAAGTGGTGGAGCTCCGCTACTTCGGCGGATTGACGGAGTCGGAAGCTGCCTCCGTCCTGGGTATCTCCGTGGCCACGCTCAAGCGCGACTGGGAATTCGGCAAAGCCTTCATCGCCCGGCAAATGGGTTGAGAGTGGCTCAGGCCGCAACCCATAGCATTCCAGCCTGCGGAAGGCGGGGTTTGAGAATCACCTTGAAATCAGTCAATTCGGCGATATCTAATACAACTCTCGATTTGCGAGTTCGACATCATCAGGAGGCAAAACAAAATGCGCTCCCGCAGGTACCTTCTTGTGCTCTCAGTTGTGCTCCTAGTAATTCAGGCGGGCGCCAGCCGCTTTTTTGTTCAGGCGCAAGCGGGCCAGGCAGTACCCGCAGGAACTGCCCCGGCTGCAGGCGCCAGCTACACGCCGACGGCAGGCAACCTTGCGGCGCGGCAATGGTTTCAGGATTCCAAGTTCGGCCTGTTCGTCCATTGGGGCGTCTACAGCGTGCTGGGTGATGGCGAATGGGTTATGAACAACAAGAAAATGACGATTGCTGAGTACGAAAAGCTGCCGCCCGAGTTCAATCCAACCGCTTTCAATGCCGCGGAGTGGGTTAGCATGGCGAAGGCTGCGGGCATGAAGTACATCACGATCACCAGCAAGCACCACGATGGTTTCGCCATTTTCGACTCCAAAACTTCGGACTACGACATTGTGGACCGCACGCCTTACAAGAAAGACATTCTGAAAATGCTCGCTGAGGAGTGCCGCAAGCAGGGCGTCAGGCTCTTCTTTTACCATTCCCACCTGGATTGGCATCATCCGGACTACTACCCTCTGGGCAGAACTGGCCATGCCAGCGGCCGCGAGGCCAAAGGCGACTGGTACCGCTACTTGGACTACATGGACAGCCAGCTCCGGGAACTCTGCAGCAACTACGGCGAGATCGGCGGCATCTGGTTTGACGGCTGGTGGGACAAGCCCAACGCAGACTGGCGGCTGGACAAGACCTACAAGCTGATTCATGACCTGCAGCCCAAAGCACTGATTGGCAACAACCATCATCGGAAGCCATTCGCAGGCGAAGATTTTCAAATGTTCGAAAAAGATCTTCCGGGAGCTAATACGGCTGGTTTTAATGCAGAGTCTGAAATCGGCAGCCTGCCGCTGGAGACGTGCGAGACCATCAACAAGTCGTGGGGGTATAGCAAGAGCGACAAGTCGTTTAAGAGTCACAAAGAATTGCTGCACTATCTGATCCGCGCCGCCGGACACAACGCGAACTTCCTTTTGAACATCGGCCCAATGCCGGATGGAAAAATCCAGCCAGAGTTCGTTCAGCAACTCAAAAGCATGGGAGAGTGGTTGAACCAGAATGGCGACAGCATCTATGGAACGCGCGGTGGCCCCGTCACGCCACGCCCGTGGGGCGTCACGACGCAGAGGGGCAGGAAGATTTATTTCCACATCCTCGATTGGCAAGACACGCTGCTTCCGCTGCCCAAGATGCCCGGCATCATCCGCAGCGCCAAGTTCCTCAAGACGGGCCGGAAAGTGGACATCATTGACACCGGCGCAGGGTTGGTCTTCAACCTGCCGAAGGAAGCTCTGGACCCGATCGATACGATTGTTGTGCTTGAAATGTAGGTCACAGAGCCCTGCTGGAAGCGCGGACGTCCTCGTCCGCAGTTGGATGCCGTAGGCCGCCGGGCCCCAACGGCCCGTTGCAAAGTTTCATATTGTTCAGTTCTATTCGGTCAACCCCGTGAACAAACTGTTCTGCTTCGCTCTGCTGGCTGGTGTGATGCTTCCACTTGACGCTGCTTCGCAAGCCGTGCTCAAAAACAACATCCACACCTGGGAAAGCGTGGGTCAGGTGACTGACGTCAGCGGAAAGACGTTCACTCTCCGCCAAAAACTGAAACTGTCGGAAGCCACCTGGAGCCTGCTGCCTGGTGCTGTGGCGGAAGCCAAACAGTTGGCCAATGGCGACCAGATTCACGCCAAAGGGAGCACTTTGCCCGACGGAACCTACGACACAAGGCGCATCTTTCTGATTGCAGAATCGGGTCTGCGGCAGACGCCGACCGGAGGCGGTGTTGTTCAAGGCGCCGACCATGGCGGCCCGGAAAGCAAATATCCGCGCGGCGTGGGAGATCCGACGGGGACGGGCATCGAAGACCGGGGCAGAGGTGGCACTCCGGGACGCGAGAACCGGGTGCCGCCGACGGGCCGCCCTGGCGGCGTCAGAGGCCCGGTGGGCGGGTTGCAAAGTTCGCGGGCTTCGACGGCCCCACGCTTTCTTCCCGGAGACGTCGAGGGCGTTGTGGAACAGGTGGTGTCAGAGCAACTCATTCTCACTCAAACGCTCCATATCGCCAAGGAGTCGACCGTCGTTGGCACCACCGGAGAAATTCTGAAAGGCAAAGACCTCAAGCCCGGGCAGCGCGTGGCTGTCACCATCAAAGACGAAATCGATCCCAAAACTCAGTCTCGGAAGGCTGCGGTAATTCGAGTGTTGCGGTAGGGGCGGTCTCGGGATGCTGGCGTCCCGCTCACAACACCCTCGCACAACCCTCTCCCCTTGGGAACCTGAAGCTGTGAAAAAAATCAAGGATAGGGACGCGCTGCTGCGCGTCCGCGACGGTAAACCCAACACGGACGCGGAGCACCGCGCATTGATGTCAACTTAAGGTAGCCGGGCCCACGATTGGCGAAAAGCACGCCAATCGTGGCTACCCATGCCCCTAGTCAGTCGTCTTGGTAGCCATGA